>CAYXXB010000035.1:0-15072 GCA_964468955.1 uncultured Clostridia bacterium | reverse complement strand
TCGGCGCGTTCGTGCCCGCCGATTTGCCCGGCTACGGCTACGCGAAAGTCAGCAAAGCGGAGAAGGCGAAATGGGCGGAACTTCTCGACGATTTCTTTGCCGAAAAGCAGAATATCGCGCACGTTTTCGCGCTTTGCGATATTCGCCACAACCCGACTGCGGACGATATCGCTATGTCGGAATATCTGTACTATCATATCATTCCGTTTACCGTCGTCGCAACCAAGGCGGATAAGCTTTCCCGCGCGCAGATTGCAAAAAACGTAAGCGCAATCGCATCTTTCTATAAATGCGGCGCGGGCGATATCGTGGCGACTTCCGCCCAAACCCGCTACGGTTTAGAGAGCGTCCTTGAAAGGGTGGAAGCAATCCTTCGCCTGCGCGAAAATTCGGACGGTATAATATGAACGTTATCGTGACCGGCGGTGCAGGTTTTATAGGAAGCAACTTTATTTTCCATATGTTGGACAAACATCCCGATTACCGCATAATCTGCCTCGATAAGCTTACTTATGCGGGTAATCTTTCAACGCTCGCTTCCGTAATGGATAATCCCAATTTCAGATTCGTGAAGGGTGATATCTGCAGCAGAAAGTGCGTATATTCCCTTTTCGAGGAGGAGCATCCCGATATAGTCGTAAACTTTGCGGCTGAAAGCCACGTGGACAGAAGTATCGAAACTCCCGAAAAATTCTTGCGCACGAATATTCTCGGCACGGCGGTTTTAATGGACGCGTGCCGTAAATACGGTATCAAGCGCTATCATCAGGTATCGACGGACGAGGTTTACGGGGATTTGCCGCTCGACCGTCCCGACTTGTTCTTTACAGAAAATACCCCCATTCATACAAGCAGTCCGTATTCAAGCTCCAAAGCTTCCGCAGACTTGCTTGTTTTGGCTTTTTACAGGACTTATAAACTGCCAGTATCGATAAGCAGATGCTCCAACAATTACGGTCCTTATCATTTCCCCGAAAAGCTTATACCGCTAATGATAATCAACGCTCTTGCGGATAAGCCTTTACCCGTTTACGGCGAAGGTCTTAACGTGCGCGACTGGCTCTACGTCGAGGACCACTGCAAGGCGATAGATTTGATAATTCATAAAGGGCGCGAAGGCGAGGTTTACAATATCGGCGGGCATAACGAAATGAAGAATATCGATATCGTTAAGCTTATATGCGCCGCTCTCGGCAAACCCGAAAGTCTTATAACGCACGTTGCCGACAGAAAGGGACACGATATGCGTTACGCAATAGACCCCGCTAAAATTCACGGCGAGCTCGGCTGGCTGCCCGAAACGAAGTTTGCCGACGGAATAAAAAAGACGATTCAGTGGTATCTCGATAACAGAGACTGGTGGGAACCCATCATCTCGGGCGAGTATAAAAAGTAACGTAAAGAGAATAAAAATTATTAATCCACCGATTTTACGGTGGATTATTTTTTGCCTGCTTGTAAGTTGCTCAATTAAGAAAATAATTAATTTTTTATCCGTAAAAAGGCAATAATAAGATATAAGAAATAGAATTTATTATACTGCTGGTAAAATATGGGTTTATTAGGTGTAAAGTTTACGTTTATGCTTGCTTTATTTACGGGTATGTTGTATAATAAATAATATCAATAATTGTCGAATTATGCAGAAAAATCAAAAACGATAAGAGAGTTTGTCATTGGAAAACGAAGCGGTTAACGGTAAAATCGATAATAATTATCAATTCGAAGAATTGAGTAACGGTAAAGAAGCCGTTCCGAATGCGGATTGCGAAAACGAAGCTCGTATTTTTACCGACTACGTTCCTAAAAAACGCAAGGGCTTTTGTCTTGTAATTTATTTGTTTTTTAAGAGACTTTTCGATTTTATTTCGTCTTTGATAGTAAGCGTGATATTGCTCTTACCTATAACGGTCGTTGCGTTAATAGTTATATGCAAAGATTTCGGAAGTCCTTTCTACAAGCAGAAGCGTGTAGGCAAAAAGGGGAAGGTTCTTAAAGTCTGGAAGTTCAGAAGTATGAAAAAGAATGCCGACAATCTTGAAAAGATGCTTACGCCCGAACAGCTGGAAGAATACAAACGCGAGTATAAGCTTGACGACGACCCGAGATTAATCGGATATAAAAAAGAGGGCGACGGTAAAAACGGAAAATGTTTCGGCGCAAAAATAAGAAAAGCGTCGATAGACGAACTGCCGCAGATACTCTTTAATATTTGCATTCTTGGTAATATGTCCGTCGTAGGTCCGCGCCCTATGCTTAACGACGAATTGGACAAATATTACACCCCCGAACAGAAAGAATTGTTGCTTACCGTCAAGCCCGGACTAACCGGGTATTGGCAGGCGTATGCAAGAAATAACGCGACGTACGCAAGCGGCGAACGACAGAAAATGGAGCTGTATTACGTCGAACACCGTTCGGTGTGGCTCGATTTGAAAATCATTTTCAAAACGTTTTTCAGCGTTATAAAAGGAAGCGGAGCGAAATAAAAATATTTTGGTTTATTTCATAAAATTATCCCGTATAAAAAATTGATTTAACATAAAAATTACGCTTTGCCGGAACTTGTAAGGCATCGAGAGATTTGATTATGGAAAAAATTAGCGTATTAATGTCTGTCTATTATAAAGAGAAACCGGACTATTTTGAAAAATCGATTGATAGTTTGTTGAATCAGACTCTTTTACCGAACGAAATAGTTATTATAAAAGACGGGGACTTGACGCCTGAATTAGACGAAGTTTTAAACCGATATATCGACAATCCGTTGTTTAAGATTATTTCTTACAAAGAGCAGTACGGCTTGGGAAAGGTGCTGTGCTCAGGGGTTGAGCAATGTACCTACGATATTATAGCGAGAATGGACAGCGACGATATATCCGCGCCGGACAGATTTGAAAAACAGTTATCCGTTCTTATAGAAAACGAATACGATTTGGTCGGAAGCAATACAATTGAATTTATCGATACTGAGGATAATATTCAAAGTTACAGGTATATGCCCGAAACGAACGAAGAGATATCCGCCTATTCGAAGACGAGAAACCCTTTCGTGCATCCTTCGGTAATGGTAAAAAAACAAGTATTGCTCGACGCCGGTAATTATCGCGATATGTATCTTTGCGAAGATTACGATATGTGGATAAGAGTTCTGGCGAAAGGATACCGCGCTTACAATATTCAGGAGCCGTTGGTATTTATGCGCGTAGGTAAGGATTTTTACAAGCGCAGAGGCGGTTTAAGATATTGCAGAGCGATAATCAAATTCAAAAAGCTAATGTACAAAAACGGCTATATCAGCTATAAACAGTATCTGAAAACGAAGTTTGCTACGATTGTGGTTTCGTTGATGCCCGGATTTTTAAGAGAGTTCGTTTATAAAAAATTTTTGAGAAATTAAAAATTTCTGCGTTTAAGCAAGGTAAGAAAATGGCTAAGATTAAAATTTTAATGGTGATGGGTGCATTGGATTACTGTAACGGCGTTTCCAGTTATGCAATGAATTATTATCGGCATTTTAATCGCGAAGACTTTGCTATCGATTTCGCAGTGCACTACGATTACCATTCGGATTATGTTGACGAAATAGTTGCGAACGGCAATAAAGTAATTTTTATGGGTGATTATTCCCTGCGTTCGTTGCTTACCTTAAAAGGAAGAATAAGGAAATTGCTGAAAAGCGGCGGGTACGATATTATTCATTGCCATATAACCAATTTGTCTTATTTTTACTTTTCGGAGGCAAAGAAGCAGAATATAAACGTAAGAATACTTCATTCTCACGCAACTCAGAACAGCGATAATAAAATCAAAAATTTCAGAAACGGTTTTTTAAAGAAAATAGGGCTTAAATATACGACGGATTTTTTTGCCTGCTCCAATCTTGCAGGCAAATACTTGTTCGGCACGAGGGAATTTAAAGTCATCAGAAACGCAATAGACTATCGCAAATTTTTCTATTCGGAGGAGAGTAATTCAAAGCTCAGAGACGCATACGGGATAAACGCCGGAACTGTGGTTCTCGGATTTATCGGAAGGTTCACTAATCAGAAAAATATTCCTTTTCTGATTGATATTGCGACGGAATTAAAAAACAGACGGTTCGATTTTAAGCTGTTTTTAATCGGCGACGGAAAAGAACAACCGAAAATTATTGATTCGATTAATTCAAACGGTTTGAACGGCAACGTCGTTCTCGTAAAGAGCAATACCCAGATAGCGCAGTATTATTCGTTGTTCGATATCATGCTGCTTCCCAGCTTTTTCGAGGGTTTGCCCGTAACTGGCATAGAGGCTCAGGTTGCTTCGTGCAGGTGTCTTTTTTCCGACAGGATTACCGAGGAAACCGTCTTTACGGATAACTGCCGCTTTTTGCCTATAGAAAGCGTGGACGGCTGGATAGAAGAGATTGTTAATTTCGAGCGTAAGGACAGAAGCTCGGCATTAATTCCCGACGACTTCAATATCGAAACAGAGAGCAGTAAGCTTGAATCGCTATATAACAAATTGATATCGGAAAGGATTCACTAATGATAAAAATAATGTTTTCTTTATTAATTCACGAACAGCCTTCGGTTGTTATCGACCAATTAATAAATTTATATCATTACAATAAAAATATCGGAGTCGTAATCCATATCAATCCGGAGATGAAATTTCCGGAAGATGAGCTGACGATAGAACAGTTTCAGGAAAAGCTTGGCAGTTTTCCTAACGTTTTTATAAACGAAGAAAGGTTAAAGGTAGGATTTGCAGATTTAATTCAGGCACATTTAAGTAATTTCAAATACGTCGGCGGAATTGAATACGAATACTTTTATCTGATTTCCTCGAATGAAATGTTCGTTAAAAGCGGTCTTGAGGATTTTATTTCAGAATACGAATATGGTTGTGAGGCTCTCGATAAATCCAACTGGCATTATTTTGAAAGTATGCAGAAAGACTGCGATTTGAAGAAAATAATAGAAGATTGCGGCGGCACCAGATATTTCTATTCGCAAATCGAGGGTACTTTCTATAAAAAGCATTTATTTGCTATAATGCGACAGACTATAGACAAATATTATGACTATAGGAATCAGGAAGAAAAGTATCCCAGAGAGGAAGTTTATTTTCCCACGGTGGCGAATATACTTTTCAAGGATTTACGGCATTACGACAAATGTTGCTGTAAAATAAGATGGCAGGGTAAAATTCTTTTTACTTCTATAAAGTCGATAAAGAGGATAGTAAAAAACGATAATCTTAAATACTTTTCCGTAAAGCGGGTTGACAGGCAGATAGACAACTATCTCAGGTGTTATATAAGAGATTACTTAGGTTGTTATCATAACGAGCTTGAACGGCTTTTGGGAAAAAGTATTAAGTCAAAGAGCAAATTAACCATAAATTTATGCAATTTACGTTACTTAATAATTTACTTTTTTAGGGATAAATTAGCGAGGCTTTACAGATTCGTTTTCAGAAAGAAATAAAGAGTTTCGCAAAACGGAAAAAATATGAAGAGTTTGATAATTCCGAGTGCAAAATTAATTCCATACGAATTACAGAAAATAGGTAAATTGACGCCTATCGTTTATCCTATCAATCAGAAAATAGTTTTTGATTTTTTGTACGACCAATATAAAAACGATTGCGATACGATAGAGATTTTGTGCTTCGAAGCTGCTAAGGAAACAAAGCGCAGACTTTCTTCCTATTCTGACAAAAGAATAAAAATTCACAAGTTACCCGAATTGAACGATTTGGGTAACACTATTTATTTTTCGCTGGAAAATATCCATAATCCCGTAATAATCAATTTTGCGGATACGATTATTTTCGATAAATTCAACTTGTCCGATAACGACGCCTATTTTTACTCGGAGGATTACGTTTCCGAAACCTGGACTTTCTTCGAAGAAAACAACGGCGAGATTTTAAAGGTGTACGATAAAGTAAAAGATAATTACACGACGGACGAGAAAGGTAAACTATTCGTCGGCGTTTTCCAAATCTCGGACAGTGATAAATTCCGTGAATGTCTGGAAGAGGCTTTTACGGTACAAAACCGTCAGATGAGTTCTTTCTATTATGCGCTGATGCTATATAGTAAGTCTCACCCGATGAAAGCGATAAAAACGGATAACTGGTTCGATATCGGACACGCAGATAAATATTACAACACTCAGCTGGAAGTTAAAGCCCGTGAATTTAATCATATCACCATAGATAGGGACCGCGGGATATTAAGAAAATCGAGCGACAACAAAGAAAAATTCATAGGCGAAATTTTGTGGTACGTTAAGCTCCCGAGAGACCTTGCGTACGTCTGTCCGAGAATTTTCGACTATTCGACTTCGTATTCCGACCCGTTTATCGAAATGAAGTATTATGCTTATCACACGATACACGAATTGTTCTTGAACGGGGATTTGACGAAAAGTCAATGGCTTGAGATTTTTAATCGTATCCGTTTCGTATATTCCGATTTTCATAAGTATAGCGTAAGCGAAGTGCAGATACGCGATTCGTTGGAAAATATGTATTTGCTTAAGACGCAGGAGCGCCTTAACGAGTTAAAACAGGATACTCATTTTGCAAAGTTTTTCGAAAATCCTATAACCGTGAATTCCGTCAAATACAAATCGCTGTCGGATATACAGGAAATTTTGCAGGTTAAAGTGCCGGAACTTCTATACGATATCGATAAATTTTATATTATACACGGCGACTTGTGCTTTGCAAATATTATGATTGATAATAACCTATCGTCAATTAAACTGATTGACCCGAGGGGAGCTTTCGGTTGTTTTGACGTTTACGGGGATTACAGGTACGAGCTTGCGAAATTGTTGCATAGCGTTGACGGTAAATACGACTTTATAATCAAAGATTTGTTTACGCTGTCGTACGACGTTGAAGAAACCCGAATAGATTTTTCTATTCTTGACAGAGACAGGGATTTCGATATATACAAGATTTTTATTCGCGTGTTCGAAAAAGAAATCGGTACGAATCTCAGCAAAATAGAATTAATCGAATCGTTACTGTTCCTCAGTATGATTCCTTTGCATAAGGAGAACGCAAATCACCAAATGGCGATGTTGGGAACGGGATTGGAAATTCTGGGTCGCGTTCTGGATATTAAAGAAAATTAAACACGAGAGAAACTTATATGTATAAAGAATATTCCTTTGTTTTCGATATAGACGGAACGATATGTCCTATTAAAAGTAAAGACGAAAAATATGAAGATTTGATTCCGTATGCAAACGTAGTGGATAAAATCCGTTTTTACAAAGAGAACGGGGCAAAAATAATCCTATTTACGTCGCGCAATATGAATTCGTATAACGGAAACATCGGATTGATAAACAAGAACACGGCAAGAGTGCTCTTCAAGTGGCTGGAAAAGTGGGAAATACCCTACGACGAAGTGATATTCGGAAAGCCTTGGCCGGGGCATAAAGGTTTTTACGTGGACGACAGAACGGTCAGACCCGATGAATTTTTAAATTACGACGTTGATACGCTCAACGAGATTTGCAAGCGTTCCAGAAAAGACTCTTTATAAGAAGGTTATTTTGAAATGATAGTAATTATAACGATGGCGGGACTGGGGTCCAGATTCAGAAAAGCAGGCTACAACGTGCCGAAATATATGATTGAAGCAAAGGGAAAAACTCTTTTCGAATGGTCGATGGACAGTCTGCTCGGTTATAACGAAAACGTTTCTAAATATATTTTTGTGGTCAGAAAAGAGGACGACAGCGCGGATTTTATCCGCACTAAGTGCTCGGAATATAATATTAAAAATATTGAAATAATTTCTATCGATTATATGACGGACGGGCAAGCCTCAACGTGTATGTTGGCGATTCCGTCCTGCGAGCCCGACGAATCTATAATGGTTTACAATATAGATACGTACGTAGAGCCGTACGAACTTAATTTTAAAGATATTAAGGGCGACGGCTACATACCTTGCTTCCACGCCGACGGTACGCATTGGAGTTTCGTTAAAGTTGACGAAAACGGAAATGCGGTAGAAGTAAGAGAGAAGGTCAGAATTTCGGATAATTGTACTTTGGGAGCGTATTACTTTTCCACGGCAAAATTATTTGAAAATTTATACGATGAGTATTATTCCGATAAGAGTAAATTAGAAAAAAACGAAAAGTATATTGCTCCGTTATACAATCTTATGATAGAGAAAGGTATGGCTGTAAATATCGGTATAGTTGACAGTAATAAGATACACGTACTCGGTACGCCGGAAGAATTGAATATATTTTTAAAAAGTTGATTGAGAACGTTTTAGCGATATTATGTTGGTTTACGTAACAGCACTTCTATTAACTATATTATTTTCAAAAATATATATTGATAGATACGTCTATAATGACGGCAGAAAAACTAAAAAAACAAACAAGTCGATAAAGATTATATTCTTTCTTTTGGCGTGTTTTCCTCTGTGGTTTGTAACGGCGTTCAGATATGACGTCGGTACAGATTATTTTTTTACTTACGTAAAATACTTTGAGGACGTGAAGCTGGGATGGCGGCCTTATGAGAACGAGCCGCTGTTTATGTTGCTGAACGAAATTCTCGTTAAATTGAATTTAAGCGTCGTCTGGCTCTTTGCCATAAGCGGTGCAATAATAATAATCTATACTTTTAAAATTTGTTTCACTTATTCGGACAACCCCGTTTTAAGTATAGTTTTATTCGTTTTTTCGTCGTTCTTTTTCGCGTCGTTAAATAACGTCCGTCAATACGTGGGACTGGTATTGGCGATTTGGGGCGTTCTGATTCATAATAAGCCGTTTAAATCACTCGTTTATATAATAATCGGCGGACTTTTCCATCTGTCGAATTTTGTTTTCTTGTTGTTTCTTTTAATTTTCAAAGTAAAATTAAGCAAGAAAAATTATCTGATAACTACGTGCGTAGCCGTTATTCTTACGCCGTTGTTTGCCGTTGTTTTGGTTGAATTACTGAAATATACCCGTTATTCGTACTTCACTTTCAGCGGCGGCGGATATTCTTTGCTTTTCGTTTTATTAAATATTTTCATTTATATTATATCGTATATCTATTATGACGAAAAGGACGAAGCGTATAGGAAATACGCTTTATTGCAGCTAATTACTTTAGTACTGTGCGTATTATCGGTTTTCCTGAACAACGAAGAGTTTTTTATGAGAATAACGAGAATAACCGCGTTTACTCAGATTTTATTGCTACCCAAAATAATCAAAAGGGCATCATCTAGTCGTAAAAAAATTCTTTTGTTGGTATTGATTTTGTGCGCATATGCGGTATATACGGGGTACACCGTTGTATGGATGGGCGGACTTGAGGTTTTGCCTTATCAATTCGTGTTCTAACAGCTTATGAATATTTTCAGCAGATTATTTTATAAAATAAAAAAATCAATTGCTCAGAAGCGTCGTAAAGTTGTAAGACGATATACTTTTGAAAATGATTTTTCAATTATTTCGTGTAATTGCATCGGAGGACTGTTATACCACGATTTCGGTAAAGAGTTTTTATCTCCGACTATTAATTTGTTTATCGAAAGTCCCGACTTTATAAAATTTTGCTCGAATCTTAACGGATATCTGCAATTAAGCTTGCAGGAGGATAGCAGTGCCAAACAATATCCTATCGGAATTTTAGGCGATATCAGAATCCACTTTTTGCATTACGGCAGTTTTTCGGAAGCTAAATCGGCTTGGGAAAGGCGCAGTAAAAGAGTGCTTTTGGATAACGTTTTCGTAATAATGAGCGATAGGGATAATTATTCGGAAGAACTGTTTGCGGAATTCAAAAAGCTTAAATATAAGAAGGTTCTGTTTTCGCACGTAAATAAATATGATGAGGAAGTCGTTTACGTTGCAAAAGATAAAAACAAGAAGATGGTAGATGATTTAACCAAATACTACGATATTTCCGGCGAAAGGGTTTACGAGCATTATTTCTATTTCGAAAAGTGGCTTACGGGCAAATATCAGACGGGGGAATGTAAGAAAATATGAAAAATATTACGCTTTACGTGGTTTCTCATAAAGATATCGAAGAACCCGTTCGCGGCAGGACGTACATCGGCGTAGGGAAAAATTTCCCGTTAAAAAATATCGGAATTTACGATAGTCAAGGGGAAAACATATCGTCTAAAAACTCATCGTATTGCGAATTGACGGCATTATACTGGATATGGAAAAACGATAATTCGGATTACGTTGGATTAGAGCATTACAGAAGATTTTTCGGCAAGAAGCACTCTGTTTTCAGAAATCATCCGCTTTCTCCCTGCGATATTGACGCAATACTGGACAAGTATGACGGAATAGTATCGCAAAATTTCAAATTCAAAAAGTCTTTATACGAGTATTATAAAGCTAATCATATTATAAGCGATTTGGACGCGTGCAGAGAAGCCGTGGAAAATTTATATCCCGATTACGTTGAGGATTTCGATAAGGTTATAAACGGGAAACGGGCAGTTATGTGCAATATGATGGTTCTGAGTAAACAAAACACCGATTTGTATTGCGAGTGGCTTTTTGATATTTTGAATTACGCCGAGAAGAATATCGTCTTGGAAGGGAGAGATACTTATCAAAGCAGGGTATTCGGTTTCTTATCCGAAAGGCTCTTTAACGTATGGTTGAACCATCAGAAGCTAAAACTATACCATAGCCCAATTGAAATGGTGGGAAGCGTACCGATTATAGAAAAAACCAAAAGATTTATAAAATTTTTTTGTTGATGACAGAAGATAAAAGATTATAAGGCAAAAGCGTTTAAAGGTAAGCAAGAGCGTGGCACTTCATTTTGAAAAACGGAATAAACCCAAAAAGAAGAGTATAGTAAAAAATTATTTTTATAATCTTATCTATCAGCTCTTTCTCATAATCGTTCCTCTTGCAGTTACCCCATACGTTGCAAGGGTATTAGGGGCGGACGGTTCCGGTCAGTATAGTTTCACGTTCTCAATTTGTACCTATTTTACGCTTGTTGCCGCGCTCGGGTTCGGCTACTACGCTCAAAGGGAAATTGCCAAGAATCACGACGACAGCGAGAAACAGAGCGCCGTGTTCTGGGAAGTCATTATTGCGCGACTGATACCCGTGGCGGTCACGATAATCGTTTATTTAACGCTTCTTCTAACGAACGTTTACGAAGCGCGGTACAATTCGCTGATGTGGATTCTTTCAATCGACGTAATTGCAGTCGCGTTCGATATTTCGTTTTTCTTTCAGGGTAACGAAGAATTCGGAAAGATAGTACTTCGGAACGTCCTTATAAAAACGGCGAGTATCGTTTGCATATTCGTTTTCGTAAAGAAAGAAAGCGATTTGGGGCTTTATGCGCTGATTCAAAGTCTTTCTGTAATTTTAAGCAACGTTTCGCTGTGGCTGTATCTTCCGAAATTACTGAAAAAGGTCAGTATTAAAGATATCAAACCGTTGCGACATCTGTTGCCAACGCTGATTCTGTTTTTGCCAACGATTGCAACTTCCGTATATACGACGCTAGACAAAACTTTAATCGGGTTAATAACGGGATTGGATTCCGAAAACGGTAATTACGAGTATGCCGAAAAATTAGTTAAAATGGCGTTGGTAGTGATTACGTCTTTAGGTGCCGTTCTAATCCCGAGAAATTCACAAAAATTTGCGGACGGCGATATGGAAGGAGTGAGGCAAAATATTTACAAGTCGGCAAGATTTGTTTTTTTTGTCGGAGTTCCCTTGATGCTGGGTATGATTGCGGTTTCCGATAATCTGATACCCTGGTATCTCGGGGAAGGATATGATAAGGCGATAAATCTTATTAAGCTGCTTTCGCCGATAATCGTTATAATAGGCTTGAGTAACGTTTTCGGATTACAGTACTTGATTCCGAGCGGTAATGATAAAAAATTTACGATTGCTATTGTTTCTGGAGCAATAATAAATTTATCATTAAATTTGTTGCTCATTTATTATTGGCAAAGCTACGGCGCGGCGGTCGCTACCATTATAGCGGAAACTATAGTAACGGGCGTTATGCTGTTTTTCATACGGAAAGATATTAAATTCGTTAAGATTTTAATTTCTTCATGGAAATACGTTCTTTCCGGAGCAGTGATGTTTGTATCCTGCTTTTTTGTGGGGAGAATGCTCAACCCTTCGATACTGAATACGTTTTTAATAGTGTTGCTCGGTGTTGCGGTTTATTCGGTAATGATAATCCTGTTGCGTGATAGTTTTGTCTTAGATGCTTTAAGAAAAATCACTGGCAAATTTATAAAAAAGAAATCGGTTAAAACGGGGGATAAAAATATGAAATACGATTATCTTATAGTCGGGGCGGGGCTGTACGGTGCGACGTTCGCCAGAGAAGCCGTGAATGCGGGCAAGAAAGTGCTCGTCATCGACAAGCGCCCCCACGTTGCGGGCAATATTTATACCGAGGAAGTGGAGGGCATAAACGTCCATAAGTACGGCGCACATATATTCCATACCAACGATAAAAAAGTATGGGAATACGTAAACCGCTTTGCGGAGTTCAACCGCTACACCAATTCCCCCGTCGCAAACTACAAGGGCGAGCTGTATTCTCTGCCCTTCAATATGTACACCTTCAATAAAATGTGGGGAGTAGTTACCCCCGACGAGGCGGCGGCTAAGATAGAAGAACAGCGCAATGAGGCGGGCATAACCGAGCCGCGCAATCTCGAAGAACAGGCTATATCGTTGGTCGGCACTGACATTTACGAGAAGCTCGTCAAGGGCTATACGCAGAAGCAGTGGGGTCGCCCCTGCACGGAGCTTCCGTCGTTTATCATAAAGCGCCTGCCCGTAAGGCTGACTTTCGACAACAATTACTTCAACGCGCTCTATCAGGGTATTCCCGTCGGCGGTTACACGAAGCTCGTCGAAAATATGCTCGACGGCATAGAGGTGCGGTTGAATACCGATTATCTCGAAAACAAGTCCGAGCTTGATAAGCTTGCGGATAAGGTAGTTTATACCGGCGCAATCGACGCTTATTTCGGATATAGCGAAGGCGCGCTCGAATACCGTTCGGTGCGTTTCGAAACGGAAGTTCTGGATAAGCCCAACTTTCAGGGTAACGCAGTCGTTAATTATACGGACGCGGAAACGCCGTTCACCCGCATAATCGAGCATAAATTTTTCGAGTTCGGCACACAGCCGAAAACTGTTATCAGCCGCGAGTACAGCTCCGAATGGAAGGTCGGCGACGAGCCGTACTATCCCGTAAACGACGAAAAGAACGGCAAGCTGTACGCGCGCTATAAGGAGCTTGCGGAAGGCGAAAGGAACGTAATTTTCGGCGGCAGGCTGGGCGAATACAAGTACTACGATATGGACGCGGTAATCGCTTCCGCGCTTAACCTTTGCGAAAGAGAGCTTAAATAATATTAAGTTAAACATAATTCGACAAAATCCCGCATATATCTATCCAAGAGGGGTAGAGATATGTGGGATATTCATATGCGCATACTTGCAGAAGCCGAATACATTATCGAAACTAATTCGACGGTGCGGGCGGCGGCGGCGCACTTCGGAATAAGCAAATCTACGGTACATAAAGACGTTACGGAAAGACTTGAACTTTCGGATAAGGAGCTGCATAGTAAAGTGAAACAGGTTTTGAATAAAAACCTTTCGGAGCGGCATATCCGCGGGGGAATGGCGACGAAAAATAAATTCGCGCGCATTTCCGGCACTTAACTTCCATAATCTGAAATAACCGAATTGCATAGCGGCGCGGGCGATATTCGCCCGCGCCGCTATGCGCTTAAACGGAGCGCGGTAATTATACCGTATAATTTCATAAATTTTACACCGTAAAAGCCTTTTATAAATTTGTCAAAAAGCCGACGGATATGATATAATATTCGCAAAGCAAATAAAGCGGAAATTGATTATGTCGAAACTTTTGGGTATAGACGTCGGTTCGACCACTGTTAAAGTCGTCGCAATCGACGAGGACGGAAAAATTTTATATAAATCCTACGTGCGCCATTTCGCGCAGGTAAAGGAAACGGTGCTCGGCGAGCTTAGTAACGTAGCCAAGCAGTATCCCGCGGATTACCGCGTATCGATAACGGGCAGCGCCGGACTCGGCCTTTCGCAACGCAGCGGCATCAACTTCGTACAGGAAGTGCAGGCGGCTTTTATCGCTATACGCAAATTCTATCCCGACGCGGACGCCGCGGTCGAACTTGGCGGCGAGGACGCCAAGATTATCTTCATTACGGGCGGAACGGAACAGCGAATGAACGGCAGCTGCGCGGGCGGTACGGGTGCGTTTATCGACCAGATGGCGACCCTTCTAGATATAACCGTGCCCGAGATGGACGAACTCTCCTTAAAGGCGGAAAAGGTGTATCCCATCGCGTCGCGCTGCGGCGTGTTTGCCAAGTCGGACATTCAGCCGCTCATAAACCAAGGCGCGAAGAAAGAGGATATATCCGCCTCGATTTTTCAGGCGGTCGTTGACCAGACGGTTTCTGGGCTTGCGCAGGGCAGGAAGATAGAGGGCAAGGTTTTGTTCCTCGGCGGACCTCTGCACTTTTTAAGGGGACTTAGGAAAGCTTTCGTAACCACGCTGAATCTGAGCGACGAAAACGCCGTATTCCCCGAAAACGCGCCTTGCTTTATGGCGATAGGCGCGGCTCTCCATTCCGTAGGAATAAAAGAAGAACCGCTTTCCGCGGTAATTGAGAAGATAGAAAACGTGCGCGAAAGCGACGAGATAATAACGGGCGAACCGCTGTTTGAGAGCAAGCAGGAATATACCGATTTCGTCGCCCGCCACAGAGCGACGGATTTAAGGTTCGCGGATATCGCCAATTATACGGGCGACGCGTACCTCGGCATAGACAGCGGCTCTACGACTACAAAGCTCATTCTCATTACCCCCGACAGCCGCATATTGTATTCGCATTATCAGACCAACAACGCTCAGCCGCTCGATATCATAATCAACAAGCTTAAAGAAATTTACGCCCTTTCCGCCGGCAGAATTAAAATTTGCGGAAGCGCGGTTACGGGCTACGGCGAGGATTTA
>CAYXXB010000034.1:0-15104 GCA_964468955.1 uncultured Clostridia bacterium | reverse complement strand
TGTCCTTAATTTCCTTTGCCTGAATCCACTGTCCCTCTTCGGGAATGGGAGCGGGTCCGTGTTCAAATCTGCCTGAAACACCCTTGGCAACGCAAATCATGTTCTCGACGTCTTTTGAATATTGCATTACGTATCCTCCAAAAAATTTTTACAGCGCGCATAATGCGCGTGCATTTTATTTCCAAATCAGTATAACATAGCACGGCGGCAATTTCAATAAATTTGAGGAAAAATTTCTCAAAATTAACGCAGAATTTGTCTGCGATATTGCTCAAAACTGTTTACACGGGCAAAAAAAACATTATAATAATATTGTAAGCATTTTAACGTGTCGGAAAGAAAAAAGTTATGTTATGTCAGAAATGTAAAAAAAGAATTGCGACGGTTAACCACACTGAAATTATAAACGGTGAAACGTGTTCGCTCAATCTCTGCGACGAATGTATGGCGGAAACCTACGGACAGTTCGAAACGGATATTACCGAAGCGATTTTAAACGGTTTATTCGGCGAACCCGTCCGCGAGCAAAAAACCTGTCCCGCCTGCGGAATGCGTTTTTCGGATTACGAACGTAGCGGTCTTTTGGGCTGTCCGAGTTGTTACGACGTTTTTAACGAGGAGTTAATGCCCTATATCGCCCGTATTCAGGGCAATACGCGGCACGTCGGCAAGAGTGGCGGGATTTACACGAAAGAACACGATTTACGGCGTAAGCTTGCGATATTGCAGAACAATCTCGAACGCGCGATTAAGTGCGGTGATTTCGCCGAAGCAGGCAGAATTAACGAGCGTATGAACGCGCTTAAAAAATCGGGAGGTGGTCTGTTATGAACGATTACACTCTCGGCGCGGTAATGCTGTCCAGAATTCGTCTTGCCCGCAACCTCAACGGCTATCCTTTCCCCGCAAGGCTGCAAAGCGCTAAGCAGGCGAAGGAAATTATCCGTTCGGTGTCTTCCGCGATAAATAAAGTGGACGAATTTCACTTATACTATATGGACGGAATATCAAACGAGGACGCTCAGAGCCTTGTCGAAAATCACCTTATAAGCCCCGCGCTTTTAAGACGTCCCACGTTTTCTGCGGCGCTCATTAACGAAGAGGGAAGCTTATCGATTATGATTAACGAGGAGGACCACCTCCGCGAACAGTGCATTGTAAGCGGACTCGACCTTGAGGGCGCGTACGAAAAAATGTCCGAAAAGGATTCGCTGATTGCGCACTCTATTCCGTTTGCATACGACGAGCGTTTGGGTTATCTTACGGCGTGTCCGACCAACCTCGGAACGGGACTGAGGGCTTCGGTAATGATGTTCCTGCCCGCAATTGCAATAGGCGGAATTATGCCGAGAGTTATTCAGAGCGCAACGCGTTTGGGCCTTACCGTTCGCGGCGCATACGGAGAAGGCAGTTCAGCGGTGGGATATACCTATCAGATAAGCAACGAAGTGACTTTGGGCGTAAGCGAGGAAGATATTATTTCTCAGGTCACGGCGGTTGTGAATAAAATTGTGGAAATGGAAGCGAGCGAACGCGAGCGCCTTAAAAAGGGCAGCAGAGCTACGGCGATTAAGGATAAATGTCTGCGTGCATACGGCGTGCTTTCAAATTGCGCGCTTATGACGAGCGATGAGTTTGTAAATCTGTGCGCCGATTTAAAGCTTGCCGCGTGTTTAGGCTACGTAAACGTTTCCGATATAACAAGTCTGGACGATTTGATATTGAAAATGAAGCCGTCGAATATCAACGTGCTTGCGGGCAGAAATCTTACTCCCGAAGAGCGCGACGTGTACCGTGCGGCATATGCTTCCAATCAGATAAGGAATTTAGTGACTAGAAATTAAAGACGAGGGGGTAATCAAAGTATGGATTTATCGAGATTTTCACGCAATTTGCAGATTGTTCTTGCAAGGTCTAAGGAAATTGCCGAAGCGCTTGGAATAACTTATATCGGCAGCGAACACATAGTTTACGCGATGCTCGCAACGCCCGAATGTGCCGCGTACAGGATAATGGTTGAAAATTCAATCAATCCCAAGGCGTATTGGACATATTTATTACATTCGGTCGACCACGACTGCCAAATCCCCGGTTTTACGCCGCGCACCAAGCATATGCTCGAACAGGCGATAGAACTTGCGGTGTATTACGATGTTGAAAACGGACTTGCAGGTACGGAACATCTTTTGCGTGCGGTTGTGGATTCTACCGATTGCCTTGCAATGCACATTTTCCGTGCGCTCGGCGTTGTTTTACCAAACCTTTCGGCTACTATAAACCACTGTTTATCCGACGACGCGGACGATGAGGACGAAAAGGACATCATGCCCAAGGATCCGTTCTTCAAAGTGTTTTCTTCGGGCGAACACGGAGGTTCTTTCCGCAACAATTCCAAGAAGGACGAAGGCAAAAGCCAATCTTCTTTGCCGCAGGATATTCTGCAGTACGGAACGGATTTGACCCTTAAAGCGAAAGAGGGCAAAATCGACCCCGTTATCGGCAGAAAGAAAGAGATAGATAAAATTATTCAGGTGCTTTCACGCCGCACGAAAAACAACCCCGTATTGATAGGCGAACCGGGCGTCGGCAAATCCGCGGTAGTGGAAGGGCTTGCGCAGGCGATAGTAAAGAACGACGTTCCCGATCTTTTAAAAGGAAAGACTGTTTTCGCTCTCGATTTGGCAAGCTTGGTTGCGGGCGCGAGATACCGCGGCGACTTTGAAGAAAGACTGAAAAACGCAATTACAGCAATAAAGAACAGCGGCAACGTTATTCTGTTTATAGACGAAATTCATCTGCTTGTCGGCGCGGGAGCTTCTTCCGAAGGCAAAATGGACGCGGCAAACATATTAAAACCCATGCTTGCGCGCGGTGAATTGCAGACGGTAGGCGCAACCACTTTGGACGAGTACAGAAAATATATAGAAAAGGACGCGGCTCTGGAGCGCCGTTTCACCACCGTTCAGGTGGAAGAACCCACGGTTGAAGATACGATAGTCATTCTCCGCGGTTTGCGCGACAAGTACGAAGCACATCACAAAGTCGTTATTTCCGACGATGCTATTATCGCAGCCGCAACCCTTTCTGACAGATATATTACAGACCGTTTCCTCCCCGATAAAGCAATCGACTTGATAGACGAAGCGGCTTCGAGGCAAAGACTGAACTACTACAACGCGCCCGAAGAGCTTAATCAGTTGGAAGAAGAACTCAAACGCCTTACGGTTGAAAAAAATAAGGCGGCAAGGGGAGAAAACTACGACCGCGCAAAAACGCTTCTGAACGATATAACAAAGGTTCAGAGCAAAATAGACGCGATTAAGGAATCCAAAAACGGTACGACAGAATCTTCACCTTCGATAGGCAGCGAGGAAATCGCGCAGGTTATCAGCGGTTGGACGGGCGTTCCCGTCGTTAAGCTCAACGAGCAGGAAAGCGATAAGCTTTTACATCTGGAAGAAAACCTGCATAAGCGCATAATAGGTCAGGAAGAGGCTGTTTCTGCCGTTTCACGCGCTATCCGCCGCGCCCGCGCGGGATTGAACGAAGCGGGTAAACCTATAGGTTCGTTTATATTCGTAGGCCCTACGGGCGTAGGTAAAACCGACCTTGCGAAAGCGCTTGCGGAGAGTATGTTCGGCGACGAAAAACAGCTTATCCGCATCGATATGTCCGAGTATATGGAGAAACATTCCGTTTCAAAGCTTATCGGCGCGCCTCCCGGATACGTGGGCTACGACGACAATGCGGGCGGACAGTTGACCGAAAAGGTGCGCAGAAAACCTTATTCCGTCGTGCTTTTTGACGAGGTTGAAAAGGCGCACCCCGACGTGTTCAATATTCTGTTGCAGATTCTCGACGACGGCAGACTGTCCGACAGTAAGGGCAGGGTCGTCAACTTCAAGAATACAATTATAATTCTCACTTCCAATGTCGGCGCAAGCCAAATAAAGAAAATGAGCAATTTCGGCTTTACTTCGGGCGGCGAGGAAGGCGATTACGACAATATGAAGGAGAATATCAACGACGCGTTAAGGGAGCAGTTCCGTCCCGAATTCTTGAACAGGCTCGACGATATTATAATCTTCCGCAAGCTGACCAAAGAGGAAGCGGGCAACATTTGTTATAAGATTATAGACGGACTGAGCGCAAGACTCCGCCAGAAAAACGTGACGATGAGAATTTCAAACGAGGCTATGGATAAGCTGATTGAAGAAGGCTATTCCGAAACTTACGGCGCACGCCCTATGAAGAGGACGGTGCAAAAGCGCATAGAGGACAGACTTTCCGACGAAATTCTTGCGGGTAACGTTCTTCCCGGCGAGTTGGTCACCGTGGAAGTAAAAGACGGCGAGTTCGCTTTCCGTTCGGAAAAACGTAATTAAAAAACATTATAAAGGCGTTCGCGTTTTGCGGACGCCTTTTCCGCTGTTTGACAGGTATTGCTAAGATATGTTAAAATACAATATATACAAAGGAGAAAATAATGGAAATTGTAGTGAAAGAGATATCCTCCAAAAAGGATAAAAAGAAGTTTTTTAAATTTCTTATAGATTTGTATAATGGCAACAAGCACGCCGCACCTAATCTTTATGCGGACGAGTTTGCGGAGTTCGACCCCGAAGTCAACGACGCTTTCCGTTTTGCGGACTGCAAAATGTTCCTCGCATACAAGGGCAAAAAAATAGTGGGCAGAATAGCCGCTATATGGCACAGGGGCGTAAACGAAAAGAACGGCGTTAAGCAGCTGCGTTTCACCCGCTTCGACGTTATAGACGATTTCGAGGTAACAAAAGCGCTATTTGCAAAAGTGTACGAATGGGCGAAAGAGCTGGGAATGACCGAAATTATAGGACCGATGTCATTTTCCGACTTGAACGAAGAGGGAATGTTAATTGACGGCTTCGACAAAGACAGCACGTACATAGAAATCTACAATAACCCTTATTATGTAGAGCATATGGAAAAGCTGGGCGCGTACAAGGTGGTGGACTGGAACTGCTACCGCATAGCCGTGCCGAAAGAGCCTGACGAAAGGCTTTTTAAACTTGCGGATATGGTTGCAAAGCGAAACGGCTATACCGTACTCGACGTAAAAACCCTGCTCAAAAAGGACAGAAAAAAGCTGGACGGATATATAATGCAGTGTTTGGGCGTTTTGGATATAGCGTTTGAAAATCTTTACGGTACAAGCCCTATAAACGAAAAGCAGAAGGCAAGGGAAATGGCAACGATATACCAAATACTTATTCCCGAACTTGCCGCAGTCATCTTAAAGGACGATAAAGTGGTTTGCTACGGTTTCTTAATGCCGTCTATGCTGAAAATGATGCAAAAGGCAAAGGGCAAAATTTTCCCTAACGGCATAATTCCGTATATCAAGGCAATGAGCAAGGTGGAAGTTGCGGACATGATGTCCATAGGCGTACTGCCGGAACACGCGAACAAAGGCGCTACGGCAATAGTTATTGCGCACATTTTAAAGGGACTTATGGCGCTTAACGTTAAGTTTATTGAAACGGGACCCGAACTCGAAACAAATCATAACGTACAGAACTTGTGGAAAAATTATAACCCAGAACTTGTAAAACGGCACCGTTGCTGGGGTTTGAAAGTGGAATAAAACGCAAAATTCAAGCGGCTCTACTGCGTGTAGAGCCGCTTTTTTTATAAGTAGAGTGCGTTTTTTTAACGTTCGGCGTGGAAATTTAAGAGTGGAGCGGTTTTGCAAACATTAGGTTGTATTACGTTAAAAATCAGTCAATAATATTAGTGTAAGAAACTTGTTTAGGAGTACTGATTTGTATGCAACGTGTAAAGGATAAAAACAAGTATATGCCCCGCTACGGAAAGGCGGAGGAGCTTTTCAACGCTATATCGCATATCGTCGGCGGCGGCTTCGGCATAATCTTTTCCGTAATAGCTTTCATCCTCGCATCACGCAATCCCTCGCCCCGCAAGTACGCGGCTGTCGCAATATATTCGCTTTGTATAATCGCACTGTACACAATGAGCGCGCTTTATCACTTTCTGAACAAAGGTACGGCAAAACGCGTGTTCCGAATATTCGACCACTGCACAATATTTTTACTTATAGTAGGCTGTTATACGCCGTTCTGCCTGATAACGTTTTGGCACACCGTATACGGCAAAGTTATATTTTTTACGGAGTGGGCGCTCGCAATCTTAGGCATAACGTTCAACGCCGTCAATATGAATTGGAAAGCGGTGAAAATACTAAGTCAGATAAGTTACGTCGTTATGGGCTGGATGATAATTTTTGTGTTTCCCCAGCTTATTTCGGCGGTGTCGCTCGAATGTGTGCTGTGGCTGTTGGGGGGAGGTATCGCCTATACTGTGGGAATACTTTTTTTCGCCCTCGGAAAGAAGATTAAATTTACCCACAGCGTTTGGCATTTGTTCGTGATAGCAGGCTCGGTATTGCAATTTATAAGTATTCTTTATATTCTGTAAAATCTTTCTAAAAAAGTATAATTCCCCGTAAGGTTTCTCAAACTGTTGATAGCCTACGGGGAATTTTGTTTTAGGGTGATTATGAAAATGAACGAAAAATCGTATTACGGGCATACCGTTTTCTTTGCAAACAAACCGCGGATAATAGCGAGTTCTTCTATAGCCGGACCTAAAGAATGTGCGGGAATAATCGGCGAGTACGTTGATAAACCGCTGTCGGACGATATGTTCGGCGAGGATACTTTCGAAAAGGCGGAGTGCAAAATGCTTTCCTATGCCATAGATACGGCAATCACGAACGCAGGGCTTCGCCGCGACCAAGTGGACGTTTTGTTTTCGGGCGACTTGTTAAACCAGATAATTTCCGCAAGCTTTGCCGCACGCGATTTCGACATACCTTTTTTAGGCGTTTACTCCGCGTGTTCGACTATGAGCGAAAGTATGCTTCTCGCCGCGTCGATGGTAAACGCAGGCTATGCAAAGTATGCCGTTGCGGCGACAGGCAGCCATTTCGCATCGGCTGAAAGACAGTACCGTTATCCGCTGGAGCAGGGTACTACACGCCCGCCGCAGAGCCAATGGACGGTTACGGGTGCGGGCGGTTGCGTGATAGCAGACGAAGGCGACGGCGTGAAAATAGTGAACGGCACAATGGGCAAGGTTGTGGACTTCGGCGTGACCGACGTCAACAATATGGGTGCGGCAATGGCGCCCGCCTGCGCCGATACGCTCATTCGTCATTTCCGCGATACGGACACATCTCCCGACGATTACGATTTGATATTATCGGGCGATTTAGGCGCTCTCGGCAGCCGCATTTTAAAGGATTTAACGTGGGAAAAGGGTTTCGATATTTCCGAAAAACACGTGGACTGCGGCGAGATTATTTATAAAGTTATCGAGGACGAATTTCAGGGCGGAAGCGGCGCGGGCTGCTCGGCTACGGTTCTGAATTCCTATATAATGTCAAAAATGCGTGCAAGGCAGTACAGACGCGTTCTGTTCGCCGCGACGGGTGCGCTCCTTTCAACCGTATCGTCGGGGCAGGGTGAATCCATTCCCTGCATATCTCATGCGGTGCAGTTGGAAATTTAATCTAAGGGGTAATTATGATACAACAGGAAGTTATAGCTATTCTTTTAATGTATTTAAAGGCTTTTGCGGTAGGCGGTACAATCTGCCTTATTGCGCAAATCGTCATAAACTATACCGACTTAACGGCAGGTAAGATTTTGGTGTTCTTTATGCTCGGCGGATTGGTCCTCACGGCAATCGGCGTTTATCAGCCCCTTGTCGAATTTGCGGGCGCGGGCGCAACCGTGCCTATTTCGGGGTTCGGCTATCTTCTCGCCAACGGCGCTATCAGGGGCGCGGAGCGCGGTTTTTATTACGCGGTCACTGGAAGTCTTGCTGCGGCGAGTGCGGGCGTCACGGCGGCGGTCGTGTTCTCGTTTATTATGGCGCTTATATTCAAAGCGCGAACCAAGCGTAACTGACGCGGCATATTGCGCGGACATATGCTCATACAATAACGTATGAGAAAACCGCGTAAACACAAAAGGCTGAAAATAATAGTGGCGGTGACGGGGTTGCTTATAATAGGCGCTCTTGTGTTCTTTCTGCGCAACGTAACCAACGTTTTGATTTCGATTAGCGAAGCGACGATACGCTCCATAACCACAGTTGCCGTGAACGACGCCATATATTACACGCTGAACGATAATCTGCGCTATGAAGATTTAATAGCTATCAAGTACGATGAAACGGGCAACGTTTCCACTATCACGACGGACAGCCTTAAAATAAACAGAATAGCGAGAGATACGGCGTATCTCTCGCAGGAAAATTTAAACAGAATGAGTCAGGAAGGTATTCAGGTTCCTGTCGGCGCGCTTACTGGTTTGGAAGCCTTGGCGGGCTTCGGTCAGAAAATTAACGTAAAGATTATACCCATTTCAAACGTGGAGTGCCGCTTCGTTTCTAAGTTCGTGGAAGCGGGAATAAACCAGACCAAGCATTCCATTTACCTTGAAATCGTTTCGGATATTTCAATAATACTTCCCAATAAAACCTCAAACCTCGCTTCTACTATAGAAGTGCTGATATGCGAAAGCGTGATAACGGGTAAAATCCCAGATACATATTTACAGGCTTCCCTTGTAGGGGGCGGGGCAAGCTTAGTGCCTAAAAAGCAGTAGCAATCAGAATTTGTATTCGTTCTTTTTGTGTTTAACAAGCCATATAACCGTGCAAGTCAATATCGTAACGTTTAACGTTGCGACAAATACTATACCCGATATCGGTGCGTAGTTGTCGTAGCATACCAGCTCAAAACGGTATTCGTTTTCTTTTTCGTAATAAGTGCCTTTTTCTTCGAACTTGTAATTGAAGATGCCGCCGTCTTGCCAATAGTAAGTGTAATATAAATTTTTTCGGCTTACGTTTACCGCATAAAGCGTTTCGTCTGCAAATTCGAAAGTTTCGTAGTAGTAAGCATTATAATAAGTAAGAAATTCTTCCCAGCCGTCGTCTTTCGTTGCGTCTGCCATCGACTTGCCGTCGAATATGCGGTAAACTTCCCAACGGTACACATCCGGACCTGACAACACTATGTCGTAAAATACAGGTTTGCCGTAAAAGCCGTTGCCGAGGTCGTAAAACTTAACGTATTCACTGTATTCGGTCAGTTCAATGTAGGTTTCGCTCTGGAAGTTTAAAAAATATTCGCCGGCAGGGTAGGTTACATAGTTGATAATTTCTTTGTCGTTTTCGTCATAATAGCCTGTTGGATAACCGTCTGTAAATTCCTCGTCTATCGTAAGCGTCTGAAAGTTTTCTACTACTTCGTCAACGCTGTGCGCGGTAAAGTAAACTTCGTAAACGCTTTTAATATTTATATTGCAGAACACAATAAAAAGTACAAGTATTATAACGATGGGAATGGCTCCGAAGCCGCAGAGTTTGCCTAAAAGCTTTCTGTTGTCTTTTATCGTTTTAATTTGGTTTTCCCGTCCGAATTTTTTAATTCCTATCCTGTCGAACGCAAATCCGAATATAAGCATAGAAAGCCCCGCCAAAGCGTTAAGCATTGTAAGGACTACGGTAGGGGTAGTGTAATCGATTTTAACGCTTACTCCGCCGACTATTATTTTGTAATTGGAAAGTCCTGCCGCAAAATAAACTATTAAGAATATTATTGCACCCAATATATACGGCAACGAATTGATAATAAAAGCTTGCGAAAATTTGTGGCGCAGGGTAAGTGCGTACGCCTTTTTCTCTTCAGTGTAGTCGCAATCGAAAACTAATCCTTCCTGCCGCAGAGCGGAATAGAAGAAATAGGACAGCAGTATTATGCACGCAACGTTGCCGCCCACGCTCAAAACCATAAGCAGTATCGAAAGCCATAAAGGAGCGGAGGAGTATAAAAGCACCGCACACATCGCAACGAATACAGCCGAGCCGAGCAGTCCCAGTCCCATACACAATATACGCTTTCCGCAGAATTTAGCAAAACGGTTTTTGCGCATAGAGGCTTCCGCGACTTCCGAAAGCTTGCTTTCTTCCGTGTTTTTAGGCTGTCTTTCACAGCGCAGAATTTCGTCTACAGTAACGCCGTAAATATCCGCAAGTGCGGGCAAAACGGCAACGTCGGGCGCGGTTCTGTCCGTTTCCCAGCTTGAAAGCGTGCGGTTGGAAACGTTCAGCATTTCCGCAACTTCCGCCTGCGTATAGCCCTGCGCTTTTCTTAAAGTGGATATAAATTCACCTAAACTTTGTTTCATATTTTCACTTCCGAAAAAAATCTTTTACAATGCAATTCTACGCTATGAAGAGCGCAAATGCAAGGTGTAAAATGTGGAAACCGCTCCGCAAAATGTGGAATATGCAAAAATTCAGCCGCCGCAATTTCGTATTTGCGGCGGCTTGCATTAATTTATCTCAAATCAACGTCGAGCTTGTGCTTTAAAGCGCCTAAAATTTTCTTAACGTATCCGTCTATCTTTTCGGGCGTGAACGCTTCGTCCTTAGGCGTAAACGTTACGGTGTACGCCATACTTTTCTTGTTGTCGCCTATCTGGCTTCCCGAGTAAATATCGAAAAGCTTAACTCCTGTAACGTACTTGCACGCGGTATATATTTCGCTTTCAATCTGTCCGCATGTAATATCCGCATTAACGACAAGCGCTAAATCGCGCACCGCTTCGGGGAAGCGCGAAAGGGGAACGTATTTAAACGGCTTTGCGTGAGCAAGCATTTTCGTATAATCTATTTCGGCTATGAACGCCTTTTTCTCCATAGACAGCTCTTCGGAAATCTTGGGGTCTATTCTGCCGACGTAGCCTATCTCTTCGCCCTCGCACAAAATGCTTGCCGTAATGCCGGGGTGCAGGAAAGGCTTTTCGCCTACTTCGTAATTGAACTTTGTATTAAGGCTGTCAGCCAAGTCTTCTATAATTCCCTTAATGTCGAGGAACGTGCCGTTGCCGAAAGTGCCTATGCAGAGCATTTTGTTTTCGTTCGGCAGGTTTTTAACGGGCAGTTCGCGTGGAACGTAAATCTTGGAAATTTCAAACAGCTTGCCTTCGGTGTTGCCCCTTCTTAAGTTCCTCACGATAACGTTCAGCATAGAGGGGGCGAGGGTGGTGCGCATAACCGACAAATCTTCGCCGATAGGATTTTTGATGCGTATAAACTTTCTCTCTTTTGCGTCGGCGGGGATATGAAGCATATCCAAGTCCTTTTCCGAATAGAAAGAGTAGGTGGAAATTTCGTAAAGCCCGAGGGAAACGAGCTTGTCTATAATTTTGTTTTCTGCTTTCTGCTCTGCGTTGTAACCGCCGTTGGTCACGCTTGCTTCCGTTAAGAATGTGCCTTGAACGTGGTCGTAACCGTACTCGCGTATAAGCTCTTCCGCAATGTCCGCATACCCGTCTATATCCTCGCGGTAAGGGGGTACTTGAAGGGTAAGCGTGCGTCCGTTCAATTGAACGCCGAAGTCAAGTCTTTTAAGGATATCCACGGCTGTATCTGCGGGAATTACAATGCCCAACAATACGTTTATCTTATCCAAATCAACCTGCATCTGTTTAGCACCGTCGCGGGAATATTCCGTCTTTATATCGACGTGTACGTCCGTTACCGTGCCGCATTCAAGCTGTTCGATAAGGTGAAGTGCGCGCGCCATTGCCTTTTCGGTAGTGTATTCGTTCACGCCCTTTTCAAACGCGGCGGAGGAGTCGGAGTGTTGCCCCAAAGCCCTTGCCGTCTTTCTCACACTGTCGCGTGCAAACTTCGCGGACTCGAACAACAGCTCTTTCGTCGTATCTTTTATTTCGCTGTTTTCGCCGCCCATAACGCCCGCCAAAGCGCAGGGCTTTTCGCCGTCGCAGATAACGAGGTTTTCTTTATTGAGCTTAAAAGTCTTGCCGTCGAGGGTAGTAATCTCTTCACCGTCGTTTGCCCTGCGTACGTTGATTTCACCCTTTTCAAGGCAGTTAAAATCGAACGCGTGCATGGGCTGGCCCATTTCCAAGAGTACGAAATTAGTGATATCCACTACGTTATTTATAGAACGCAAACCGCAGAGCGCAAGCCTTTTTCTCATCCACAGAGGGGAGGGGGTAATTGTTAAGTCAGATACGTAATGAGCGATATATCTGGGGCATATGTCGGGGGCAAGCACGTTAACGCTTACATTTTTACCGCTCTTTTTGGCTTTGTAGGAGTAGTCGGGTTCTTTAAGCGGTTTGCCCAAAACTGCGGCAACCTCTCTCGCCATACCCAAAATACTGTTGCAGTCGGGGCGGTTCGCCGTAAGCCCGATATCGAATATATAATCGTCAAGTCCGAGCAGTGGTTTTACGTCTTCGCCGTTTTTCCATTCTTTAGGAAGGAGAAGCAGCCCGTTGTAATCGCCGCCATCGAACATATCTCCGTTCACACCTATTTCAACTCCCGAACACAGCATACCGAAAGAATCTATCCCGCGCAGTTTGCCCTTCTTTATAGTCATAACGCCTTCAATCGTAACGTGGTCTTTCGCGGTAGCGTATACGGTTGCGCCTACAAGAGCTACGGGCGCTTTAATTCCCTTTGCAACGTTGTCCGCACCGCAGCATATCTGCAGCGTTCCGTGTTCTCCGCAGTCAACCTGACAAACGTGTAAATGCGTGCCTTCCACGGGTTCGCAGGATACGACCTCGCCTACTACGACGCCGCTTATATCCTTGCCGACCTCGATGAGTTCTTCCACCTCGAAGCCGCATCCGAACAGCTTTTTGCACAGTTCGTCGGCACATATATCTATATCAACGTAATCTTTTAACCAACTTAAAGGTAATTTCATTTTAAATTTCTCCTTAACCCTTGAACTGTTTCAAAAACCGCACGTCGCCTTCGAACAGCAGTTTCATATTGTTGATGCCGTATTTAAGCATTGCAATTCTCTCAACGCCCATACCGAACGCAAAGCCCGAATATTCCTCGGGGTCGATGCCGCAGCCCTCTAACACGTGTCTGTTGACCATACCCGCGCCGAGGACTTCTATCCAGCCCGTGCCTTTGCAAAGTCTGCAGCCCTTGCCTCCGCATTCGAAACAGCTCACGTCCACTTCTACGGAAGGTTCGGTGAAAGGGAAGTAGGAGGGACGCAATCTCGTCTTAACGCCCTCGCCGAAAATCTTTTTCGCGAACTCGTCAAGCATACCCTTCAAATCGCAAAGCGTTATGCCTTTGTCAACGACAAGACCTTCCATCTGCGAGAACATAGGAGAGTGGGTCGCATCGTCGTCGCTTCTGTAAACCTTGCCCGGGGAAAGTATTTTTATGGGCGGTTTGCAGTTTTCCATAACCCTTATCTGACCTGCGGAAGTCTGCGTTCTCAAAAGCAGTTCGTCGGCGATATAGAACGTGTCCTGCATATCGCGGGCGGGGTGGTCCTTAGGTGTATTGAGCGCCGTGAAGTTGTAGTAATCGTTTTCGATTTCAGGTCCCTCGAACACGGTGAAGCCCATACCCGCGAATATGGAAATAAGCTCGCGTTTGATAAGCGTGTTGGGGTGGTAAGCGCCGCTTTGCGTTCTGTTGCCGGGCAGGGTGACGTCCACGGCTTCCTTTTTATATTGCCTGTTCAGCTCGATTTCTTTTATCGTGTGGTCTAAATCGGCAAACTTTTCTTCCGCCCAGCTTCTCAGCGCGTTTATTATTTTGCCGAGTTCGGGTCTGTCCTCTTTGGGAACGTCGCGCATACTTTTCATCAGTTCGGAAATTTCACCCGTTTTGCCGAGGTATTTCATCTTCGTCTGAAAAAGAGTATCGGAAGAGTGGATGTCCTTAAACGCTTCCGAAATCTTTTGCTTCAGCAGTTCTATTTTGTCATTCATAAAAAACTCCTTATAAAAAAATCCCTGCGTGAAAAATCACACAGGGAGTAAATTATCTTACTCGGTACCACCTGATTGCGCGGGAGAGAAAAGCCCGCCCGCCTCATTTGGCTAATTAACGCATAGCATACGGAACGCATTACTTTTTACATTTCACGCGTTCGGCTCGTAAGTGAATACCGCAAGCTTACGAATAAGCAACCTTTCAGCCGTTTTCGGGTCGCTCTCTCTGAAATCGTTTTTTTGCTTAGCGTCTGTCTTAGTCGTCGCCTTTGATTTATTTACTTTTCAATTATATATTATACCGCGAAAAATTGTCAACCGATTTTCAATAAATACTTCCGCCTTCACAGTCGTATGCTACAACGGCAGGAAAGTCTTTAACCGTTAGTTTTCTTACAGCCTCGGAGAGCAGGTCGGGGAAAGCTATCAGTTCGCTTTTTTCAATCGCTTTGCCGTAGGTTGCGCCCGCGCCTCCGATAGCCGCAAAATAAACAGCCTTGTTTTTGATAAGCGATGCGCGCACTTCGTCGCTCATTTCGCCCTTGCCTATCATACCGCCAAGTCCCAAGTCGAGAAGCACGGGGGCGTAAACGTCCATACGCGAAGAGGTGGTAGGGCCGCAGCTTCCGCTCGCATAACCGGGTTTTGCGGGGCAAGGTCCAGCATAGTAAATAATTGCGTCTTTGATTTCGAAAGGAAGGGCTTCGCCGCGGGATATCATCTCGCAAAGCCGTTTGTGAGCGCAGTCGCGGGCGGTTAAAATCTCGCCCGAAATAAGAACGCTGTCGCCTGCCTTCAGATTTTCAACCGTCTTTTTGTCGAGGGGTAAATTGAACTTTAACATTTACAGTATCTCCTTTTCGCAACGCACGCAGTGGCACTGAATGTTGACCGCGACGGGTAAACCCGCAATGTGGGTATGCGCCCATTCGCAGCAAACGCCTAGCGCCGTCGTCTTTCCGTGGAAGCCCTGACAGCCTATATTTAGAGCGTTGATTTTTTCCAAAGCCCGCTTCTCTATATCAGCGATATCTTCGCGGGGATTGCGGGAGCCGACTTCGCGTGTGAGCGCTTTTTTTGCAAGGTGTGCGCACGTGTCGAAACTGCCGCCTATTCCAACGCCGACGTAAACGGGAGGGCAGGGGCGGGAACCCGCTTTTTTGACGGTTTTAACTATAGCTTCGATAATTCCGTCAACGCCCTGCGCGGGTTTGAGCATATACATAGCGCTCATATTTTCAC
>CAYXXB010000033.1:0-15136 GCA_964468955.1 uncultured Clostridia bacterium | reverse complement strand
TGGTAGACATAATCTTGATAAGAATATCGAGGGAAGGTCCTACGGTGTCCTTCAAAGGATCGCCTACGGTATCGCCTACGACTGCCGCGTCGTGTACCGCGTCGTAGCCTTCTTCGCCTTTCTTAACACCTTCAACGCCGCCGCTTTCGATATACTTCTTAGCGTTATCCCAAGCGCCGCCCGCATTTCCTGTGAAGATTGCAAGCATGATTGCCGCAATTATCGCGCCGACGAGCAAGCCGCCTACGAATTCAGCGCCGAACAGGAAGCCCGTTACGACGGGAATTGCTATTGCAATAAGGCAGGGAATACGCATTTCCTTGATAGAGCCTTTGGAAGAAATCTCTATGCAGGTCTTGTAGTCGGGCTTAGCCTCGCCTTCGAGTATTCCGGGGATTTCCCTGAACTGTCTGCGCACTTCTTCAACCATATGCCTTGCGGCTTTCGCAACCGCTTGAATAAGCATACCGGAGAACATGAAAGGTATTGCCGCGCCCACTATTGCGCCCGAAAGCGTTAAGGGGTTCATAACGTTGAGCATCAACTGCGATACCCATTTGCCCATTTCCAATACGCTGGACATATCGATTACGTTGAACGCGAACAGATAAGAGCAGAGCAACGAAATAGTTGCGAACGAAGCCGAACCGATTGCAAAGCCCTTGCCGATTGCCGCCGTGGTGTTGCCGACTGCGTCTAACTGGTCGGTAATTTCGCGCACTTCGGGGTCGAGGAAGCTCATTTCCGCAATGCCGCCTGCGTTGTCGGAAATAGGTCCGTAAGTATCAACCGAAACGGTTGCAGCAACGAACGAAAGCATACCGATTGCCGCAATGGAAATACCATACATACCGCAAACCATATACGCGCCTACGATTGCAATGCCGATAACGACTACGGGAAGCATACAGCTTATCATACCCGTTGCCATACCTTCGGTAATCGTAAGAGCCGCGCCCTCTCTGGAGGATTTCGCTATGCCCTTCGTGGGTTTGTGGTCGTAAGAGGTGTAGAATTCGGAAATCATACCGATAACTATACCTGCGATAATACCTAAGAATGCAGCTATCCAAGGCGACAGGTTGCCCGCTTTAAATCCAAGCAACTTAAAGACGCCGTCCGAGAACGCGTTGCCTCTGAACATAAAGAAGCTTAAAAGGAAGCAGGAAACAATCGAAACACCCGCCGATATCCACGTGGCGATGTTTAACTGCATATGTACGTTGGTCTTGGGACCGAGAGGTCTTAACAACAGATAGAAAATACCGATAAGACAGCCGAGCAAACCGCAGCCTGCGAATACCATAGGGAAGAGCAACATCGTGCGCATTACGGTTGCGCTCATAATAATGTGTTTTGCACACATCTCACCCGCAAGAATTACGCCAGAAAGCATTGCGCCTACGAAGGATTCCAGAAGGTCGCTTCCCAAGCCTGCAACGTCGCCTACGTTATCGCCTACGTTATCGGCAATCGTAGCGGGGTTGCGGGGGTCGTCTTCGGGAATGTGCGCTTCAGTCTTACCAACGAGGTCGGCGCCCATATCCGCAGCCTTGGTGTAGATACCGCCGCCTACGCGGTTAAAAAGTGCGATTATAGAACAGCCGAGAGCGTAGCCCGAAAGCGTCATGGTAAAGCCTGCGTTGAGTCCCGTCCAGTTCGTCCAGATGGGTTTTGCAAACTCGCCGTCGATAATGTCCTGAATCTGATGTAAGCCCATACCGAAGATAAGATATACGATGAGCGCGCCGCAAAGAGCGAAAGCCGCAACGCAGATGCCCATAACCGAGCCGCCCTTGAAAGCAACCTTCAACGTTTTGCCGATATCGCGCGTTTCGTTCGCCGCATTTGTAACGCGTACGTTTGCATAAGTCGCTATTTTCATACCGACGAAGCCCGCCGCCGCAGAAACAAGCGCGCCGATTACGAACGCTATAGCCGTCTGCCAGCTTACAAACGCTGCAAGTATAACGGCTACGACAGAGCCGATTATAGCAACGATTTTGTACTCGTACTTAATGAACGCGTTTGCGCCGACCCTGATTGCCGCCGCAATTTCCTGCATTCTTTCAGTTCCCTCTTTCAACTTTTTCGTTGTGAAATAGTTGAGAGCCGCGCAAGCGCACGCAAGTATTACCGCAGCGCCCACTATGATTAAGAGTAACTCTAAAACCATATTTTACCCCTTGTGAATTTATTTGCGACAATAATATCGCATTGTGAAAAAATATTATCACACTGCGTGAAAAAATGCAACATATTTTGTAAAAGATAAAAGAAAAATATTAATTATTATATTATATAGGAATTGATTGGCAAAAGCCCATATTAAACAAAAAAATTTGCTAATTAGTATTGAAAAGTCAAATATTGCGTGGTAAAATATACCTGTAATTCAATTAAAAGGGGAAAAATATGAAAGATAATAATTGCGGCTACTGCATGCGCGGCGAGCTGCTTGAAAAATTCGGCATCTATATCTGCGATTTGGAAGTTTCTTCGCTTATACTTTTCAAAGAACAGTCCAAGCCGGGCAGATGCATAGTTGCTTACAAAGACCACGTAAGCGAAATCGTTAACATTTCCGACGAAGAGCGAAACAAATTCTTTGCGGACGTGAACCGTGCGGCAAAAGCCATTCACGCTGTATTCAAGCCCGACAAACTCAACTACGGCATGTACGGCGACACGGGCTGTCATCTGCACATGCACCTCTGCCCCAAATATAAAGGCGGCGACGAATGGGGCGGAATTTTCCAGATGAACCCGCAGAAAACTTTCCTTTCCGACGAACAGTATGCGGAAATGATAGAAAAGATAAAAGCCGCGCTGTAAGGAGGATTTTATATGGCGCATAACGTTATAGCAGAAGCTAAAAGATGTTTAAACTGTAAAAAACCGCTGTGCAGAACGGGCTGTCCTATCAACACACCCATTCCCGATTTTATCCAGACCTTTTTAAAGGGCGATATAGAAGAAGCGGGCAGAATGTTGTTCGACAACAACCCCCTTTCCGTCGTATGCTCTATTGTGTGCAATCACGGCAACCAGTGTCAGGGACATTGCGTCCGCGGAATTAAGGGCGAACCCGTCGAAGTTTCCACTATCGAAAACTTCATATCCGAAAGATACCTCGACAGCCTTGTGCTTACCAAGGGCGAGAGCAACGGCATCAAGGTTGCCGTTATCGGCTCTGGTCCTGCGGGAATTACGATATCGATTACTATGGCTCAGCTCGGTTACGACGTAACCGTGTTCGAAAGCAAGAACGACATAGGCGGCGTTCTGCGTTACGGCATACCCGAATTCAGACTACCCAAGTCCATAGTGGACAGATACAAAGCCATAATGCTACGCCTTGGAATTAAGATTAAATTCAACGTGACTATCGGCAAGGCGTTCGGCGTGGAAGAACTGTTCCGCGACGGCTTCAAGGCGATTTCCATAGGCACGGGCGTAACGTGGCCCATCGCGCTCAACATCAAGGGCGAAACGTTAGGACACGTTCACTACGGCGTACACTTCCTCGAAAAGCCCGAAGCGTACCGCGAACTTTTAGGCAAGTCTATGGTTATTATAGGCGCGGGCAACGTGGCTATGGACGTTGCGCGAACTGCGCTTAGAATGGGCGTTAAGGACGTAAAGATTACCGTTCGTACGGACAATTACAGCGCGAGCGACGAAGAAAAAGAATACGCCGAATACGAGGGCGCGGAGTTCGTCTACAACAAGCAGCCCGTTGAAATTACCGACGAAGGCGTTATGTTCGTTGACACCGTCTGCGACGAGGACCACAAGATTATTTCAACTTCCGATACTCCTTCCCTTATTAAAGCGGACAGCGTTATGATTTGCATTTCACAGCGCCCGTCCAATATGATTTTAACGCAGACAAAGGGCTTGGAAGTAAACGAGCGCGGTCTTGCAAAGATTGCGGAAAACGGCGAAACCACACGCGAGGGCGTATTTGCCAGCGGCGACGTAGTTAAGGGTGCAAAGACGGTTGTAGAAGCCGCAGAGCAGAGCAAGCGCGTAGCGTATGCGATGCACGAATACCTTCAGTCTTTACCTAAAGAATAAATTTAAGTCTAATGTAAAAAAGCGGAGCAAACTGCTCCGCTTTTTTAATTGTAATCCAATAAACGACAACCGTACAATTTTTCTGTAAATTTACCACGCTATGACAAACTAAAAAATAATAGTCCATTTTGGACTTTACTGTGACAGCCATAATTTTTGATGTTACAATTGTTTTACTATGAAAAACTATATATGCGAAAACTGCAAATATTATGTCCCTCATTACATTCATACTCATACTGCATATAAAGCCATTTGCGGACACTGTATACATAAAAGTTTGATTTACAAAAGGCTGAAATTTGAACTACGCGAAAGCTGTGAATATTGGGAAGACGGAAATTACAAAAAAGAAGAGCGCAAGGAAACTATAAAAGAAACCTTGCGCGAAATGAAAAAGCATTTAGCTTATATTGCCGATATTTTAAGCAAAGAAGAATAACTCAATAACTTTCGAATTGCGAAGCGTACAGCTTTGCGTATACGCCGCCCGCCGCCATTAAACTTTCGTGCGTGCCTTGCTCCACAACGTTGCCGTCTTCCACAACTAAAATTTTGTCCGCACCCTTGATGGTCGAAAGCCTGTGCGCGATTACGAAACACGTTCTGCCTTCCATCAATTTAGTCATTGCCGACTGAATAATCTGTTCAGTGCGCGTATCTACGTTGGAAGTCGCTTCGTCCAAAATCAGCATCGGCGAGGTGGAAAGCATTGCGCGGGCAATGGTCAATAACTGTTTCTGACCTTTGGAAATATTGACCGCATTGTCGGATAAATACGTGTCGTAACCGTTCGGCAGGCAAGTAATAAACGAATGAATTTTCGCGGCTTTGCACACCTCTTCCACCCGCTCCCTCGTCGCGTTCTCGCACCCGTAGGCTATATTTTCGTAAACAGTACCAGCGAACAGCCACGTATCCTGCAGTACCATTGTAAAAGCTTTTCTAAGCGACGAGCGCGTAACCTGAGTTATGTCCTTGCCGTCTATTGTGATAACGCCCGAGTCCGCGTCGTAAAAGCGCATAAGAAGGTTTATTATCGTCGTTTTTCCCGCGCCCGTATGACCGACAATCGCTATTAAATCGCCCTTATCCGCAGTAAGATTGAAATTCTTTATAACCGTCTTTTCGGGGATATAGCCGAACGAAACGTCCTTAATGCGGACGTCGCCCCGAACGTTTGTAAGCTCGGACAGGTTTTTATCTCCTACACCCTCACTCTCTTCGTCAAGCACCCTGAACACTCTCTCCGCCGCCGCAATCGAAGATTGGAACTCACCCAAAACGTTTGCAATTTCGTTGATAGGTCCCGAGAATTTGCGCGAGTACAGCACGAACGAAGATATTTGCTGAATACCTATCCCGCCGAATGAAAATGCGTACATCAGCGCGCCCAGCGTGCTTATAAGCGTGAGAGAAAGATTGTTGATAAAGTTGACTGTAGGCCCCGAGATAGTGCCGTAATATTCGGCTGTGGTATAGGCTTCCGCAGCCTCGCGGTTGCGCTCCTCGAACTGCGCTAAAATTTCCTGCTCTCGATTATACGCTTTGGTGGTTTTCTGTCCCGAAAGCATTTCTTCGCCGAAGCCGTTCAATTCACCCAACTTTGCCGAACGCTTTCTGAAAAGCGGATGCACCTTTTTCGCGATATAACGCGTAATAAGCAGTGAAAGCGGTATGGTAACCGCGAAAACAAGCACCAAAGGAGCGGCGATAACCAACATCATTATAAGAGAGCCGACTATCTGAACCACGCTTTTAAGAACGAGAACTATATCGTTTGCAAGCGATACGCCTACCGTGTCTATATCGTAGGAAAGCACGGAAATGACGTCGCCCGCCTGCCGTCCGTCAAAATAGCCGACGGGCAGATTGACGAGTTTTTTGAACAGGTCGTTGCGCATATTTTTGGTCATCTTTCTCGCAACCGCCGCCATTCCTATTGTAGTTAAATAGTTGACGATTTCCGAAACTATATAAACTATTAAAAGAATTACGCAATAGCGGGTTATTGCGGAAAAATCCGTCGTGCCGTCGGTCTTCAGTTCGCCTATCGCAACGCCGCATATATACGGGCCGAAAAGAGATAGAGCAACGGCGAATATATTGCCGAGAACCACTAAAATAAACAGCGGAAGCGAAGGTTTTAAATACCTGAAAAGACGGATAAGAGTGTATTTTTTATCTACCTTTTTAGCCGCAAAATTGCGGTTGTCGGTTATGTGCGTTCTGGGCGCTCTCATAAATCGCCTCCCATCTGCGCAACGCAGATACGGCGGTAATCTTCGCAGGTGGAATACAGCTGTTCGTGAGTACCCTTTCCCACTATTTTTCCGTCGTCCATCACTATTATCAGATCCGCGTACTTAACCGCGCTCACCCTCTGAGCGACGATAAATTTCGTGCAGTGCGAATAGCCCTCGCTCAGCCCCTTTCTCAGCTTTGCGTCGGTAGCGTAATCGAGAGCGGAAGAGCTGTCGTCAAGCACAAGGAACTCAGGATTGCCCGCAAGCGCGCGGGCAATGAGCAAGCGCTGTTTCTGCCCGCCCGAAAGGTTCTCCGCCTTTTGCGCGAGCTGATAATCCATACCGCCCTCCAGTCCGTCTATAAACTCCTTGGCGCAGGCACACTCCACCGCTTTTTGTATATCCTCTTCGGGAAGCGAACGGAAGAAATCCACGTTGTCGCGCACCGACGAGGAAATTAAAAAATCACTCTGGAAAACGGCGCCGAACTTGCAGCGCAGTTCGCTTTCGGTATACGAACGCACGTCCTTTCCGTCCACGTACACCGCTCCGCTGCCCACGTCGTAAAAGCGCATTAAAAGGTTTATAAGCGTGGACTTGCCGCTTCCCGTGCCGCCGATTATACCGACGGTCTGCCCCTCGTACACTCCGAACGAAATGTCTTCGAGATTATCCCTTTTGCCGTTATAAGAAAAGTTGACGCCCCTGAACTCCAGCGCGTAATCATTGCCGCTGTCTTCACTTTGCAGTACGGGCATTTTTTCGTCCGTGGCAAGCACCTTTTCTATACGCGAAGAGGATGCTACGCCTCGGGAAAGATTTACGAAAATTTTGGAAATGCCGAGCATTGCGTTCAAGATAAGCGTGAAGTATGTGAGAAACGCAAGCACCGTACCCGCCGAAGCGGACAAAACCGCACCCGCCGCAATTACACCCACGAGACCTATGTTGAGTATAAGCGTTGCCACGGGGTTGGTAAGAGAAGTTATTTTATTTGTCTTGAATTCGTCTGCGGTAAGCTCCGCGTTGACGGCGCGAAATTTTTCCACTTCGTATTCCGTTTTGGATAGAGCTTTGATTACGCGGACACCCGTAATGTTTTCCTGCATCGTCCGCACGACGTTATCTCCGCCTTGCTGAACCTTGGAATACAGCGCTATGCTTTTCCTTGCGATAAGCGCAACCGCAACCGCTACGAACGGAACGCAAGCTGCGAGAACGCACGCAAGCCTCCAATCGATAACAAACGTGAACACAAGCCCGCCGATAAGGAGTATCGGGGCGCGGACCCCCATTCGCAACGACTGTGCGACGGTATTGTTTACGTAATAGGTATCGCTTGTAAGTCGGGAAACGAGAGAAGGCGACGTGAACGCGTCCACCTGCGAACATTGGAGGTACGTGGTTTTTCTGAACAAATCGTAACGCAAATCGTGCGTCATACTGCCAGCCGCCTTTGCCGCAAGCCTGTTGGCAATAATATTGCCAAACATAGCGACGAGCGAAAAAGCGAGCATAGCCGCACCCAAAATCACCATAAGGCTTACTTTTTTGACCGGTACAACTTCGTCTATTATGTAGTCGAGTATAAGCGGCAGAAAAAGTTCCGCAGAGCTTCCTATCACCTTGAAAGTGAGCGCCGCCGCTGTCGTTTTTCTATACGGTTTTAAATATCTAAGCGTCGCTTTCACTTTCGTACTCCCTTTTAAAATTATACAATCAAGAGTGAATTTTGTCAAACAATGCCGCGATATAACCCCCTTGACACAGCGGCTTAATTTTGATATAATCCAAGATATGCAAAACAGCAAAAAAGAAAAAACTCTTACCAATGCTGAAAAGCAGGAAAAAATTCAAGCCGTGTTGGAGTCGTACAGGCAGTTCGACTACGAATACATACCGTCGGGTAACAACTGGATTATGCCCGACGAGCATTTTGCATACAGAAAGAAATTCCCCGAATGTATTATAAACGGCTTCTGGCGGACAATTCTTAGAATTTTCGCCCCCTTACTTTTAAAGGTATGCTACGGCTACAAGATTGTCGGCAAAAGCAATTTAAAACAGATAAAAGGCAAGGGAGCGTTATGCGTGTGCAACCACATAAACTTTCTGGATACTCTTTTCGTCCGTCAAGCCGTAGGACACTACCGCAGTTTTCACACAATGACGGAAAAAAACAACAAAGGCGGCATCGGCGGACATATTATAAGACACGGCGGGATGTTGCCTTTCAGTGCGAATTTCACCGCCACGAAAAACCTTATAAAAGAAATGCAGCGCCTATTAAACAAGGGCAAAATTATAAACTTCTACGCAGAGCGGGCTATGTGGATAAATTATCAGAAGCCCCGCCCTATGAAAGAGGGAGTTTTTACTTATGCGGTTAAGTTTGACGTACCCGTCGTGCCGATTTTCTGCACCTTCGACAAGAACAAAAAAGGGCATATGAAAAAGCTGAGGATACACGTTCTCCCCGCCATATTCCCCGATAAAAGCCTTCCTCGGCGGGAAAAAGCGGACAAAATGCGCATAGCCGCGGAAGAGGCATGGAAAACCTGTTACGAGAGCGCTTATAATAAACCGCTCGAATACCTTCCGGATGCAAAAAGCAAAACCGAAGATTAATCAAATCGTAAAAAAACAGCGCCGCGCTCAGAAATGAGCGCGGCGCTGTTTTTTTATTTAATTTATACATTCGGTTCTATCGCTTCGGTATTTTCCGTTTGATTAACAGTCCGCTCACTCTTAACCTTGCGCAAACCACCCTTGTAGCGAATATGGCGGGTAGGCTTCCAATCCCAACCTCGACGCGCTTTAACCTTGCTCGAAATATAAATAGGAATATACTCGAGCGCATAGAACGGTTCGTACAGAACGGTACGGATTTTCTCCCCGACTGGTATTTCAGCAAACGCGTCTTTCATAGCGGTTATGCACATTACAGCATAGATAAGAAGCAGTAAATACATTACGCCTAAAGGCATAACAACGAGCAGTAAAAACGGATATAACCAACCAAATGAACGGGTTACACCCCCGTATATGCTCAAACCAACGCCGCAAAGCACGGCAAGAAGTGTAATTACCGCAAACAAAATCAAAGGAGTCAAACCGTTGAAATATTCCCTTTCGCCTGCGGTTGCTTTTCCGCGGGCTTTTGCCTGCGCTTTAATCTTTTTCTTGTAAAGTCTGTCGCTTTGGGAATATCCCGTAACCCAGCGCATACGCCTGTTGAAATTTTCTTTGTGCTTTAACGGCTCTTCCGTACAGATAACCGCGTACGGATAATAGACGGAAACTAAGCCTTTCAAATAGCAGTCCATACGCATTTCGTAATCTTCGGTAAGCGTCCTGTACGGCCAGCCGCCAAGCGCTTCTATCGTTTCCCGCCGAACCATCATACCCTGTCCGCACATAATGATCGGCATATTGTGGGCAGTGCGGTAAACATTGCCCAAATCGTCAAGCTGAGCGTAAGTGAGCGCCGAGCAATTTGTGAAAATCGTCCTGTCCCGCCTTTCGCCCGAAAAGTTTTTTATGTGCTTGCGCGAAAGGTATATCTGAGCGTCGTATTCAAGCGCGTTGTTTAATTCAGTAAGATAGTTGCGTGTAAGAACCGCGTCGGCGTCCACTATAACGAACGCGTCGTAAGATAAGAAAACCTCCCTCTCTTCCGCATTGAAATAACCGTCCAGAGCGTCGCCCTTGCATTTTTGGTTCTCGACTATGAAAGTTTTGAAACCGTAGCTTTTAGCAATTTCTATCGTGGGGTCGTCAGAAGAGTTTACGATAATATTCACGCCGAAATAATCTTTGTCATAATCCTGCTCGGCAATGGAAGCAAGCAAATCACCGATGATTTCGCTCTCTTCGCGGGCGGGAACGATGACGGATATTTTTCTTTTTTCTGCCGCCGTTTTGTGCGGTAGCTTGTGTTTTGCATAAAAAAGCTGTTTAAGCTTAGGTATATAAAACAAAAAGCACAGCAGTACAAGCGCGGCATAAACAATAACTGTAACGTTAATTATCATAAAATTTATGCTGGATTTGACTTACCCTATTTTAATAGTTTGCAAAACGATTATATATCCGACAGCTTGTTTTGTCAATGAAAATCGTGCAAATTGTCATATATGTTTATGACTTTTGTGCCACGTAAACCTATTAACACGTTCTTTTGCCGCCTTAAATGCATATAAAAATGCAGGTGCAAAAACGGCGATTAACGCCGATAAAGCAATGGCTACGGCATAAAACGGAAAGCAGGAAAAACGGGCGCCGCATAATGAAAACAGGGCGAGCGCACCGCACGCAAACGGACAGAAAAGCTTAAGCAAAACAGACGTGATTTTGCCCGAATTGTACGTTAATCGGGGCATATTACGGGGGTAATTGAAAATAAACACCTCAAAAAAGGCAATAATAACAGCATTTACGGAGCAAGCCATTCTGTCGAGTGCAAACATTGCGGCGCAAACCTTTGCCGCCAAAACAGGCAATAACGCAAAAGAAGCAGCGCACGAAAGCGCTATCGCAAAATTACGCCTTTCAGACTTAACCAACCCGATTGCGGGTGATAAAAGCGAACACGCAGATTGAATTGCAACAAGCCATAAGAAAGCGAAAAACGCCGTACCGAACATTCGGCGCAAAACGGGATTGGCAACGGCAGAAGCAATCACCTGCGGATAGAGCTTCAACGCGACCGTCACACCGCCGCCCTGCGGTACGGGTACTGAAAGTCCGAGTGCGGCAACCGCGGCGAGCAGGCAACCCGAAAAATTGAAGGCTATTATCTTTGCCGCGGTTTTGGGCGCGGAAAAATGCTTATCGAACGAGCGGGCGAACGTCGGCATAACCCCGCCCGCGAGAGAAAGAGCGAGGAGAGATTGCCCGAGCGCATCCGCCCACAGTCCGCCCGAGCGCAAATCGGCAAAGCAAAATCCGAACACGTTTAATAATCCCGCCCCCTTTGCCAAAACCAAAGCAGCAAGAACCGCTAACACTGTAAGCGACCCGATTACGGAAAGTATACCCGAGCGCGCTATACGGTTTTTTCCACGCATAATAAACCATACGGCAGCAACGGAAAGAGCGCCCGCCGCGTACAAGCTAACCCCGCCCACGTCACCCGCTTCGCCGCTTGAGGTAAACGCAAAAAACGCACCGCCCAGTTTTGCGCAAATCACACAGTAGTAAATAGCTATGACAGCCGAATTTATAGCCGCCGAATACGCGAGCCAGCTCAGTTTCGGAGCGCAGGTTTTCAGCGTTTTATTTAGCGGAGTATCGTACAGCTTGCCTAGCTGAAGCTCGGCGCTGAGCAACGGAAAGCACACGAGAACAAGCGATAATACGTATGCAAAGACAAACGCGCCGCCGTAATTAAAGCATAGCGACGGAAAACGCAATGCGTTGCCAAGACCCGTTGCCGCGCCTATAGCGGTAAATATTCCGTTTGTTTTTTTGCTCTGTACCATAGTTAACTATGTTATTAATAAAACGGCAAAAAAAGAACGCCTGCGCACCTTTACGCAAGCGTTAACCCCCATATATTGGTCATCCAACGGCAAAAACCGCCGTTTTTTACACGTTATTTTATTGAATAAACAGCGCCGCCGCACCGAGCGCGCCCGCATTGTTCCCCAGAACCGCTTTGACGATTTTGACGGGAGCATAGCTCTGCCCGCCGAAAATCTTTTTATCCAACCGCTCCTGCAAGGGGGCTATAAGTGTTTCGCCCTGAGCCGAAACGCCGCCACCCAAAATCACAACCTGAGGGCGGAAAATATTTGCAAGATTTATTATACCGCAAGCAAGATGATAAACGTATTCGTCCACAACCGCCTTTGCCGCGCCGTCGCTTTCACAGTAGTCGAAAGCGGTTTTGCCGTTTACCGTCTGCAAATCGTAAGTTTTCCACATAGCGGAATTATGATCGTTCTGCATAGCGAGCTTTGTCTGCTCCGTCAACGCCGTCGCCGAAGAATACGCTTCGAAACAGCCTTTCCTGCCGCAAGTGCATTTTCTGCCGCCGTGAACGATGACCATATGGCCCACTTCCGCGCCTACGTTTTTACCGCCCGCAAATAGTTTGCCGTCCGCAATAATTCCGCCTCCGACGCCCGTGCCGAGCGTTATAAAAACGCTGTCCTTATACTTGCTGCCCGCGCCGAATTTCGCTTCGCCTAGAGCCGCCGCGTTGGCGTCGTTAGTAACTTTTACTTCCGCGCCCGTCAACTCGCTCACCCTTTTTGCAAGGGGGAAATTGCGCAAGCCGAGGTTACCCGCAAACACGACGGAGCCGTCTTCAGCAATCATACCCGCACAGCCTATTCCTATAGCCTCTGCTTTCACTCCCGCCTGCTCTTCGAGCATTTTTACGAGCTTGCAGATATTGGCGCTTATGGCTTCACCGCCGCCTTCAACGCCGGTAGGAACGCTTGCGCTTGCGGCGATTTTTCCGCTTTCATCCGCACATATGCCCTTGATAAACGTACCGCCCACGTCTATTCCGAAATAAAATGCCATATTATTTACTGCCCGTCGAACCGAAACCGCCCTCGCCGCGGACGGTTGAAGAAAGCTCTTCCTCTACCACGAAGTTCGCCGCTAAATATGGCGTAACGACCATTTGAGCAATGCGCTCTCCGTGGGAAACGGTCTGCGCGATTTCGCCGTGATTATGAAGCGCAACCTTGACTTCGCCGCGGTAGTCGCTGTCTACAACGCCTACTTTATTTGCGGGTGCAAGACCTTTTTTGGAAGCCAAACCGCTGCGAGCGTAAATCAACCCCGCATATCCTACGGGCAATTCCATAGCAAGCCCCGTGGGTATCATAACAGTCGTATGGGGAGCAACGGTCACGTCGCCGTCAAGGCAAGCGTACAAATCCGCGCCCGCCGCATATTTACTGCCGTAAGTGGGAATCGTTGCCTTTTCGTTAAGCTTCTTTATGCCCACTTTCATCGTCTTGATTTTAGAACTTAATATTTTACACGTGTCACTCATTTGCTTTCTCCTTAACCCACGCTTTGCTCATCCCACAGCACCACTTCGTCACTTTCCAACGACTGCTTAACCAAAATAGTGCGTTGGTTTGATGAACCTTTAAATTTCAAATTCAGGTCCTTTAACGCTTCCACGAACTTACCGTCCACCAAAACGTCGAGCGTATTAAGTATATCCATGACGTCGTTGAAATCGCCCAGCTTGCCCGTAAGCAAATCGCTTTCGTAATTATAACCCGTAAAGCACCAGAACGATTTTTGAGGATATATAGCACGCAGTCTCTTCATAAACGGCGCGAGGACTTTGGAGTTTTCAGGCTCGAAAGGGTCGCCGCCGAGCAGCGTAAACCCCTTTATATAGTCGGGCTTTAACCCTTCGATTATTTTATCTTCCACCTCTTTTGTGAACGGCTCGCCGTAACCGAAGTCCCACGTTTCGGGGTTAAAACAGTTTTTGCAGTGATTGCGGCACCCCGAAACGTACAGGCTTACCCGCACCCCCGGACCGTTTGAGATATCATACCATTTTATCGTTGCGTAATTCATAAAAATAAAAACCTCTGTAGGTGCTTGCGCACAAATTGGGTCGTGCTAACGCAAAAGCGCGGTTTTGCTTGCGCACGTAAGTTGTTTTAAAACGGTTTAAATTGCCGCCGTGCTGAAAGCGCGGCGGCTTGAAAACTTGAATTATAAGTGCAGCACTCTTGCTTTGATTTCCTTGGTCTTGCCGACGTTCCAGAAATTTTCGCCGAGGTAACCGCACGTGCGGCGCGTTACGTTCATTCTGCGGTGGTCTTTGTTGTGGCAGTTAGGACACTCCCACTCGTTGTCGGCGTTAATCTGAATTTCGCCGCTGAAACCGCAAACCTGACAATAATCCGACTTGGTGTTGAACTCAGCATATTGAATATTGTCGTAAATGAACTTTATCACGTCTTCCATAGCCGTAAGGTTGTTGCCCATATTGGGAACTTCCACGTAAGAAATCGCACCGCCAGAGGAAATTTTCTGGAACTGGCTCTCGAACTTGAACTTCGAGAACGCGTCTATATTTTCACGCACGTCCACGTGATAGCTGTTGGTGTAGTAGCCCTTGTCCGTAACGTCCTTGATAGTGCCGAAACGTTCCTTATCTATACGCGCAAAGCGGTAGCACAAGCTCTCCGCGGGGGTGCCGTAAAGTGCGAAACCAATGTTGGTTTCCTTCTTCCACTTGTCGCAATGCTCTCTCAGGCAATTCATAACCTTGACGGCGAATTCCGCGCCTACAGGGTCCGTATGTGAAACGCCTTTTACAAGCTTTGTAACCTCGTAAAGCCCTATATATCCCAAAGATATCGAAGAATAACCGCCGAAAAGGAACTTGTCTATCTTTTCACCCTTGTCCAATCTTGCGATAGCTCCGTACTGCCAGTGAACGGGCGATACGTCCGAAGTTACGCCCTTCAATGCGTTGTGCCTGCACATAAGCGCGTCGAAACAAAGCTGCAATCTATCTTCTAAAATTTCCCAGAACTTCTTTTCGTCGCCCTTTGACAAAATGCCACACTGGGGAAGATTTATGGAAACTACGCCCTGATTGAATCTGCCTTCGAATTTGTAATTGCCATCCTCGTCTTTCCAAGGCGAAAGGAAGGAGCGGCAACCCATGGGCGAGAACACGTTGCCTTCGTAATTTGCGCGCATCTGCTTAGCGGAAATATAGTCGGGGTAAAAACGTTTTGCCGAGCATTTCGCCGCCATTTTGGTAAGGTAGTCGTATTTGCCGCCCGTGAGGTTGTTGTTCTCGTCCAGAA
>CAYXXB010000032.1:0-15556 GCA_964468955.1 uncultured Clostridia bacterium | reverse complement strand
AATGCATTTACGCGGAAGCACGCGGCGAAAGCTATACGGGTCAGGTTGCGGTCGGTGCGGTTATATTAAACCGCGTGGCATCTTCCGCATTCCCCAATACTATCGCGGGCGTCATCTATCAAAAGAACGCGTTTACGGCGGTCAGCGACGGACAGATTAATCTCGAACCTGACAAGACGGCAATGAACGCGGCGAGCGACGCTATGAACGGTTGGGACCCGACGTACGGTTGCATTTATTACTACAACCCCGCCGTTGCAACCAGCTCTTGGATTTTCGGAAGAAAGACGGTTACCACTATCGGTAAACACATTTTTGCGGTATAGGAGGTTATAAATGGCAACTAAAAAGAATATTTCCAGCGGCGCTGAAAAAGCGGAAAAATTGACGAGAAAGAACTCCCCTGCCGTTGAAAACGACACGGAAACTAAAAAGAAAACGGCTACAAAGTCTGCAAAATCCAAGAAAACGCAGACGGAAAATAAGACAAATAAAAAGAACGCAAAATCTGCTAAAAAAGACAAAAGAATAAAGGCGCACGGCAAAAAATCCGCTAAAAAGATGAGCGAAAAGAAGCTTGCACGCGCAAAAGCTATCGAAGAAAAGAAGCTTGAAAGGGCTAAGCTGAAAGCGGAAAGACAGCAGAAGAGACTTGAAAAGAAGCTTGAAAACCAGCAGAAAAAAGCGGAGCGCAAAGCTCAGATTAAGGCGCGCAAGGCAGAATTGAAAGAAAAGCGCCGCGAACGCAAGGACTTATTAAAGAGCGAAACAAAGGAAGCGAAGCACGAACGCATTGCCGAAGAAAGAAAGGCAAAGCGCGAAGCGGCTGCGGCTAAACGCGAAGCGGCTCTTGCCGAAAAGAAAGCAAAGCGCGAACACCGTTTAAAGGTACGCGCTCAGAAGCAGGCGGAAAAGAACGACAAGCGCCACGCACCCGGTTTTGGCGGCTGGCTTGCGGCGGTCATTTCCTTAGGCGTAACAACTCTTGCTCTCGGTACCGTTCTCACGTTCGGCTGGTTCACAATGAACGATATGCAGGCTGATATGGCGGGCGTTCACGTACAGTCTTTATACGAATTGAACTCCGTATTCGACAACCTCGACGCAGACCTTTCAAGAGCGACTGCATCCTCCTCTTCGAAGGACAGAGTGCGCGTTCTTTCAGATATCGCTATCGAAAGCCAGACTGCGGAAACAATACTCGAAAGACTTCCTTTCGATATCGAAATGACCGAACAGATGGCTTCGTTTATCAATAAGATGAGCGACAGCGCGAAGAGCATGTTATACACCGTTGCTAACGGCGGCGAACTGACTGCTTCTCAGATTAAGTCACTCGAATATATGTACGAAACGAACGGCAAAATCAAAGCCGAACTCAACGAGCTTATTGCCAACGTAGACGGCAAGGATTTACTTTCTGCTATGCGCGGCAAGGGCAGCATCGTAGGCGACGGCTTCACCACTATTCAGAACAACACGTTCGAAGTACCCAAGGGCATACAGGACGGACCTTTCGCAGACAGCGTCAAGAAGTCCAACCCCAAGGCTTTGAACGGTCAGAAAGAAATTACCGCTCCCGACGCGGAACAGCTTGCAAAACAGTATTTTGCAGACTACAACGTAAGCGACGCAAGATGCACGGGCGAAGCGGCTGCGGAAGCACTTACCCTCTACAACGTTATGCTTACCACCGATGACGGCGAAATGATGGTTCAGCTTTCTAAGCTCGGCGGCAAGGTCGTTTCATTCGACAGCTTTAAGGATTGCACCAAGACCAATTTCTCGGTTGACAGATGTATTGCGATTGCGGAAGACTTCCTCGCATCTATCGGCTACGACGGACTTAAAGCAGTTTGGACGAGCGAGAACGGCACCACGTGCAACCTCAACTTTGTACCCGTAGAAAACGGAGCAGTGCTTTATCCCGACCTTGTTAAAGTTAAGGTTTGCGAAGAACGCGGTATCGTAACCGGCGTGGAAGCGCTTTCCTACGTGCTTAACCACGGCGAAAGAAATATCGGCGGCGCAAGCATAAGCAAATCGCAGGCGCAGAGCAATATCAACGGCAATATGCAAATCAGCTCTTCCCGCCTTGCACTTATCCCCTTCGACGGTGAAGAAGTGCTTTGCTACGAATTCTTCGGCAGCCTCGGTAACAACGAATACTACGTTTACGTCGACGCGGCTACAGGCGAAGAAATCGAAGTATTAACGATTGTCGGTACGGCTCAGGGTAAGTCCTTGATGTAATAATGCACAACGTTTTGAACAAAAGTTGATAACTTATTGTCAATAACTTAAATACAATGCGCCCGCTGATTTTCAGCGGGCGCATTAGAACGTTATAATTAAATTTTTTTAATAAGCGCTTGCAGTAAATGTGAGCGCTTATTGCTTGTCTACGATATCCAAAATTTCCGAAATCCTGTCAAGATCGTCACGGGAATAATAATCTATGTAAATTCTGCCCTTTTGGTCGTTGCCTATAAGCCCGACTTTAGTACGGAACGCAAAACGCATTCTATCTACAAGGTTTTTAAGTTCGATTGACGTAAACGCACGCTTCTTTTTCCTCTTCTCTTCCAACAATTCGGGAGGAAGATTGTATGCGCGCACCTTCTTTTCAAGCTCGCGCACGGACATACCGCTCTTTACCGCATCACAGGCAAAAGAGAACTGGTCCTCGCCCGCAAGAGGAACAAGCGTACGCGCATGACCTGCGGAAAGCTTGCCTTCCGCTACCATTTGCATAACCTCGGGAGTGAGCGAAAGCAGTCTTAACGTGTTCGCAATAGCGGGGCGGGATTTGCCGATACGCTCCGCAAGTTCGTCCTGCGTGAGTTTGTATTCAACCATAAGTTGCTTCATTGCGGAAGCCGCTTCTATAGGATTTAAGTCCTCGCGCTGTAAGTTTTCGATAAGCGAAATTTCTTTAATTTCACGTGCGTTATATTTGCGAATTACTACGGGAATGGTCTTTAAACCGGCAAGCTTGGTCGCCCTGTAACGGCGTTCGCCCGCGATAATCATAAATCTGCCCGAGTTGTCGTCGTTGACGACGATAGGCATAATTACGCCGTGTTTTTTAATCGAGTCGGAAAGTTCTCTTAAAGCCTGCTCGTCGAAGTTTTTACGCGGCTGGTTGGGATTGGCGTAGATTTTGTCTATCGGCATATCCTCCGCGTTCTTCCTCTCCTCCTCGGTGTATGTAAATATTTCTCTGTTCTCGTAAACGTTACCGTAAGCACCGTCCGTATCTTCCAAAAGCTGAGCAAACGACTTGCCCAATCCTCTCTCTTCTTTCTTAGCCATAACAGCTTTTCCTCCACATAAGTTAGGTAATAAAAATCTTCAACGATTTATTTCTGCTTTGATAAAAACTCTTCGGTTAATGCTTTGTAAGCCCTCGCGCCTACGCATTTCGGGTCATATAATAGTATGGGCTTCCCGTGGCTGGGAGCTTCGGAAAGGCGTACGTTGCGCGGTATAATAATTTCGTACAGCTTATTCTTAAAGAACTTTTTAATCTCTGCCGCAATCTGACGGGACACGACCGCTCTTCCGTCGTACATAGTGATAACAACCCCCTCTATGAGCAGATTGGGGTTGAGATGCTGTTTGACGAGCGATATCGTATTCATAAGCTGGCTGACGCCTTCCATAGCGTAATATTCGCTCTGCAACGGGATTATAATCGAATCGGAAGCAACCCACGCGTTTATGGTCAATAAACCGAGCGACGGCGGGCAGTCGATAAATATGTAATCGTAATTATCCCGCACTTCCTTTAATGCGTTTTTGAGAATTTGTTCTCTGTTCCGCTTGTAAACCAAATCGACTTCCGCTCCCGACAAATCGACGTTCGCGGGGAGAATATCGAGCATTGGAATCTGAGTAGGTAAAATGTTCTGGGAAATCTTCTCGTCGTCAATCAGAACGCCGTAGATGGATTTCTTTAAAGCACTTTTGGAAAATCCCAAACCCGTCGTAGCATTGCCCTGACTGTCCAAGTCAATCAAAAGAACACGCTTGCCGTAATCGGCACAGTATGCCGCCATATTTATGACGGACGTAGTTTTTCCTACGCCGCCCTTTTTGTTGGTAAATGAAATAATCTTTGCCATATTCGCTCCGTCTTTGCCCGCGAAAAGTATTGGTAAATTTTGCCAATGTTTCCCGTGAAACTATTTTTATGCAGTTGTGCCTACGGGCTTTGCAATAATATATTTCACCCGCAAACACAACTGCAAAACGCTACGTTATTTAAATCAGTTTTCGTATTTTTGAAAACGGTTAGAAGTTCTTTCGCCGTCGTTTTTATCAATATACTCCAACACTTCGGTATAGGACTTGCCTTCCATAAGCATTTCAACTTCTTCGGTATAAATGGTCTCGCGCTCTATCAAAACACGTGCCATATTGTCTAAAACGCTTCTGTTTTCAGTAAGAAGTTTGCGTGCGCGTTCGTGCTGGGTTGCCATAATTTCACGCACTTCGTCATCTATCATTTTAGCCGTTTCTTCGGAATATTGATTGTGCGTCGCCATATCCTTGCCGATAAATACGGGCTGCGAATCGTCGCTGTAATTAACCAAGCCGAGCTTATCACTCATACCCAATTCGGTAACCATTGCCCTTGCCATCTTGGTTGCCTGTTTAATGTCGTTCGAAGCACCGGAATCTATTTCCTGAATTACAATTTCTTCCGCCACTCTTCCGCCGAGGCTCATACATATATCGTCAAGAAGGTAGCTCTTTGAATGGAACATTCTGTCCGTCTCAGGCCTCATCATAGTGAAGCCGCCGGCAGGACCTCTGGGAATAATCGTAACTTCATGGACGGGGTCGCAGTTCTTGCACAGTCCCGCCAAAATCGCGTGTCCCGCTTCGTGGAACGCCGTAATACGTTTATCCTGTTCGGTAATAACTTTGCTCTTCTTCGCAGGTCCCATAGCGACTTTATCGAAAGCTTCGTAAAGCTCGGCGTTGCCTATAAATTTCTTGTCGGCACGCGCGGCGAGAATTGCTGCTTCGTTCAAAAGGTTTGCAAGGTCCGCACCGGAGAAGCCTGCACTTAAGCGTGCGACGTTCTTTAAATTTACGTCGGGTGCAAGAGGTTTATTACGTGCGTGTACTTTTAATATCTGTTCTCTGCCCTTTACGTCGGGAAGGTTAACAAACACCTGTCTGTCAAATCTGCCCGGACGTGTGAGGGCGGGGTCGAGGATATCGGAACGGTTTGTCGCCGCCATTACGATAACGCCCTCGTTATTTTCAAAGCCGTCCATCTGAACGAGAATCTGGTTGAGGGTCTGCTCCCTTTCGTCGTTGCCGCCGCCTAAGCCCGCACCGCGGTGTCTGCCGACGGCGTCGATTTCGTCTATAAATATAATGCAAGGCTGATTGCGTTTAGCTAATTCAAATAAGTCGCGCACACGCGAAGCGCCCACGCCGACGTACATTTCAACGAAGTCCGAACCCGAAACCGAGAAGAACGGAACGCCGGCTTCGCCAGCAACGGCTTTCGCAAACAGCGTTTTACCCGTTCCCGGAGGACCTACCAAAAGCACGCCCTTGGGTATGCGCGCACCCAAATCTGAGAATTTTTTGGGCTGTTTCAAAAACTCTACTATTTCAGCAAGCTCGACTTTTTCTTCTTCTGCGCCGGCGACATCGTTGAAGCGCACCTTGATATTTGTCGTTACTCTTGCTTTAGTTTTTGCAAAACTGGAAGCTCTTCCGCCGCCGCCCATAGTTGAACGGACAATCAGGAAGAACACAACGCAGACAAGAATAATACTTCCGAACGAGAACACGCTTGACCATACGCTGCCTGAGTTGGGGTCGGTATAGTTGACTTCAACACCCATATCGAGCCATTCTTCCAAAACGCCGTTTGTTGCAGGCGCAGAATAGAACGACGGACCGAACGTGTAATACTCGCGGACAAGCTTGCCGTTCTTCATTACCGAGCCAAACAGCTTATACTGGTTAAACTGCACTTTGACGATAACGGGAACGGTTACGTAACTTTCAACGGTCACGCCGTCTTCCGTCTTTTCCGTAAGCTTTTGCAGGTTACCTTCAAAGAAGCGGTAACCCGAAACCTCGTTACCATCTTTATCAAGAACTTTATCGTCCTCGCCCTGTTTATACCCGTTGTATTCAACATACTCCACGAACTTGTCGTAATCAAGCACGTGCGCCCCGCCATTTCGGGTGGTAAAGTAAATAGTAAGACCTGCGATGACCGCAATCACTATTATTACTACCCACATGACGATTCTACTTCTTCTATTCAAATTCGTTACCTCTTTTTGCGCTTAAATCTATGCGCGCTTTTATTTTATATAATATGGTATAACGGTTCAAATTTGCACCGTCTTTTACATTTTAACATAGTACCCGTTTATTAGCAAGCGTTTTAAAATATTTTTACGTCAATTCACACCATTTTTAACTTCTTTTTTCACCGTTTTCACCTTTTATTTTGCAACTTCCTGACATAGTTTTACAACAATTCATTTTGTTAATTATAACATAATTCTAACTAAAACTTGTTTGCGCTTTTTAAATATTTTGTCAAAAATTGTTTCCCGTGAAACATCCACAATGATTTTTTGACTCAAAAATTGTTCCACGTGAAACATAAAACGCTCAATTTTTAGTTAGTTTATCAACATTGATGTACAATTGTCAATAAAAGTGTTCATAACTTAATTAAAAGTTATCAAGAATGGACAAAAACTTATCAACAATAAAACATTCAAAAGTTATGAACATTTAGCGCGTAAATTTATTAAGACGCTATAAAAAGTCTCTGCGCTATACGTTTGCGGGTAAAAATAAATTTTCAGCTTTCCGTAAAAATTTTATGATAAAAAATTTATGATTTTTCTTTGCGCTATGCATTTTATGCTTAACTCAATAAAAATAATTTTGAGAACCAAATTATTTATAAAATTAGCTGAAAATCATGTTTTACGTAAAATTAAAATGTTTAAGACAAGCTTACTTTAACAGTATATGCAATTTAATCATAATAATAAAAGCGGGGGAATATTACTTTTGGATTTGAATAAAAATCTTCACTTGCGTCAATAAAGTATAGGTCAAAAACAAAATCTTGAAATCGGGAATGAAATTTATGGAATACACATTTAACTTATACAATTCGCTTGCAGCAGGCGGAGAAGTCCTTGCATTAAAGAAGTTACTCGCAGATACGGCTACACCGCCCGTAATTATTTGCGTGGGCAGCGATTTATCCGTGGGTGACTCCCTCGGACCTATTACGGGAACAAAGCTCAAAGATAAGTTAAAGGGTCTGAACGTCTACGTTTACGGAACTCTGGCAAAGCCCATAACGGCGCACGAAATAAAGTACACAGAAGAATTTATACGCACAACCCATCCGAATAGTCCCGTCATAGCCATCGACGCGGCGGTGGGAGTTGCCGGAGATATCGGACTTATAAAGATAGCTCGGCGCAGTTTGAAACCGGGCAGCGGTGCAAACAAAAAACTCGCTAAAATAGGCGATATTTCCATAATGGGAATAGTGGCGGAAAAGTCACTGTTTAACTATTCTCTCTTTTCCTCAACGCGTTTGAATATAGTCTACAAAATGGCGGAAATAATAGCGGAAGGAGTGTCTTCGTTTATCATAGACAAACTGCAAAACACACACTTTTGCGACAATACCGAAAGAATACTCAGCGCAACAATTTAACATCGGCGCCGAATATTTTTGCGCTTTAAAAAATTGCTTGCGCTAATTAAATTTTGACGGCGCAAAATTGACTTAAATTATCATATAAATAACAAAAAAGGTGGGTACCGGAATCCGTACTCACCTTTTTTAAACGTCTTATTAATACTAAATCAGATAATAAATATTTCCTTATTTTTGCTCTGTGCATACTTAACCGTATACGCCGTTCCACCGTCGGTTTTATTCATGTACGCAAGCACGCACCCGCAGTTGTCGACCATAAATCTGTCCCTTGCGAGCATACATCCTTTAAAGTATCTTTCACTTAAAATTTTCACTTCGTCGCAAAGCGGAAGTATTCTATCGTACTTGTCCTTTTCCTCCGAAGGAAAATATTTTTGCTGTTCGGGGCAGGGAACACAGGCAATCAACTTAATTTGAGGGTGATTGCTTTTAGCCTGAAGAACGACGTCGGCTGCAATTAAATCGAAGCCCATAGCCATTCCGCAGTAAAAGTTAACGAACCCTTTATCAATCAAATTGTCGACGGCACAACTCAACAAATTAATATCGAGATTTTCACCAACTTCTCTGTGTCCCGTAAACGCGCAGGAACAAGTGCAATCCATGACTAAACTATTGGGCATTTTCTCTCTTTCCCCAGCCCGCGCGGATACTTTTTAGGGGTAGCGCAAACTTTTTTAATGCAAATCAGAGTTCTTTTATCCCCTGTGGGAAGGCTGTAATTTTCCACGCTTACAATCTCACCTCCGAGAACTTTTACAGCTTTTTCCGCCTCTTTAAGCTCCTCATCACATTCGCCTTTATAAGCTATGAAATAGCCGCCGATTTTAACAAAAGGCATACAGTATTCGCACAAAGTGTTCAGCCTTGCAACGGCTCTGGCGGTAGCGCAATCGTATTTTTCGCGGTAAAATTCGTCTTTTCCCATCTCTTCGGCGCGTGCATTAACCACTTTTACACCGTTTAAAGCCAACTTATCAACACAAGAGTTAAGATAATTGCACTTTTTACCCGTGCTTTCAACCAAAGTAAAGTTTAAATCGTCCCTTAAAATCTTCAAAGGAAGGGAAGGAAACCCCCCGCCCGAACCTATTTCAATGACGTTCGCTCCCTTAAAAAACAGCTTTTCGCCGAGAACGCTGTCCAAAAAATGCTTTATAAAAACCTCGTTTTTTTCCTTGATAGAGGTAAGATTAACCTTTTCGTTGTATTCTAACAAAAAATCGCAAAGAATTTCAAACTTTTCGTTCATCTCTTTGCTAATTTTATCCATATAATAACAAACGTCCATAACTGCGTCTATTTTATCATAACGTCCTTCAATTTTCAACCTTTTTTAATATCGTTTAAAAGTGGATAAAGTTATCAACTTTGCACATTTTTTTGTTCAAATCTTTCCCCTTTTTATTTTTCCGACAAAAATTTACAAAAACGCACGTTTATACTGTAAAAAGATATATACATTTGCACAATTTCTGAACGCTTTTATTAACACTGTTATCTACAAAAATTGTCGTTAAAATCTTATTATATATCAATTAAAATCGCCTTATTTTGTTGCTTTTTATTGCCGTTTTTGTTATTATATAAATGTGATTGTCTAATATAGGTCTATCTATCGACAATTTAACAACACCCTACTAATAATACCACCTTTTTAAATAATTAAATAAACTAATAAAATTTAATTTACAAAAGGCTGAAAGAGAAGGAAAATCTGTTTTTCAAAAACTTCTTTCAATAAACGGTGGAAATAATAAAAATTGTAAAAGTTATACGATAAGGAAATAAAGAAATGAAAATTGTTTGTGAAGGAATTGATTTATCAGACGCAGTTTTAAAAGTAGTAAAAGCTTGCGCTACCCGTACGACCGTTCCCCTTATGGAATGTATAAAAATTTCCGCCAAGAACGACGGAATAACGTTGATTGCAACGGACGGTGAAATTTCCATTCAGAAGAAAATTAAAGCGGAAGTTTACGAAGAAGGCGAAATTTGCGTTCCTGGAAGATATTTTTCGGATTTTATAAAGAAGCTTGAAGGAGTGCAGATAACCTTGTACGCAGAAGGCGGTAAAATGGATATAATTTACGCCGACAGCGAAACGTCGATGCAGGTTCTTTCCGCAGAGGATTTCCCTAAAATTGATACGGATATAAATGAAAATTCAGTATGTTTAAAGACTGAAGAGCTTAAAAGATTGATAACTTCCACTTCTTTCTGCTGTGCGAGCGACGATTCCAGACCTATTTTAAAGGGCTGCCAGATAGTGGTTAAGGGCAACGAAGTATGCGTTACCGCTCTCGACGGTTTCCGTCTTGCAACGACTAAAGGCGAATTGATTTCCTCTACCGGAGATCTTGAAATAGTATGTCCCGCAAGAACCCTAAACGAAATAGAAAAAATGCTCCCCGCAGAGGGCGAAACGGAAATAAAGATACAGAGGGGCAACCTTTTGGTATGCGTCGAAGATACGACTTTGACGTCATCTCTTTATAACGGAGATTTTATAAAGAAAGACAATATTATACCCAAATCGTTCATAACTACGGTTACGGTGGATAAAAAGACTTTAAAAGCTTCGATTGAAAGAGCTGCAATCCTTGTAAGGAGCGACAAAAACAGCCTTATCATTTTCGATATTTCGCAGGGTAAAGTTGAAATTTCCTCCAATTCCGAAATAGGAAAACTTAACGAAGCCGTAAAAGCGGAGGTAGAAGGCAAGGATCTTAAGATAGCAATGAACTCCAAGTTCATAAGCGAAGCTATCAATTCGTTGCAGGAAGATATGATAACTCTGTCTTTCAACAACCAGATTCAGCCGTTTATTTGCGAAAACGAGCGCAATAAAAACGTACTTTACTTAATTTTACCCGTAAGAACGTCAAATAACGCTTGACTTGACTTGAAAAAAAAAGGTAAAATAGAAGACAGCGGTATTCCGCTATATTAAATTTAAAAATTCATTATATAATTTGGAGTAGAAATTATGAAAAGAACTTATCAACCCAAGAAAAGACAGAGAAGCAAAGTACACGGATTCAGAAAGAGAATGGCTTCCACGGCAGGAAGAAAGGTACTTAAAAGACGCAGAAATAAGGGCAGAAAGAAGTTAAGCGCTTAAACTTAATCTCTTTTTGCGGCTTTGGCTTGATAAAAAAGACGGATTATGCAATACACGCGGCTTAAAAAAAACAGCGACTTTCAGAAAATATTCAAAAAGGGGAAGAGAGTTTTTTCCCCTGCTCTTACCGTTATTTATTCCCCGTGCAAAGAGTCCACGGAAATGGGTATAGCCATATCCAAAAAGCATGGCAAAGCGGTTGTGAGAAACCGTATAAAAAGGCTTGTAAGGGCGGCTTTTTCCAACAATGCGGACAAGCTGAACGGCAATTATTCTATCGTAATTCTTCCTAAAATTGCCCAAGAATACAGCTATAAAAATATGGAAAACAGTTTGCTTTCCTGCTTTAAGAGGATGGAAAAGTGAACAGCCGTAAGTCCTTTTTGAAGAAGTTTTTAAAAGCGGTATTTAAGCCTTGGCTTAAAATAATTTCAATGCATATGATAGTTTTCTATCAGAAAAATCTGTCCCGCCATACCTGTTTATATCAGCCTACGTGTTCGGAATACACTCTTCGCTGTATAAACAATTTCGGCTTTTTTATAGGCTTTTTTATGGGAGTTTGGCGAATACTTCGCTGTAATCCCTTTTCAAAGGGCGGTTACGACCCCGCGCCCGAAAATCATTTTAAGGTTAAATGGGTTTACTGACCCGTTTAAAATATTCGTTAATGAACAGTTTATTGGCACAAAACGTATTGGGATACAGCGTAAGCACAGTCCCTTCCATATCCCTCAGCGGGATTGGTCAGCTCATTAAAATACTTATCGAGGGTATAGGAATAGTAGGTGTAGGTATTATCGTATTTACGCTTATTTTGAAGTGCATCGTTCTTCCTCTTGACATTTATTCGCGTATTAAGGGCAAAAAACAGGCTCTCATTATGGAAAGAATGAGGCCGCAGATGGAAAAACTGCAAAAGCAATACGCCAACGACAAGACGATGTACAATCAGAAAGTTGCGGAATTGCAGAAACAGAGCGGTTTTTCTATATTAAGCAGCTGTCTTCCCATTTTAGTTTCTCTCGGTATATTCATTGCTGTGTTCCAGTCGTTCTCCACGTACTCGCAGTATGCCAACCTTGAAAGCTATAACGACCTTGTAAGAGCTTACAACGGCGTTGTTCAAACTTACGTTATAGACGACGACGGCAACGGATTTTTAACGCCCGTGGATAAAGACGGCAACTATATTGTTTATACCGACGGCGCGGCTGAAACGGAAACAGCGGATTACGAAGTTAAATTCGATAAATTTGCCGCTCATTATAACAAAGAAAAGAACTTGAATTTAAGCGAAAACGACGTTTTCCTCACCATTGCGGAAGCTTATAAAACTTCACGCGGCGGTTATGCGGCGGCGTTTGATATAAGTATAGTAAATAAAACCGGAGAAGACGGCCTGCTTACCGACGCGGCAAGCGCCGTAAGGGTTTCTCTTGTTAATTACTATTTGGAAGAGCCTGCGGCTCAGGCTGCGGCTGATTATTATGCGGAACACAATAATTCCTTCCTTTGGGTAGGAAATTTGTGGTATCCCGATTCTATGTTCAATAAGGAACTGCCTTCTTTTGATAACTTCAAAAAGACGGTTGCCAAGGCGCACATAGGCGACGATTACGCGGAATCTTACGAAAAGGTTACATCCGCTCTCGAAAAAAACAAGAACACGTATAACGGATATTTCGTACTTATCGTATTGTCTATCGGCTTTATGCTTCTGCAGCAGTTCATTTCAATGCGCGCAAACAAATCTGTGAACGATTTATCCACCGTAGACGGCTCGGGTGCGCGTACAACCAAAATGATGATGATTATGATGCCGCTGATTTACGGCGTTATCTCATTTACTTACAGCGCATCGTTCTCGATTTATATGATTACGAATACGGTATTCGGTATCGTAACAATGTTGCTTATCAACAAGCTGGTCGACGTATGGTTCAAGAAAAAGGAAGCCGCAGGTCAGCTCGACGAAGTATTGAATAAGAGAAACAGAAAAAGAGCGGCGAAAAGCGGTGCGTCCGCTTACAGGTCAAGGTCAAATAAGAGAAAGTGATTTCAGGAGACGAAATGGAAGAAAGCAACGTATTTACAGGCAAAACGACGGAAGAAGCCATTGAAGAAGGATTAAAAACCCTCGGCATAACGGCTGAGGAAGCGGAAATTATAGTGCTTGAAGAGGGCAAGAAAAAGCTTTTCGGTGCGGTTAAAGCAAGAGTTAAGGTAACCAAAAAGCTTTCCGACGGCGCAAGAGCAATCGAATTTATCGACGGGTTAATGGAAATTTTGGGCATAAATGCGGTTTCCGAACTCGTCAGCGACGGCGACAAAATCGAAATCAACGTAACTTCTACCGATTCCAATAAAGTTATCGGCCGCCACGGCGAGGTTCTGGACGCGGTTCAGTGTCTTGCGGGCGCCGTTTCCAATATCGGCAGGGACGTTTACAAAAAGGTCGTCGTAGACTGCGAAAACTACCGTGCGGGCAGGGAAAAGACGCTTATCGAGCTTGCTAACAAGCTTGCCGCTAAAGCTGTGGAAAGACAGCGCCGCGTAACGCTTGAGCCTATGAACCCTTACGAAAGGCGCGTAATTCACTCCGCTCTTGCCGAAAACGAAGAAGTTAAAACGATTTCAAGCGGAAAAGAACCCGCAAGATTTATCGTAATTATACCCAATAACGAAAAGCCTTACGAACCCCGCCGCGACGGCAAGGGTGACAGGGGCGGACGCTTTGACAGACACGGCAGAGGTGACAGAAAGTCCCGCGGGGACAGGCGCGATAGCCGCGGTTCGTCTTCACGTTCGTCGGGCGGCTCTTCCAGAGCGAAAAAGGAAATACATTTCGGCACGTTCCTCGGAAACAGCGGTAACGGCGGAGATAACGAAGAATAAAATTTGACTTTTTTAACTTAAAAACGAGATTAAAGCGGAACGGCAATCAACGCCGTTCCGCTTTTTTATTGTCATAAAAATTGTGAAAAACAGGTCGGGAAATGTCGGAAAATGTAAAATAGCAACAATTTAACATAATATTTAGTAATTTTAAACAAATCTTAACATTTAAACAATGAAACTTTGTGAATATTATAATTTTGTCAAAAAAGCTTGAAAATAGCAATTTAATTTAGTATAATAATGCCACGAAAAATTTTATTATAAGAGGTAAGATATGACAATTACAGAAGCAGTTGCGCATCGCTTGACTCGTATTTTAAAAGATCGAGGAATTAAAAAGAAGGCGTTAGGCGCTATGCCCGGCGTTAAATCGCAAAGCATAAGTAATATTTTCAGATCCAAGAGCGTTTCCGGTATCAGTATGACTACGCTGTACAGAATTTGCCGCGCTTTGGATATGTCTATGTCGGATTTTTTAAACGATCCCGTATTTAAGCAGATAGAGCTTCCCGACGACGAAGAAAGAATGTAAAGACGAAAAATAAATTCAAGCCCCTGTGCAATTAAAAAATGCGCAGGGGCTTACTTTTTATTCGCTCTGTTCGTTAAATGCCTGTTGCAGCTGCATACCTGCTTGTATGCCGAAATGCAGAACTTTTTTGTTTATTTCGTAGTAAACGTAGTCTAAATAATTATGTTTAGATACTTCGTAAAACTTTAAAAGTTCTTTCTGCTTTTCGGTTAACGTTGCCGTTACCGCGCTTTCGTTATCGTGCATAATTTTACCGAAGTCATACTCGTCCTTGGCTTCGAATTCTTCCCTCCACTTTTGCAGACAATTGTTAAGCAAATCAAATATTTTAGATTCTTCCATAGTGTTCTCCTTTTGAGTTAATATAATTATATTGTAAGACATATCTTATGTTAATGATTTTATGTAAAATTTATCTTACACTATTATTGTGAAAAATTTATTTGCTTTAAGACTTGATGAATATTTAAAAGATAACGAACTAAGTAAGCGAAAGTTTGCGGAAAAAGTAGGTGTATCGGCAATGAGCGTGTCGGACTGGACTACAGGAAAAATACAACCAAATGCAGAAAGCATTTATCAGATTTGCAAAGTTTGCAATATAAGTGCAGACTATTTATTAGGTTTAGAAGATTAAATTATATTTAAAGCGCCCCGACCAAACGGTCGGGGCGCTTGTATTTTATTGTTTATAACTTTATGACAATTTATCAACAATGCGGTTTTTTGCTGTCTTTTTTGTTAAAAATCGTTTTAAATATGTCGATTAGTTATCAACATTGCGTTTCTCGTATTCTAAACTTCGCATTTCTGCGTTGCGTTCCGTGCCGCCTTGGTCGTGTACTTCTGTGTACACTCCCTGCGGGTCGGTACTCCCGCGCCTTGAACTGCTCGCTTATAATCCGAGTGAATATCGTAGGCGGTTATTATTTTGCGCAGTTGTTCTTCAACGTTTCAAGGCACTCGATAAGTTCTGCGGGGATACGGCTCTTGATTGTGTTGGTGTAATAACCTTCGATTTCTTCCGCTTCCTTCGCCCACTTTTCTTTGTCGATAGTAAGAATGGATTTCAAATCTTCGATGCCGAACTTCTTGCCTTCCGCAATTTCGTAGTCGAGTTCGTTTAAATCGATATCTTCAGCCTTGGGAACATAGCCGATAGCCGTTTCGTCAGCGCCGACGGAATCGTCGCAACGCCTTAAAATCCATTCGAGAACGCGCATATTGTCGCCGAAGCCGGGCCACATAAAGTTGCCGT
>CAYXXB010000031.1:0-15571 GCA_964468955.1 uncultured Clostridia bacterium | reverse complement strand
CTGTTTTCAGTTTTTGTAATTCATTTTTATAAAATTCCAAGTTGAACGAGATAAAGCCCATCTATATTCACCTCAGTTAAATTACTGTTTATCGTAATTTTATAATATCAAAAAACAACTAAAAAAGCAAGACAATAAAATATTGCCTTGCTATATCAGGTCTGCACTAAATATATACCTCCCACCCGTCAATCACGCTTATTAATGGCTTTTATTGCGTGCGGAAAGCGCTTCGTCCCATTCTGACTCATCCCGCTTATTTGGCGTAAGACTGGCGTTACTTGTTTATAAAAAAACCACCCGCTTGGCGGGTGGTTTTTTATATTATGCTTTATTCTTCTTTTTTCTTAACACCAACCATACGGCTACGCCCGCCGCGGCAAGTACTACCACGCCGCAAACCACGCCGATTACTATTGCCGCAACGTTTACGGAATTGCCGTTTCCGGTGCTGCCCGTTTCGCCGGACGAAACGGTAACGTGATTTGTAGATCCGTATACTGGAGTAAAACCTTTTTGCGCATACGTTTGCGCAGAAGCCTTAGTAACGAAGCTTACTTCCAGAGTATTGCTTGAGTTGAGGTCGCTCTTATTAAGCGTAAGCTTGCCGTCGGCATAATCCGCCGCGTCCACAACCTTACCGTTCAAAAGAACCGTACCGACGGTAAAGCCCTCATTAGCCGTAATGTCGTAAGTAATGGTATCGTCCGTAACTTCAACTATACCGCTCCTGCCGTTCGTCTTAACCGTGCCGCCGTTGCCGCCGTTTGCGCTTGCGTAAACGTTGACGGTATTGCCGTTCGTTACGACTGAGCTTGTGTTCTTAACCTGAACGATTGTGAAAGGGCTGAAGCTCTGCACCTGCGCAATAAGACCGTAAGGCGTAACTATTACGGGAATTTCCTCAACGCCTACGATTTTACCGTTCTCACGCTTATAGTGATAAATCTTGTACGTCGTTCCCTCGTCGTCGGGGCTGTATCCTTCGGGGAAGCCGAACGAAACCTGTAAATAGCTTCCTTGGGGAATTTGTTTAACGTTACGGCAGAGTGCAAGTTCGAGTTCGAAAGTAGACGACGCTACTATATCGTTATCCGTAACTCCCGTCTCGTTTTTGAGGAAATCAGTCATATCCTTTTCACGCGCATCGGTGGGCTTACTTGCAACGAGCATAAGCTGACTGCGCTGACTTTCGGAGTAATACTTGCCGTTTTCGTCCTTGAAACCGGTAACGGACAAGTCGGAGTCGTCTACAAGCTTAGGCGAGCCGAAAGATTTTACGCAATATCTTCCGCCGGGGAGCATCTTGTTGCACATAATGTTTTCGCCTGCGAAAGCAAACTTAACGCTGATGGGCGTCATCTTATTTTCTGCGTCCACAAGATTTTCGGGCGTAAAGAAGAATATTGCTTTATAATGCTCGTACTGTAAACTGGGAGTGAAGTCGAAAGTAACCGTTTTCTGTCCGTCCCAGCTGAAGTTTTCCAGTTTGACGTATTTTTCGATACCGGGGTAATTTTCGTAATTTGTATAAGTCATCCCGGCAGGCTTCGTATCGTCTGCAAGGGCAAGCTTACTGTTGTACTCTATCGTAACGTGAATTTTGTTGAGTGAAAACGTCGCAGCGTTACCGGGAGTAATGTTTACGGGATAAGGTGCACGGTCCACGTGAATATAACCGTCGTTAACGTACTGCGTTGAGGGAGCAACCACGAAATCGCTGTCCTGCACGTCCTTGTATTTGCCGTCAATTTCGTCGGTGCCGCGGTTTAATATTGCAAACTGAGCGTACTGAACACCCGAATCAAGCGGAACGGTTGTATCTTCGTCGGTAATAATATAGTATTCCCATTCGTAATATTCCAAAAACATTTTATTTACGGCAACTATATTAACCCATTCAGACCATTTGACATTTCCTTCAACCTTTTCGTCTGTAGTATAACGGAAAGCAAGATATAACCCCTCTTCTTCAAGCTTTAACGCGCCCTTGCCTTCATACGAAACGGAAAGAGACAAATCCTTTCCGCCCTCGTCGTTATCGGTATATTTGCCTACGATAACCATTCCGTTCGAGTCGGTATCGATACCGTAAGCGTACGGTTTGATTGCAGGGCAGGGAAGCTCGTACTCAGATGCGGAAACGATATTTTCGATTACGTAATCGCCTACCATATCATCGCCGCCGCAAAGCAGATATTTGTTGTCCGACCAGTCGTTGTTGGTTACGTCTACGCCGTACCACATATCTTCAACCTGAACGTAGTTCCACATATGAGGCTCATAGGTGCTGCTTTTGGTGTTGTAAACGTAACCCGAAATGAGTACGCAGGGAATTTCAAGTCTGTCCAAAACTGCCTTGAACGATTTTGCATAGCCTTCGCATACGGACTCGTGATTTACGAGCGCACCATAGGAGGTATGTACGAATGCGGCTTTATCCGTATCGACGTTTTTGTCGCCTTCCACCTTCGTTCCGTAGCCGTACGTGTTGTTGGTTTTTATATAATCGTTGACGTATTCGATTTTCTCTGCGACGGATGACTTTTTGTTTGCTTCTGCAACGATTGCATTTACGGCGTTGTTGTAAGCGGTAATTGCCGTATCGATCTTTGCCGAGCTGTTTAAAACGCCGACGTAGGTGTTCAACGCTCTGCTCGAATCGAGATAGCAAACGTAATCGCCGTCAGCATTCGTACCTGCACTAATCGAGGTAGAGAATACGTCCGCGTAGAACAAGTCGGGATGGTCCATATAGTACGCGTCGCGTCCTGCGCCGTAAGACGTTACGAGTTCGTCGTTAGTGCCGCTCACGTAGGAAGCAACCTGATCGCGGGTTGCAACGCCCTCAACGATTAAATCGTATTCTATTTTACCTTTCTTGAATTCGCCGTTGTCTGCAAGCTTATCAAAAGCTTTATAAAAATTTTCAGCCAGCGTATCGCCCGAAAGACGGCCATAGTAGTATTTGTCCGAATAATCTTTGCCGTCTTCGGCAAAAGCACCTTTACCCGTAATCAAACCCGTTCCGACGATCAGTGAAAGCGACATTGCTCCTGCCGCCGCCAACGCACCAAGTCGTTTAGTTAATGATTTCATAAAACCTCCAAGTTTTAATTTATACGCAAATTATTATACACATTAAACTATATAAGCGCAACTTTTTATATCGGTTTTAATCGAGGAAAATATCCGAAAATCAGCAACGACTATCGAATTTATAACTCCCGCCCGACAAAAAGCCCGAGCGCAATATCGTGCGCTCGGGCTTTTATAATTTAGTGAATTTAGGTTGCCTTTGCAATTATTCGGAAGAGGTTTCCTCAACGGTATAGTCTTCCTGCACTTTAACTGTTTTTCTCTTTTCGAACTTCGCGCTCGTGGCTTTAATCAGTTTGGAAAGGGGTTTGTAAATCGCAATCGTCACTATAGAAATAAGCACCGTCTTTACAAAGTTAAACAGGAACGCCCAGTACCATACGGACAGGTAGAATTTCATACCGTCCTGCCACGGCATATGCGCGTACAGGTTCAGATAGAACGGGAACGTAAGCAGGTAGTTTACGGGCACGGACCACACGACTTGACAAACACAACCGATAGCGATTGCGATAAGCACTGCCTTTATTCCCTTGTGTTTTCTGTAAAGGATAGTGGGTATGAGGATATACGGCAACATTATTATAATGTTCGCAACCTCGCCCACGCCGACCGTCTGGGAAAACGCAACGCCGTAGAGAACCTCTTTTAGTACGCTGACGATTATTCCACTTACGGGATCCAACGCGAAGCCCGCAATCATTACGAAAACGCCCGAAAAGTCTACCTTTAAAAAGCTTACGGCGGGGATGATGTAAAACTCGAACCACGGCATGCGGAGAATGAACGAGAGTGCGGTAAAAACCGCAAGATACGATATCCTCGTCGCAGTGAAATAACCCTTTAATCTTTTTCTCTTTTGCTTTTCCATAAATAAGAACTCCTTAAATTTGTTTTTTTAAAGCCGTTCTTTGAAAAATAAAAGCTCCCCAAATGTTCGGGGAGCGATTTATCAGATAAAACGTTTGCTTTGCCACGGATTTACCGCACACATAGCACACGCTTTCATTCTTTTATCATCCGGACTATACCGTCGGTTCGGGAATTTCACCCGATCGGGAGCTTTAACGCTCTTCGTGGACTTTAACCACCGGTGGGGAATCTCACCCCGCCCCAAAGAATAACTTTAAATTGTAAGTACATTATAATAAGTTTAAAAGCCCCTGTCAAGCGAAATATGCTTAGCGTTAGCTCAGTAATTTATTTTGTTGCAGCTCCAATTTTTGCATAAACCTTTCTTAAGTTGTTTAACATCTCTGCATTGCAAACTTCATTTTCAAAATCACAATCGATATCCCACCCATTTTCCTCTTTATAGAATCTTACCAAATGAATTAAACCGTTGTTGAATTCACCCTTATTTATATAATTTGTGCGTGGGAAAATAATAAGCAAGATAGGGCTATCTGCTAATGACGGCTGAACTCTTTCGTCGTTAAGCAAATTACGGCACTTTTTTATCTTTTCATAAAACAATTCAGTAAAGCTGTCATAGCCGATTATCACACGTGCTTTCGCACATTTAAGCGGAAGTAATTTGGCAAATTCGTCATACCAACCTTTGTGCTTTATACTTCCATTTTTCTGCAATTCAAAACCAACATTTTCGTGTTCAATAGCATAATCAAGCGTCCATACAGACTGTTCAAAATAATTATATATTGTAAAATCAACCCTATAATATTCCTGTTGAACACTCTCAACGTAGACGTTACCATTGCAACCCAAATTTTCCGCAAGAGGATAAAGCACTTCTTTCATATGGTATGCAGTCCATTTACTCGAATCGTGCCACGAACATAATAACTCGCTATTTTCGTTACACATTGCATCTATCCAAATATTTAAGTATTCCGTGCAGAATTGTTGTAAAGTCAATTCTTTAAGCATAAATTTACTCCTTTTTCTTTTACTAGATTATAAAAAATGCCTGTACGGAAAACATACAGGCAATTAATATAAATCTCGTTAAATAACCTACTCGTGTATAAACAGCACGCCAAGGGTGTTTCTGCCGCAGTGGCTGGTTACTATGCTACCCGCCACCGTTTCTAAAACCTCGTCAAACTCGAAAAGCTCCGCAACGCATTTTTTTGCAAGAGCTACGAGAGATTCGTCCGCCGTGCTGTGTGTGATAAAGCAACGCGTTTTATCGTAGTCGGGGAACTCCTCTTTAAGCTCCGCTATGTAATTTTTTACGCACCTTTCGATACCGCCCATATACTTCTTTTTTGCTATGAGCTGACCTTCCACATTTTCCGCAATCATAGGGTGAAGCTTTAAAACCTTTGCGCCGATGAGAGCGGCAAGCGAACATCTGCCGCCCTTGTGCAAGTAGTCCAACGCGTCGGGGACGAAAGACGTGTTTACCTTGGGCCGGATTGCGTTCACTGCGCTTTCGATATCTTCCGCGGATTTACCTTCCGCAGCCAAATCGCAAGCCTTTAAAACAAGCAGTCCCTGCCCCGTGGAAAGCGCGTGGCTGTCGATAACCTTGATCTTGCCGCCGAAGCTTTCCGCCGCCTTGCAAGCCGAGCTATGCGACGACGAAGCGAGAGAAGAAATATTAACGTGAATTAAGCTATCGTAACCTTCTATATTATCTTTGAAAAACTCCGAGTACTCGTCCACCGAACCCGCCGCCGTCTTGGGCAAAGTATTAGTCTTTGAAACGTAATCGAAAATATCCTGCGGAACGATATCTATACCGTCTTTGAAATTCTTGTCCCCAAGAACGACCGTGAGCGGAAAAATGCCTATATTATACTTTTCTATAAGTTCGGGGCTTAAATCGCAAGTGGAATCGGAAGTTATTTTGATTTTCATTTAATCACCTCTGTACCCGTCATTTTAGCACAAGGGAGCAAGCTTTTCAATAAAAAACAAAAATTTCACGCAAATTTTATTTTACTTTTTTATCTTTCGAAAGCGCCGAGGACCGCGCAGAGCAAACCGCCGATAAGGCTAAAAAAACTATTCTTACACACTCAAGCCACACAAAAATAATAATGCCAGCGCCATTACAATAAAAATACACGGTCCTGTAAAGAACGCATAATACACTACCGCTATAATGTTATTTTTCAGCATTTCGTACGCTTCATTAAAAACGAAAAACAGTAAAGCAACAATTATGAAGACAACGATATATCCAACCGCCACCCCAATGCCCTTTAACAACCATTTTTCCGTGGGCAAATTTTTGCACGCTATACACGTACTGAAAGCAGTGTATAGTAAGTCAACCACGCAAAGAACAATTAGTACTGCAGTGTTTCGCGGCTTGACAAGATAATAAACGCAAAACGATGTGGCAGTAAGTGCCGCTCCTCCGAGCAATAGCAAAACGGTTAAAATTATCTCTTTTTTGTCTACCTTGTTTTGTGCCATCTCCTTTATCTTACGCAGTCCGCATACAGGGGGAACTGTGCGCAAAGCTTTGCCACTTCCTCTTTTACGTACTCGTAAGCGCCCTCTTTCTCGTCGATAATCTTAGCGATGAGCTGAGCAATTTTACGCGCTTCCGCTTCCTTCATTCCGCGGGAGGTCATTGCGGGCGTGCCTATTCTTATACCGCTGGTTACGAAAGGTTTTTGCGTGTCGAAAGGAATTGCATTCTTGTTGACGGTGATATGCACGTCGTCGAGCATATGCTCCAATTCCTTGCCCGTCATTCCCTTGTCGGTAAGGTTGAGCAAAATAAGGTGATTGTCCGTCCCGCCCGAAACCATAGCGACGCCGAGCTTTGTGAACTCGTCCGCCATAGCCGCCGCGTTCTTGACTATCTGCTGTTGATAGGTCTTGAATTCGGGACTTAAAGCTTCCTTGAACGCAACCGCCTTTGCCGCGATTATGTGCATTAAAGGTCCGCCCTGAATACCGGGAAACACCGCTTTATCAATCGCCTTGCCGTATTCTTCCTTGCACATAATAACGCCGCCGCGGGGTCCGCGCAACGTCTTGTGCGTGGTGGTCGTAACGAAGTCCGCATAAGGCACGGGCGAGGGATGAATTCCCGCCGCGACCAAGCCTGCGATGTGTGCGATATCAACCATCATCAACGCGCCTACTTTATCGCAGATTTCGCGTATGCGCTTGAAATCTATCTCTCTGGGGTATGCGCTCGCGCCCGAAACTATAAGCTTGGGCTTGCATTCCATAGCGATTTTTTCCATCTCGTCGTAATCGATAACCTGCTTGTCCTCGCTTACGCCGTAGGGTACGATATTGAAATATTTACCCGAAATGTTGACGGGCGAACCGTGGGAAAGATGACCTCCGTGAGCGAGGTTCATACCCATAACCGTATCGCCTGGCTGAAGCATAGCGAAGAAAACGGCTAAGTTTGCGCTTGCGCCGGAATGAGGCTGAACGTTGCAGTATTCGCAGCCGAATATTTGCTTGATTCTGTCCCTTGCCAAGTCCTCCGCAATGTCCACGAACTGGCAACCGCCGTAATATCTGTGAGCGGGATAACCTTCCGCATACTTGTTGGTAAGGTGGCTTCCCGCCGCCGCCAGAACTGCGGGAGAAACGAAATTCTCGCTTGCGATAAGCTCTATATTGCCCTGCTGACGGGCAAGTTCAAGTTTTAAAGCCTCGGCAACTTCGGGGTCGGTTTGCTCTATTAAAGAAATATCAATCATTGTAAAAACTCCAGATAGAATTTATTTTTATAATTATACCACGCATTTCCTGTTTCTACAAGGATTTGAAAGGCAAAAAAAAGCGGAAAGCAAATTTGCTTTCCGCACTTTTTGTTTTATCTTATTTAAGCGTGTCCCTCTGGTTAGAAGCGAGTTAGGCAAGGAGCGTGAGTACCGATGCTGGGAGTGTACACCACCGTACACGACCAAAGCGGCACGGAACGCGACACCGCATAACGAAGCTTATAAGCAGAGAAGCTATTATTAGGTTAAAATGAACGTCGCAAGGAACAACGCGCCGATAACCCAAGTAGGAATGGAAACTTCCTTAACCTTGCCCGTGCAGAGCTTAACGATGATATACACGAGTATGCCCATACCGATACCTTTGGAAATCGAGTAGCCGAGAACCATTACAATAAAGGTGAAGAATGCAACGATTGCTTCAGCGGGATCGTTCCAGTCAACCTTGACAACAGAGGTCATCATCAGAACGCCGACCCAGATAAGAGCGGTAGCCGTAGCCGCCGAAGGAATGAGCTGAGCGATAGGCGATAAGAACATTGCAACTATGAAGCAAATTGCGGTAACCAAAGCGGTGAAGCCCGTTCTGCCGCCTGCGGCAACGCCCGAAGAGGATTCAACGAACGTGGTAACCGTAGAAGTACCTGCAACTGCGCCTACGCAGGTTGCGATGGAGTCCGCAAGCATCATCTTGTTCATATTGATGGGAACGCCGTTTTCGTCGAGCAAATTGCCCTTAGCGCAAGCGCCATATAAAGTGCCGATAGTATCGAACATATCGATCATGCAAAGCGAAAGCGCAGTCGTAAGAAGAAGCACGATAAGCGTACCTGCGTTGTTGCCTTCGATGCCGAGATAACCGCTGAAATCAAAGCCCTTAACGAACACTTGACCTACGCTTTGAGTACCGAAATCCTTGAACGCATTAAAAGGATTGGAAATGGAAATGGAGTCGAACGTGGAAAGCGCGTTAGCTTGGCTGTTGAGAACGACCGACGCATTTTTCAATAATTCGGGATTGAGCTTTTTATAATCTGCGTAAGATATAACTTCTTTCAATTCACCATAGCTTATGCTGACCTCCGCAGTTCCTATGCAAGCAAAGCCCATGAGAATGAAATAGAGAACCGCAGTGCCGAGTATACCCCAAAGGATTGTGCCCTTTACGTTCTTCTTGCTCATAATAGCGATTGCGATTACGCCCAAAATTGCAACGAGTGGAGCAACTATTTTCGAGAAAGCAAATCCGCTTGCAAGAACGTTGAACGAAGCGAAAGCTACGAGCGTACTGCCGTCGCCGACGATAATGCTTGCATTCTGCATACCGATGAACGCGATAAACAAGCCTATACCAACGGGTATAGCGTGGCGAACGCCTGCGGGAATTGCTTCGAATATCTTCTTTCTTAAACCGGTTGCGGTAAGAACTACGAAGATAACGCCGTCAAGCAACGTAAACAACATCGTATTGGCATACGTTAATCCCGTTCCCGCAAGGACGAGCGAAAATACTATAAACGCGTTTACGCCCATACCCGAAGCTTGAGCCAAAGGCATTTTCGCGAGGAATGCCATAAGCATCGTACCTGCGATAGCGCCTATAGCAGTAGCAACGTACATACCGCCGTAAGAAAGTCCGTCTATTGCGGAGAAGAAGTCCGCATTGACCAACAATATGTAAACCATCGCCATAAACGTGGTTATACCTGCGATAACTTCCCTCTTGTAGTTGGAACCGCTCTTGGTAATCCCGAAATAATTGTCCACCGTGCCGAAGAAACCTTTCTTGGCGGGTGCGGTAGCTTGAGCAGCAGTCGCCTCGCCCGTCTGTTCGGGGGCAGGGGTTTCTTCTACTTCAGGCTGAGTTTCTTTGTTCTCTTCTTCCATACTTTACCTCGCGTAAAATTTTTTTATTACAAGTAGAGGTTTTTATGCGTTGCGCAGACAACGCATAAAGGAGTACTCCTTTATGCGTTGCGCAGACAACGCATAAAGGAGTACTCCTTTGCAAATCGGGTTCTCCCCAAAACTGTAACTTGAATTTATTATACGCGAATATTGTCGAAAAGCAAAGTATTTGAAAGCACTTTGTCAAAAAAAATATGACAAATTTCAAAAATCTGTCACATAACGTTTACTGCCGCAAATAAAATTTAGCGGCGCGTTTAAACTAAACGCGCCGCTCCTATTATACTTTTTTATTTATAATTTTGAAGCAAAAAACTCTTCCGCTTCGCTCTGGGGCATAAAGCCGAGAGATTTTTCCACCATCTCGCCGCCCTTGAAAACGCCGACGAGCGGTATGCTCATTATGCCGTACTTTGCCGCTAAATCAAAGTTATCGTCTACGTTCACCTTGACAAAAACCGCCTTATCGGCAAATTTTTCACTGCACTTATCTATCACGGGCGCAAGCATTTTGCAAGGTCCGCACCAATCGGCGAAGAAGTCGCACACAACGGTTTTATCGCCTTTTAAAAGTTCGTTGAATTTTTCCGAGTTGATTTTTTCGACCATGTTTTTATCCCCTTATCCTTTTTATTTATTATCTTTCAAATAAGCCGAAATATTCTCAAGTTTTACGGCTACCGTACTTCCGTCCGCCATTTTCTTCAAGTTACATTCGCCCGACGCGATTTCGCTTTCGCCGATAACCGCAACGTATTTCGCCCCGCACTTGTCCGCATATTTAAGCTGAGCCTTTACGGAACGGTTCATATGGTCGCACTCCGCGCATAATCCGTTTGCACGCAGACTGCACGCAAGCTTGAAAGCTTCCTTTCTGGAAACGTCGTCCATACCCGCGATATAGATATCGGGTGCGGGGGCTTCGGGAAAGTGAACTGCGGTATTTTCCATAAGCAGAAGAAGCCTTTCGAGACCCGCCGCAAAACCGATTGCGGGAACGTTCCCGCCGCCGAGTTCTGATATAAGTCCGTCGTATCTTCCGCCCCCGCAGACAGTGCCTTGCGCGCCTATCGAGGTGGAAACAAACTCGAAAACTGTGCGGGAATAATAGTCTAAACCCCTTACTATGTCGGGATTAACGGTATATTTAACGCCCAGAACGTTTAAAAGCTCTTTAACTTTTTCAAAATGCGCTTTGCAGTCGGGGCAGAGATAATCAATGATTTTAGGCGCGTTAGCCGTGATGCGCTTACACTTATCTTCCTTGCAGTCAATCATTCTGAGGGGGTTCTTTTCAAACCTCTCGTTGCAGGTAGCGCACATTTCGGAAAGGTGCGGACGGAAGTATTCTTTAAGCGCTTTGTTGTACTCCGCGCGGCAGGTTTTACAGCCTATGGAATTGATTTCGAGACGCACGTCCTTTATGCCCAGCTTGTCCAGAAACGATGATGCGGCGAATATAACTTCCGCGTCCGTATCCGCTTCCGCAGAACCGAAGACCTCTATTCCGAACTGATGAAATTCACGAAGTCTGCCCGCCTGGGGACGTTCGTAACGGTAGCACGGCGCAAGGTAAAAAGCCTTTAAAGGCAGTGGGGAATTTGCCAGTCCGTTTTCGATAAACATTCTTACCGCGCCAGCAGTACCTTCGGGTTTGAGTGTTATACTCCTTCCGCCCTTATCCTCGAACGTGTACATTTCTTTAGTTACAACGTCCGTCGTTTCTCCCACTCCGCGCTGAAAAAGTTCCGTATGCTCGAACACGGGCGTGCGGATTTCCTTTATATTAAATTGTTTCGCCGTCTCTCTTGCGGCGTTTTCGATAAACTGCCACTTGTAGCTTTGTTCGGGCAGTACGTCTTTCGTACCCTTGGGTATGTTAATCATAATTTAAACCTTTACTTTAAAGTATATACTTGCGCATATCTCTGTTCTTTATAATCTTATCCAAATGCTCTTCAACGTATTTCGCGTTGACTTCCACGGGAATAACGGGGTAGTCGTTTCCGCCTGCGTTAAAAGAGATGTCTTCCAGAAGATATTCCATAACGGTGTGAAGCCTGCGCGCGCCGATATCTTCCGACGTTGCGTTGATGTCAACGGAAATTTCCGCAATGCGCTCGATAGCGTCGGCGTTAAACTTCAAGTCGATATTATCCACCGCAAGCAGCGCCGAATACTGCATAGTGATAGCGTTCTGAGGCTGGGTTAAGATATTAATGAAGTCCTGTTTGTTAAGGCTGTTGAGTTCCACCTGAATAGGGAATCTGCCCTGAAGTTCGGGGATTAAATCCTCCACCTTTGAAACGTGGAACGCGCCAGCCGCAATGAAAAGTATATAATCTGTGCGGATAGGGCCGTACTTGGTCATAACCGTGCAACCCTCTACGATAGGCAATATGTCGCGCTGAACGCCCTCTCTGGACACATCCGCGCCCTGATTGCCCTTGCCCGCAATCTTATCTATTTCGTCTATGAATATAATGCCGTCGTTTTCAGCCCTGCGTATAGCTTCCGAATTAACCGCGTCGTTATCGATAAGTTTATCCGCCTCTTCCTCGATAATAAGGTTCTTTGCTTCCTTTACGGAAATACGGCGCTTCTTCTTTTTGTTCATTCCAAGTCCGTTGAATATCGAACCGAGGTCGATAGCCGCACCCTGTCCGGGGGAAAGCTCCAACGGCTTGGGATTATCCGCAACCTCTATTTCTATCATCGTGTTGTCGTACTTGCCTTCGTGTATGCCGTCGACTAAATTCTGTTCGAACACCTCTTTTGAAAATTCGCCGCGTTCGTCTTTAAGCTGTTCCGCAAGTACTTTAGCAATTCTTCTTTCCGCAATGGCTGTAGCCTTGTAAGAAACTTCCTGCGTTTTTTCTTCCTTTACAAGACGGATTGCGCACTCTGCCAAATCGCGCACCATAGACTCGACGTCCCTGCCGACGTAACCGACCTCGGTGTATTTAGTCGCTTCGACTTTCAAAAACGGCGCTTTAACAAGCTTTGCAAGCCTTCTCGCAATTTCCGTTTTACCTACGCCCGTAGGTCCTTTCATAATGATGTTCTTGGGCGTAACTTCATCCTGCAATTCGGGCGAAAGCTGAGAGCGGCGGTAACGGTTGCGAAGAGCTATAGCCACGGCTTTTTTCGCCTCGTCCTGCCCTATGATATATTTATTTAATTCGTGTACAATCTGCTTAGGAGTCATATCCATAGTTCCATTCCCTCCGCCTTATATGCTTTCAACCTTTATGTTGTCATTCGTGTATACGCAGATTTCGCTTGCAATTTTAAGCGACTTCTGCGCTATTTCTTCTGCGGAAAAATCGGTATTCTGCGATAACGCGCGCGCCGCCGCCAAAGCGTAGTTGCCGCCGCTGCCTATTGCCGCAATGCCGTCGTCGGGTTCGATAACCTCGCCCGTACCAGAAACAATAAGCATGCTTTCACTGTCCGCAACTATCATAAGCGCTTCAAGCTTTCTGCCCATCTTATCCCCGCGCCAAAGCTCGGCAAGTTCAACCGCGGAACGCATCAGATTCCCCGAATATTTATTGAGCATACCTTCGAACTTTTCGCTTAAAGAGAACGCGTCCGCAACCGAACCTGCAAAGCCCAAAACGACCTTGCCGCCGAAAATGCGCCTTACCTTTGTTGCACTGCTTTTGAATATTACGCTTTCGCCCATGGTGACCTGACCGTCGCCCGCGATAGCCGTTTTGCCGTTCCTCTTAACGCCGCAAATAGTCGTTGCGTGAAATTCCACTGACATAAATAAACCTCAAAATTAAAATACACTTTTAATATAAACCGTTTGCGCGGCCGTTTAAACCGCGCAAATAATTTTGTTGTGCCGTTTTCACAATTAGTCGGAAAGCTCAGCCTTGTATTTTTCTATCTCTTCCAGCGCGCGTTCGGCAAGATAAGCATAACGTTGCTTCTTGTCGCGTATCGTCTTTTCGCTTGCGCGAAGTATGCCGAAATTTGCGTTCATAGGCTGGAAATTATCCGTTACCCCCGCAATATGTGCCGATAAAGCGCCTAAAACAGTAGTATTTTCGGGAATTAGCGCATTTTTTTTCGCAAGTTTTCTTGCCATATGTATTCCGCAAAGAAGCCCGCTCGCCGCCGATTCAACGTAGCCTTCCACGCCCGTCATCTGCCCCGCAAAAAATAAAAGCGGTTCGTCTTTTAGCGAGAAATCCGCATTGAGATATTTTGGGGAATCAAGATAGGTGTTGCGGTGCATAACGCCGTAACGCAGAAACTCCGCGTCTTTTAAAGCGGGTATAAGCGAGAACACGCGCTTCTGTTCACCGAACTTTAAATTCGTCTGACAGCCCACTAAATTGTACGCCGAGCCTTCCGCATTTTCTTTGCGGAGCTGCAACACCGCATAGAACTTGTTGCCGTCTTTATCGCGTATGCCGACGGGCTTGAACGGACCGAACCTTAAAGTGTCAGCCCCTCTTGCCGCCATGATTTCCAACGGCATACACCCTTCGAAAATTTCCCGCTTTTCAAACTCGTGAAGCAACGTTTTCTCCGCGTTCACAAGTTCTGTCACAAAGCATTCGTATTGCTCATTATTCATCGGACAGTTGAGATAATCGTCGCCGCCCTTGCCGTATCTGTCGCCGAAAAACGCACTCTCCATATCCACGCTTTCACGCGCTACAATGGGTGCGGAAGCGTCGTAAAAGTGCAGTCCCGAACCCAGCCTGTTTGCAATAGAATGCGACAGCCTATCGCTCGTTAAAGGCCCCGTTGCGATTATGCAAGGGGAAGAAGGAAGCTCTTCCACTTCGCCGCAAACGCATGATATATTGGGGTGTAAGCGTATTTTTTGCGTAATATAGTCCGAAAAATTGTCTCTGTCCACAGCCAAAGCGCCGCCCGCGGGAATAGCCGTTTTATCCGCCGCCTCTATAATAAGCGAACCCAGTCTGCGCATTTCCTCTTTAAGCAGTCCGCACGCGTTGGAGTATGGGTCGGCACCTTTAAGCGAGTTGGAACAAACGAGTTCAGCAAACCCCGCGTTAGTGTGTGCGGGAGTGAACGATTTGGGCTTTATGTCGTACAGCTCTACTTCGTATCCGTTTTCGGCGAGGTAATACGCCGCCTCGCACCCCGCAAGCCCCGCGCCGACAATTTTAATCTTCATTATTATCTGTATTCTCCGAGGGCTGTTCCGCGGCTACGGAATAACCGCATTTTTTATCCGAACACTCTATTCTTCCGCCCTTTCTTATAAGGAAGCTCTTACACTTGGGACACTTGTCGCCCGTGGGAATATCCCAACTTAAAAATTTGCACTCGGGGTAGCCCGTGCAGCCGTAATAAATTTTGCCGTTTTTGGAGCGCATACGTCTCATAGGCTTGCCGCACTCGGGGCACTTGCCGTCAGTATGCTCGCCCTGACGGGGTTTGCCGTCGGGCTTGTTGACGGGCTGTTTCGCGCCGCAGCCCGAACACTCGTAATAGTTGCCGTACTTGCCCTTTTTAATGAACATATAGTTGCCGCACTCGGCGCACTTTTCTTCCGTCACCTTGACGTCGATAGGCAGTATCGCGGAACATTCGGGGTAGTTGGGGCAAGCGAGAAATTTGCCGAACTTGCCCATTTTTACGACCATATTCGCGCCGCACTTGGGGCAGCGCACGTCGGAAATTTCCGCCTCGCTTTCCGAAACTATGTTGGAACACTTGGGGTAGTTGGAACAGGCGAGATACTTACCGTACTTGCCTATGCGCCTTATCATAATACTGCCGCACTTTTCGCAAACGATATCCGTTTCCTCGTCGCCGTCGCACGCCGCGGTGCGCAGTTTTTCGGCAAACGACGGATAGAAGTCGGCGATAATCTTGTGCCAGTCAACGCCGCCCTCCTCGAT
>CAYXXB010000030.1:0-15654 GCA_964468955.1 uncultured Clostridia bacterium | reverse complement strand
TGTTTTACGGCATTATCTCCTACTCGTTCCGATACTACGGGGAAATGCTTACGTATCTGGGTATGAGCGCGCCCATAGCCGTTTGGGCGCTTATATCCTGGCTGAAAAATCCGTACGACGGCAATAAGAGCGAAGTGAAAGTGAACAGTCTTTCACGCAAGGAATGGTGCTTTTTCGCCACGCTGACAGCCGTTATAACCGTTGCGTTTTATTTCGTTTTACAGGCGCTGAATACGGCAAATCTTATAGTAAGTACTATTTCCGTCTTTACGTCTTTTTCCGCGGCATACCTCACGGCGAGAAGAAATAAATTTTACGCTCTTTGCTACGCATTAAACGATATAGTTTTAATTGTTTTGTGGAGTTTTGCAAGTTACGAAAACATAACTTACCTTCCAATGGTGGTTTGCTTTGCCGCGTTTTTGGCGGAGGATTTTTACGGTTTTATCAACTGGAGCAAATTGCACAAAAAGCAAAACGCCTCGTAATATGCCCCGACGAATGCAAAAAAGACCGCTTTCATTCTGCGGTCTTTAAATTTACCCAAGTACTCTTTTGACGGCTTGGTTCCAGCCCGAAAGAAGCCGAAGGCGTTCGCCTTCACTCATAGCAGGTTTGAACACGCGCTCCGATATGCGGTTGGCTTTCACGTCCTCTATACCTTTCCAATACCCCGAAGTAAGCCCTGCAAGATATGCCGCGCCGAGAGCGGTCGTTTCCACTACGGCAGGTCTTTCCACGGGGATATTCAACACGTCGGATTGGAACTGCATAAGGAAGTTGTTTGCGCTCGCACCACCGTCCACACACAGTCGACTAAGCTCGGCTTTTGCGTCCTTTTTCATTGCGTTTACCAAATCGCTGACCTGATAGGCAATAGCCTCCAACGAAGCGCGGACAATATGCTCGTACGTTACTCCGCGCGTTAAGCCGAAAATTGCGCCTCGCGCTTCCGCGTCCCAATAGGGCGCACCCAAGCCCGTGAACGCGGGTACGACGTAAACGCCGTTGCTGTCCTTCACCTTCAGCGCAAGCTCCTCACTCTGTTCCGATTTATCTATAATGCGCATCTGGTCGCGTAGCCACTGAACGACCGCACCACCGATAAATACCGAGCCTTCCAAAACGTAGTCGGGTTTTTCGCCCAAGCCCGCACCCAAAGTCGTGACCAAGCCGTTTGCGCTTTTCACCGCTTTATTTCGCGTGTTCATAAGCAAAAAACAACCCGTGCCGTAGGTGCATTTAACGTCACCCGAGCTTAAACACAACTGTCCGAAAAGTGCGGATTGCTGATCGCCCACTACACTGCATATGGGCAATTCAACGCCTATCACCGACTTATCGGTTTTTCCGAAATAACTGCCGCTCGGTTTAACTTGCGGAAGCATACTGCGGGGGATATCGAAAAGACGAAGCAGTTCGTCGTCCCATTGCAAAGTGTGAATATTGAACAGCATTGTGCGGGCGGCGTTTGTGTAATCGGTAGCGAAAACGCTTCCGCCCGAAAGCTTCCACATAATGAAAGTATCGACCGTGCCGAAGCAGAGTTCACCCCTTTCCGCTCTCGCTCTCACGCCCTCTACGTTGTCTAATAACCAACGGATTTTCGTTGCGGAAAAGTACGCGTCGGGAACTAATCCCGTCTTGTTGTAGATGCGCTCCGCAAAGCCTTGGTTTTTGAGTTTTTCGCACTCGGCGGCGGTTCGGCGGCACTGCCACACAATAGCGTTGTAAACGGGTTTGCCCGTAGCCCTGTCCCACACGAGGGTCGTTTCCCTTTGGTTGGTTATGCCCACGCTGTCTATCTGCGAATAAGTTATTCCCGCACGGGCAACCGCTTCCGCGATAACCGACATCACCGAACTTACGATATCGAGCGGATTATGCTCCACCCAACCCGACTGCGGATAAATCTGCGCAAACTCCTGCTGGGCTTTCGCAACGATTTTCCCGTATCCGTCGAACACTATCGCACGGGAACTAGTCGTACCCTGATCTATCGCCAAAACATATTTTTTCACAAGCAAAAATCTCCTTACCGCTTTGCAATTATAGCACACGGCAAGGAGATTTTCAATACTTTATTCTTATTTGATTAAATTGGTTCTGAGCGCGTTGAGTACTGCAAGCAGCATAACGCCTACGTCGGCAAATATCGCGACTATCATAGGGAAGCCGGCGATTGCGATATCGAGAGCCATAATTCCGAACTTGACTATAAGCGAACCGATGATGTTTTCAAACACTATGCGCCTTGTACCCTTGGATATCTTTTTCGCCTTAGGAAGGTTTGAAAGGCTGTCGGATACGAGAACCAAATCGCTCGCTTCAATCGCGGCGTCGCTGCCGACTTTGCCCATCGATACTGCACAGTTTGCAACCGTCATAACGGGCGCGTCGTTTATGCCGTCACCTACGTAAACAAGTCCGCCCTTGCCCTTTAACGCTTTAGCTTGCTCAAGCTTTTCATCGGGAAGAAGCGCCGCCTTATATTCGTCTACGCCTACCTTTTGGGCAACGCTCTCCGCACGCCTTGCGCTGTCGCCCGTGAGCATTACGGTATGATTTATACCCTGCTTTTTCAGCTCTGCTATCGCCTGTTTTGCGTCCTCTTTAATCTTGTCGTCAATTTCAATAACCCCGACATATGCGCCGTCCAATGCAACGTATACGGTTGTCGAAGCGCTGTCTAAAGCTTGGAAATCAACTCCCGCTTCCTTCAACATTTCGGCGTTTCCGCACAATAAAGCTTTGCTGTTCACAAGGCACTTTATGCCGCGTCCCGCTATCTCTTCCACGTTTTCCGCAACGTATTCACTTTCTATTTGTGCGAACGCGGCGGCTATGGGATGCGATGAATATTTTTCGGCGCAGGCGGCGAGTTTAAGCGCCTCTTCCGACGTATAGCGTACGACCTCGAAACTGCCCTCCGTGAGTGTTCCCGTCTTGTCGAACGCGGCAACGGTTGCCTTTGCGAGTTCGTCCAAGCTTGTAGAACCCTTGACCAGAATGCCGAATTTCGCGCACCTTCCTATGCCGCTGAAATAGGTTAGCGGAACGGAAATAACCAACGCGCAGGGGCAGGAAATGACGAGAAGGGAAAGCGCCTTATATATCCAATCGGAATAAGTTGCCCAGCCGAAAGCGCCCTGAACGGCGCATATTATCGTGGGAACGATGGATGCGATAAGCAATGCCGCCGCTACAACCGCGGGTGTATAGTACTTGGCAAATTTGCTTATAAACTTTTCCGACTTAGCTTTTTTAGCCGTCGAATTCTCCACAAGCTCCAAAATCTTGGACACTGCGGAATCTTCGTATTTGCGGACGACTTCCGCCTCTACCACCGCGTTTATGTTTATAGAACCAGACAGCATTTCGTCGCCCTCGGCAACGTCCCTCGGCATACTTTCGCCCGTCAAAGACTTTGTGTCGAGCGAGGTTTTACCCTTGACTATTTTTGCGTCGACGGGGACTTTCTCGCCCGCCTTTATAATTATGATATCGCCGACGGTCAAATCTTCTGGCGATACTATTATCTGTTCACCGTCTTTTAAAAGCGTTGCGGTTTCGCTCTTCAAATCCATAAGCGCGCTTATCGAACGGCGGGAAGATCCTACGGCGATTGCCTGCAACAGCTCGCCTATCTGATATAAAATCATTACCGCCGCGCCTTCCATAAATCCGTCGCCCGTGGCAATTCCCAATCCGATTGCGCCAAGGGATGCGACCGTCATAAGGAAGTTTTCGTCGAAAATCTTACCCTTTGCAACGTTCTTTACCGTCGTTAAAAGTACCGACCAGCCCGCCGCTATATACGCTACCGAATAGCAAACGTACCCTGCAATTTTAAAGCCGTCGCCGAAGTTGGCAAGGTCGAAAACGAGAGCGGGAATGAAGAATACAGCGGCTACTATTATTGAAACAACCGCTTTTAAATGCTCCTTGAACGGGTTGACTTTTGCAGGCTTGCCGTCAACGATTTTAACGTCCTCGAAGTGAGAAATTTCGTAAACCGCCTTATCGTATGAAGAAGTGTCCGCAGTCTTTAAAACCACGTTCATATTCATAAAATCGACTACCGCTTCAACACCGTCGATGCCGTTTAAAATCTCTTCAAGCTCCCTTGCGCAGTTGGCGCAGCAGAGATTTGCAATCTTTATCTTTTTGCCTTCGCTTGCCGTGTGTTCGTGGTGGTCATGGTCGTGACCGCAATGATCGTGGTCGTGATGGTCGTGGTCATTATGGTCATGACCGCAACAGCAAGAATGTTCTCCGTGTTCGTGATCGTGCTGTTCGTGATTGTGTTCGTGTTCCCCCTCTTCCACAACCTTAACTTCTTCGAAATTATTACAGCAGCTTATAACTTTTTCAAGCGCGCTTTCTTCTCCTTCGAAAAATACTTTCATTCCCATAAAGTCGACGCGCACAGACGAAACGCCTGAAATTTTTTCAAGCTCTTCTTCAAGCTCGCGGGCGCAGTTTGCACAGTCCAGCCCGCTGATTTTTATTACCTTATTCATTGCAGTTCAGATGCTCCTTTGCCACGTTTATCATTGTGAGAATATGCTCGTCGGAAACGGAATAAACGACTTGCTTGCCGTTTCTTTTACACTTGACTATTTTGTTGTCTTTAAGCGTTTTTAGCTGGTGCGACACCGCGCTTTGGTTGCCGCCGACCGCTTGGGTTAAATGCTCCACGCACAGCTCCCCGCAGGATAACGCGAGCAGTATTTTAAGGCGCGACGGCTCGGAAATCGCTTTAAAGCGGGAAGCCATTTCGCCTATCTGCTCTTCGCTGGGCATAGCGGCTGTTGCAAGCCTAATATGCTCTTCGTGTTCGCACCTCTCCTTTTCGTTGTCTTGTACCATAAATATTTCCTCTATATATTTTATGCTGTAGCCCACAACTTATGAACTATTATTCATATGATAATATATAAATAAATATTTGTCAAGCGTTTTACAAAAATAAATTACGGTTAAATTTTTAATATTTGATTTTTTTACAAAGCCGCGGCAATTTATTTGACGGAACGGGGAAATTTGAATATAATAGCTATATCAATTCGAGGCGTAGCGCAGTTGGTAGCGCGTATGGTTCGGGACCATAAGGTCGTGGGTTCAAATCCCGTCGCCTCGACCATATAAAAGCAAAATAGCGAACAGATAAAATCTGTTCGCTATTTTGGCGCAGAGGAGAGGATTCGAACCTCCGTACGTATTCCTACGTAACACGATTTCGAGTCGTGCGCATTCGACCACTCTGCCACCTCTGCATGTTTATTAAGTTATCTGCTATCCGCAGAGTGTCACGAAGTACCACTCTGCCACCTCTGCATTGCTAAAATATTGTATATCATTTTTTTATATTTTTCAAGCGTTTTTGAGTGCAAAAGCAAAATTTGTAAATTCAATTATTCTAATAAAATAATCACTGAATAAATATGCGCACGGGTTATGTACGGTTGACAATTTATGCGAAAAGCCGTATAATTTATTAAAAATATTTAACACAAGGTAAAAAAAATGCTTAATCTTGACAAGGTGTATCAGGCACAATACGTTTTAAAGAACGCAATAAGACAGACGGATTTAATCCACTCCCCCGTCCTTTCCCAGCAAACTGGCTGCGAAATTTATTTAAAATGCGAAAATTTACAGAGAACGGGGTCGTTCAAGGTTCGCGGCGCATACTATAAAATCGCACGGTTGACCGACGAAGAAAAAGCCAAGGGCGTTATCGCGTGTTCGGCTGGCAACCACGCTCAGGGCGTTGCACTCGCTTCCACAAAGTTCGGCATTAAATCGATAATATGTATGCCCGACGGCGCACCCATTTCCAAAGTCGAAGCGACGAAAGGTTACGGCGCGGAAGTGAGATTAGTCCCCGGCGTGTACGACGACGCGCATAACGAAGCGGAAAGGCTGCGCGAAGAAAAGGGCTACACCTTTATTCACCCATTTGACGACGAGGACGTCATCGCAGGTCAGGGAACTATCGGGCTTGAAATAATGAACCAGTTAAAGGACGCGGACGTGATTGTCGTTCCCATCGGCGGGGGCGGACTTATATCGGGCGTCAGCTTCGTCGTTAAATCGCTTAACCCCAAAATCAGGGTGTACGGCGTTCAGTCGGCAGGCGCTCCGAGTATGCTTAATTCCATAGAACACAAAAAAATCGAAACACTCCCCTCCGTTTCCACTATTGCCGACGGCATTGCGGTTAAAGAACCCGGTGTGAACACGTTCGATATCTGCTCCAAATACGTTGACGGCATTGTTTCCGTAACGGACGATCAGGTGTGCGCGGCTATACTCACTTTAATAGAAAAACAGAAAACGGTTGCCGAAGGCGCGGGCGCGGTTGCATTTGCGGCGGTGCTGTTCGATAAAATTCCCGACGTCAAGGGCAAGAAAGTCGTTTGCCTGATTTCTGGCGGCAATATCGACGTTACCATACTTTCCCGCGTGATTAACCGCGGACTGCTGATGGGCGGAAGACAGTGTACTCTCACCATCGAGCTTACGGACAAACCCGGACAATTAGTCGGCGTTTCCAAAATAGTAGCCGACTGCGGCGGCAACGTTACCGCCGTTTTACATGAGCGCAACAACGTGGGCAGCGCCGTAAACGGGTGCTATTTAAAACTTTCGATTGAAACGAGAAATTTCGAACATATCAAGCTTATAAAGGACAGCCTTAAAAACGGCGGTTTCAAGGTTTTGGATTAAGAGGTAAATAAAATGAAAACTATTTCGACTGAAAAAGCCCCTGCAGCAATAGGACCTTATTCTCAGGCAAAAGTTGTAGGCGGGTTTGTATTCACAAGCGGACAGATACCCGTCAATCCCGCAACTGGTGAAATTGCGGAAGGCATTGCGGCACAGACAAAACAGTCCTGCGAGAACGTGAAAGCTTTATTGGAAGCGGCGGGTTCGGATATGAGTAAAGTCGTTAAAACGGTTTGCTTTTTATCAGATATTTCAAACTTTGCGGCTTTCAACGAGGTGTACGCGCAATACTTCACCTCCTCCCCTGCGAGAAGCTGTGTTGCGGTAAAAGATATTCCCAAAGGCTGCCTTGTGGAAATCGAAGCCATTGCTATCATTTAACGGTCAAATTGTTGACTTATCATCAAGTTTCTTATATAATAAAGCCGTAGTGAAAAAAATATAAGGAAAATTTAATATGAAAACAGCTATTGTAACCGACAGTAACAGCGGTATTACTCAGGCGGAAGCGAAGCAATTGGGTATAACGGTTATCCCTATGCCATTTTTAATCGACGGCGAACAGTATTTCGAAGATATTACGATGTCTCAGGACACGTTTTACGAAAAGCTGAAGTCGGACGCTCAGGTTTCCACCTCCCAGCCCAGCGCATACGACGTTGGGGAAAAATGGAAAGAGCTTTTGCTCTCCTATGATAAGATTATTCATATACCTATGTCCAGCGGACTTTCCCAGACGTGCGCGACACTTTCCCGCCTTGCGGAAGAAGAATTTGCGGACAAGGTATACGTTATCGACAATCAGCGCATTTCCATTACTATGCGTCAAAGCGTTATGGACGCGCTTGCTATGAAAAATGAAGGCAAGACTGCGGAAGAAATTCGCGATTTCCTTATGCAGACGAAAATGCAATCCTCCATTTACATTATGGTGGATACGCTTAAATACCTTAAAAAAGGCGGCAGGCTTACCCCCGCCGTCGCGGCAATCGGCACACTTTTAAAAATCAAACCCGTATTGCAAATTCAGGGTTTTAAGCTTGACCAATATGCCAAAGTGCGCAAGCTTGTAGACGCCAAGACGACGATGATTAAGGCTGTTGAAAAGGACCTTGACACGCGTTTTAAAGCCCTTCGCGAACAGGGCAAAATGTCTCTTGCCATTGCGCATACGCAAAACTACGAAGAGGCTAAAATCTTTGCCGAGGAACTGAAAGAACATTTCCCCGATTTGGAAGTTAAGTTTATCGACCCGCTGTCTTTGAGCGTTTCCTGCCATATCGGTCCCGGTGCGCTTGCTTGCGCTACATGCATAAGGTATGAGTGAGCGGACTTTAAACAGAGAGGATAAATGAAAAATGAGTATTGCAATAGTAACCGACAGCAACAGCGGTATTAAGATAGACGAGGCGAAAGAACTCGGCATAGAAATTCAACCCACCCCCATTCTTATCAACGGTGAACAGTTTTTTGAAGAAGAAGGCTATACGCAAGAACAGTTCTACGAAGCGTTAACTAACGACGCAACGGTTGCCACGTCGCAACCTAACCCGTTCGACGTTGCGGAAAGATTCAGACGACTTCTTAAAAGCTACGACGAGATTTTGTATATGCCCTTATCGAGCGGACTTTCCGAAACGGGTCTGACCATAAAGAAAATGGCCGAAACAGAACCCGAATTCATAGGCAAGGTATTTGCGCTGGATAACCACAGAATTTCAATTACGCAGAAACAGACGGTTTTCGACGCTCTTAAAATGATTAAAGAGGGCAAGACCGCGAAAGAAATGTACGACTATTTTATGGAAACGGGTAAGTACTCCTCTATCTATATTATGGTTGACACGCTCAAATATCTTAAAAAGGGCGGCAGACTTACCCCTGCGGCGGCGCTCATAGGCACTATGCTTAAAATTAAGCCAGTTTTGCAGACCCACGGCGGTCCGTTCGACACATACGCTAAGGTGAGAAAGATAAGCGATGCGAAAAAAGTTATGATAGAAGCTTTGGAACACGATCTGAACGGCGAATTCAAAGAGCTTCGCGCACAAGGCAAAATGGCTTTGGGCGTTGCTCACACTCAGAACTTCAAGGAAGCGGAAATATTCGCGAAAGAGCTTGAAGAGCATTTCCCCGATATGAAGGTTTTGTTTATCGACCCTCTTTCCGTAAACGTTTCCTGCCATATAGGGCCCGGCGCTTTGGCTTGCGGTTGCGCCGTTATGTATTAATCAAACAAAAAAATATACCCCGCAACTTCTGTTGCGGGGCTTTTTTAATATAATTTTAGTTTTCTGCGTTCGGGAAGATATTTACTGTTATATATAATACCGATAACCAAGCTGTTAATCATAATATAGCACCACAGCAAAAACACGATTAACGCCGCTATCGCACCGTATAGCTTTTGCGGATTTGCAAACTGCATATATATGGTAAAGCCCGCCGCGCACAGCAGCCACAGCGCCGTCGTTAAAAGACTTCCCGGCATTGCGGAATAGAAATCGAGCTTATACGGACACGCGAACAGATTTAAAAGATATGCGGCAAAAATTGCGAACATACTTATAAACACAAGCGAAATAACTTTTGCGACGGCAGTCGGCATTATAAAGTCAAGCACGCTGTAGCTCAAAAAAGGTACGGCTGCCGCGCCCGCTATCAGAAACAGAGTTCCGAAAACTATTAACAGCGAAGTAAGCCGAAGGCGCAGTCCTCCCCTCTTCATATTTTTATCGTATATTATTTCACCGCTTCTGCGCAAATGATAAAAAAAGTTTGTAGACGACCAGAGCGAAGTTAAAATGAGAACTATCCCCGCACTGCTCGTAGCGCTTTCCGCGGAGGTTTTTAAATAATCGAGTACGGGCGTGACAGCCGAAAAAAGCTCGTTGGAGCTGAAAGCAGAAAAATCTATATTGCCGACAATAAGAGTAAGCCAGAACAAAAAGGGCGCAACTGACATAAGCAGGAAATACACCAAAGTACCTGCTATCGTCGAATACCTCTTATCCGCAAAATATTTGTAAAGCTCAGTAAAATACCGCATACTATAAATTTTTAACTATTATCAACTGCGATATACAGACAAAGTTAAAGGGACGGAAAAAAAATCCCGTCCCTTGCTTTTTGCTTAGTTATTGCAACCGCAAGAATTACAGCCGCAACCGCTTCCGTTGCGGGAATTGCCGCAGGAATTGCATGTATTGCAGCCGCAACCGCTGCGGGAGTTGTTGCAACCGCAAGAATTACAGGAACTGCAACCGCATCTGCTGCGTCCGTTTCCGTCCGTCCAGCCCGTGCCGTCCCAACCCGAGTAGGGCGAAGTGCCGTTACCGCAAGTGGTGCAGCCGCTACGGGAATTGTTGCAGCCACAGGAATTGCAACCGCAGCCGCTTCCGCTACGGGAATTATTGCAACCGCAGGAACTGCAGGAATTACCGAACAGTAAAGAGAATAAACTGCAGCCGCAGCCGCTTCCGCTACGGGAGTTGTTGCAACCGCAGGAATTACAATTTGAACACATAATTAACTTTACCTTGTCATTAGAATTTTCAGGGCAAAGGTTTTCCCCCTTGCCCTTTAATTCATTCTATGCGGTAATAAATATTTGCGTGCTAAATTGCAAAAGGACGAATTTTTAATCCGTCCTTTTGCCGCGTTTTTTCTTAATCACTATTTTTACGCTTAAACGCCGTTTCTATTTTTTTAACGATTTTATCGTTGAATACCAAAAATTTATCGTAAATGAATTCTGTTATAAAGTTCAATATCATCATTGCGGCAGTGATAACCATTTCGTAAGCGTCGTTCCAACCATCGCCTGCCGCCGTTTTCCACGCATTAACTATCGCGTCGGCGCCGAATGTTGATATAGGCGTAAACGCGCAATAATACAGCACTACGAGGCTCATTGCAATAGGCACGTTGCTTGCGGAAGCGAAAGTGAACTTTCTGTTGAACGTAAAATTCCATATAACCGAAAGCACCAAACCTATAAGATAAGCTATACAGTAAGGGATAAGATGCGTCCAGCTGGAAAGCAACCCCGTAGTTACAAACTGAATTACTCCCGCCGAAATCGAAAATGCGGTAAACTTTACAATCTGTAAAAACTGCGCCATTCCTTTGGAACGCTTTTTCTCTTGTATTTCTTCGGTTTCCGCCTGCACCGCTAAGGTTACGGCTTCCTCCGCTTTCTCTTCAAGTTCTTCCATACGCAATATATTATCACAATAAAAAACGGAGAGCAAGCGTAAACCTGCCCTCCGATATTTTTATCATAAAATTACTTGCCGAAATATCTCTTGAGCATACCTGCAAAGCCTGCACCGTGACGAGCTTCGTCCTTTGCCATTTCGTGAACGGTGTCGTGAATAGCGTCGTAACCGAGAGCCTTAGCCTTTTTAGCGATAGCGAGCTTACCTTCGCAAGCGCCTGCTTCTGCCGCCGCGCGGAGTTCCAAATTCTTCTTTGTGGAATCGGTAACTACTTCGCCCAAAAGCTCTGCAAACTTAGCTGCGTGTTCAGCTTCTTCGTAAGCATAACGCTTGTAAGCTTCCGCAATTTCGGGATAGCCTTCTCTTTCGGCAACCCTTGCCATAGCGAGGTACATACCTACTTCGGTACATTCGCCTGCGAAGTTAGCGCGGAGACCTTCCATAATTTCCTTATCTTCCACAACGCCTTCGCCTACCGTATGTACGCAAGCATAAGCAGTCTTGCCCTCTTCTACGGGCGTGAAGGTTTTAGCCTTGCATACGGGGCAAACTTCTACATCGTCAGCGACGATTTCGCCGCATACTGTACATCTTTTCATAATATTACACTCCTTAAAAAAGTATTTTATTTAACGCAAATATAATAACACGAACGATGAAAAATATCAATAAGATTGACAAAATTTTCCAATAAAATTTTTGAACATTCAGCCTAAAACTATTTGTTGCAACTGAGCGAAGTCTTGCGCAAAACGAGTTGCGCCCGCGGCTTTAAGCTGTTCCTTTGTGCGGTAGCCCCACAGCACGGAAACGCAGTCCAAACCCGCGTTTTGCGCCGTTTGCACGTCTGCTTCGCCGTCGCCGACAAAAAGACAGTCGCTTGCGCTTACGTTCAGTTCTTTTAATATTTTATAAACGCCGTCGGGTGCGGGCTTTAAAGGCAATTCGTCCGTCTGCCCTAAAACGCAGTCGAAGCCGAATTTTTCAAAATACCTTTCGTTGGTCTTAAGCGCAACGGCGTGCGGTTTGTTGGTGAATACCGCAAGCTTTATTCCCCTTGCCTTGAGTGCGCAAACAGCTTCTTCTTCGCCTTCGAAAAAGCGGGAAAGTTCGCCGTTGTTCGCCGCATATTCCTTTTTGTAGGCTGACAGAATTTCTTCAAGCCTGTATTCGTTGTCTTTACCTATTGCAAGTCTTACCAGCTCTTTAGCGCCGTTGCCTATGTAGCTCATCGTCTGTCCGCGGGAAAGTTCGGGCAGATTGTATTTTTTCAGCGTGCAATTGAGTACGGCTTGAATATCGGGCAGGGTGTCGAAAAGCGTGCCGTCCAAATCGAAAATAACTGCTTTGTACATAATTACATCTTCTTGGGTACGCGTATGCCGAGAAGCGCGAGCGCGTTTTCAAGCGTCTGTTTTACCGCTTTCGTGATTGCAAGGCGCAAGCCCTTGACACCTTCTCCCGCAGTGAGTATTTTGCAGTCGAAATAGAATTTGTTAAACTTCTGCGCAAGGTCAACGGCATAGCGCGCTATTATGCTCGGTTCGTATTTTACCGCCGCTTCCTTTACCGTTTCGGGGAAGATTGAAAGCGTTTTAACGACTTCGAACTCCTGAGGCTCTACGGCAAAATCTTCGGAAATTTCAAACGCAGTATCCCCCGCCTTTTCGAGAACGGAGTTTGCGCGCGCATAAGTGTACTGGCAATACACGCCCGTTTCGCCGTCGAAGGACAGCACTTTGTCGTAAGAGAAAACTATATCCTTTATCTTGTTGTTGTACAGTGCGCCGAAAATGACTGCGCCTACGCCGACCTTTTCCGCAATTTCTTGTTTATCTTCCAAGTCGGGGTTCTTTTCTTCCAGAACGGCGTACGCCTTTTCCACGCACTTGTTTATGACGTCTTCGAGCCAGACCACCCTGCCGTTCCTCGTGGACATTGCGCCGTCTTCCAAAGAAACCATACCGTAAGCAACGTGAACCATATCCTTCGCCCAGTCGTTGCCCATAAGCTCTAAAACCTTAAAAATCTGCTTGAAATGCAAATTCTGCTGATACGCAACCACGTACAGACATTTATCGAAATTATAGGTGTTCTTGCGGTAATATGCCGCAGCCAAATCGCGGGTTGCGTATAACGACGCGCCGTCCGAACGCAGTATAAGGCAGGGCGGCATACCGTACTCTTCCAAATCTACGATTTTAGCCCCCTCGCTCTCTTTGAGTAAGTTCTTTGCTTTGAGTTCGTCTATTACGGGCTGCATTTTGTCCGTATAGAAACGTTCGCCGTTGTAGCTGTCGAACTTAACCCCAAGCCTTTCGTAAATCTTGTTCACGTAGGCAAGCGTTAAAGCCTTGAACCATTCGAAAAGCTCGTTCGCTTCCTTATCGCCGTTTTCTATCAAACGGAAGTATTCGCGCGCTTCCTTTTCCATTTCCTCAGTCGCTTCGGAATTGAAACGGACGTACAGCTCGTTCACGGCGAATATTCCCCTTGCTTCCACGTCCTCTTTGTTGCCCCAGTGCTTGTACGCGCAAATGAGCTTGCCGAACTGCGTTCCGTAGTCGCCGAGGTGGTTTATACCCACCACGTTATATCCGAGGAAATTAAAGATTTTATACAGAGAGCTTCCGAGAACGGTAGTCGAAAGATGCCCGATATGGAAGGGTTTTGCAATGTTTACGGACGAATAGTCGATGCAAACCGTTTTACCGTCGCCTATATCAGAAGCGCCGTAACTTGCGCCCGCCTTTTCTATATTGCCGAGTGTTTCCTTTACCAAACCCTTTCTGTCTATCGCAAAGTTGAGATAGCCGTTTACTGCGGTAACCTTTGCTATTACGCTATCGGCGGCTATTGAGGAAGCCAATTCCTGAGCAATAACTACGGGTGACCTCCTTAAAGCCTTTGCAAACTTAAAGCAAGGCAGGGCGTAATCGCCCATAGTCGTATCGGGGGGAACGGCAATGCACGCTTCTATTTCTTCGGCGGAAACGCCTTCCACTTGTATTTTTTGAGCTATATACTTTTTGTAATCCATAATTTGTAATACCTTTTCAACAATTTTATCACAGCGGCTAAAATTTGGCAACTTATAGGCGCAAAGCGTTTTGATTTTTTTGAAATTTATATTATAATGGTTAAAGAAATTCAAAGAGGTTTTTTTAAGATGAAATTAGGCGTTGTAGGACTGCCCAACGTGGGTAAATCCACCTTATTTAACGCAATAACCCATGCAGGTGCGGAAGCCGCCAACTACCCCTTCTGCACGATTGAACCCAATGTGGGCGTGGTTGCCGTTCCCGACGAGAGACTGGACAAGCTTTCCGCTTTATACCAAAGCAAAAAAACAACCCCCGCAATAGTTGAATTCGTAGACATAGCGGGCTTGGTTAAAGGCGCTTCCCGCGGTGAAGGTCTGGGCAACAAGTTCCTTTCTCATATCCGCGAATGTGACGCTATAGTTCACGTCGTGCGCTGTTTCGAGGACGCGAACGTAACCCACGTTTCAAATGTGGTTGACCCCGTTTCGGACATCACCACCATTACTCTTGAATTGATTTTGGCAGACATTGAAGCGGTAAACAAGCGTCAAGACAGAATAAGAAACACAGCACGCGGCGGTGCCAACAAGGAAGCTGCGGCGGAGTTTGCTTTCTTGGAAAGATTGGAAAAATTCCTTTCCGAAGAAAAACCTGCAAGATTGTTCGAGTGCGATGAAGCCGAAAAACCTTTCTTAAATAATTTGTTCCTGTTAACGGCTAAACCCGTTATTTATGCGGCAAACATTTCCGAATTCGATATGGGCAAGCCCGAGGACGATATCCCCCTCGTCGTGAAGGTCAAGGAGTATGCGGCGAAAGAAGGCAGTGAAGTTATGGTCATATGCGCAAAGACCGAGGACGAGCTTTCGCAGATGCCCGAAGAAGACGCGGCAATGTTTTTGGAAGAGCTTGGCTTAACCGAAAGCGGACTCAACCGACTTATCAAAAAGAGCTACCACCTTTTGGGGCTTATATCCTATCTCACCGCAGGCGAAAAGGAAACGAGAGCTTGGACTATCGTAAACGGCACGAAAGCTCCGCAGGCGGCGGGCGTCATTCATACCGATTTCGAAAAGGGCTTTATCCGTGCGGAAGTCGTTGACTGGCAGACGCTGTTAGAATGCGGCGGACTCGTGGGCGCACGCGAAAAAGGCAAGGTGCGCAGCGAGGGCAAGGAATACGTAGTTAAAGACGGCGACGTTATCCTCTTCCGCTTTAACGTGTAACTAATTAATATAAAAAACCGCCGTTGGTTTATGGGTAAATCCCAACCAACGGCGGTTTTTTTACTTTTTATCTCTACCCAATAAATAGTCGGTAGTAACGTCCAAATATTCCGCTATTCCTACTATAATGTGCATTGGCGGTTCATTTTTATCGTTTAACCATTCACACATTGTGGACTTATTAACGTTCAGATACAGGCATAAATTTTTTTGTTGCATACCCTGCTCTTTAAGCTCTTTTTTTACTCTCTGTCCGAAACCTTCCATCTTTTTACCTCGGTTCATATTATATGAATTTTTTACTAAAATGCTTGACAGTTCATAAAATATGAACTATAATATTTATAATGATTTAGTTGAGAGCAGATAAAAAAATGGAACAGACAACAGAAAAGCTTTGCACTAACTGCAAGCACTTTATACAGCACT
>CAYXXB010000029.1:0-15738 GCA_964468955.1 uncultured Clostridia bacterium | reverse complement strand
GGATGCGATTTCGTCGGAGCTTGATCGGATAAGCGGAAACGCAGACAAACTGCTTGCGGAGGACGGTTCGCCTTTCACTGCACACACAACCAATCCCGTACCCGTGATTTTGGTAAGCGAAAAGTACAAAAACGCGGAGCTTCGCAAAGACGGTATTCTTGCCGACCTTGCCCCCACTCTTTTAACGGTTATGGGCTTGCCCGTACCTTCCGAGATGACTGGAAAGAGCCTTATAAAATAGTTCACGCAAATCTTTTGCAAGCAAAATCTTTGCCGTGAGTTGTTACGGTCGCAAAACACTTAACGGAGAAAATAAATTCCGCCTTGTGTTTTCTCGTCATTAGTAATTTAAAATTTTGCTAATGTCAAAGTGTGCCTTGAAAAATCTTAACGCAAGAGCCATCTTGCTAATTTTTCGGCGGCAAAAAATACTAAACACTAAACCGACTGAAAATGCAGTCGGTTTTTTATTTGCGCATTTGCGCAAAAATAAATATAATAATAGAGATGTTGATTGCGGATAAACAGAAATTTTTTACAAAACCGTGGGTTGTTGCACTTTGCGCCATTGCCTGCTGTATACTTTGGGGAAGCGCGTTCCCGTGCGTAAAAATCGGATATAAATTATTCAACGTGGATACCTCCCACGTTCCCTCCGTCATTCTGTTCGCGGGGCTGAGGTTTACTCTTGCGGGAATACTCGTAATTGCGTTCGGGTGTGTAAGTCAGAAAAAATTTCTTGTTCCGCAAAAGAAAAACTGGTGGCGCGTGCTTATTCTGTGCTGTTTTCAGGCGGTCGCGCAGTATATATTTTTCTATATCGGTCTTGCACACGTTTCGGGCGTGAAAGGTTCGGTTCTGAACGGACTGGGCGTGTTCTTTACCATACTTATAGCGTGCTTTGTTTTCCGAACGGAAAAGTTCAACCTTATCAAGCTTGCGGGGTGTGTTTTGGGATTTGCAGGCGTAATATTAGTCAACCTCGGCGGTGAGTTTACGTTCACGTTCACTATTTTAGGTGAAGGCTTTGTAATCTTAAGCGGACTTTCCGCGGCGGTTGCGGCGGGACTGGTAAAGATTTTTTCCAAGCACGAAAACACCACTGCTCTCTGCGGCTGGCAGTTTTTTATAGGCGGAACTGTTATGATAATCTGCGGGCTTTGCTTCGGCGGAAGGGTGTCTCCGAACGGCTTCGGCGCGATTGCGGAGCTTTTCTACCTCGCTTTCATATCCTCGTTTGCGTTCACATTGCAGGGCTATCTTATGAAATACAACCCCGTGTCAAAAGTGGCGGTTTACAAGAGCACTAACCCGCTTTTCGGCGCTGTTTTTTCCGCAATAATTTTAAACGAAAGCGACCAGCTTTTAAGTTATTTTACTTTAATTGCGATTGTTTTAGTGTGCCTCGGCATATTCATAATCAATAAATTCGGCGAATATAAGCAAAAATCGCCCTAAAAAATTGCGAAATGCCCTCGTTTTTTATTGAAATAATTTTTTGCGTGTGTTATACTTTTACAGTAACTTAGTTTTAAGAGGTATCTAACTTATGTTAAATTTGCTTGCACAAGTACCTATGGACCATCCTCAATATATTACCTACGTAGTTCTTACGTCCATAGCGATTGGTCTAATGTTTATTGTGTCTTTGGGCGCTATCATACTTATTATGCTGCAGCAGAGTAATTCCGAAGGTATCCAAGGTATTACCGGTTCGAGCGAAACGTTCTTCGGCAAGCACAAGGGCAAATCCATTGAAAGCAAACTTAAAAAATGGTCTTGGATTTGTTTGGCTGTTCTTGCGGTTTTATCTATTGCTTTCTATATCGTGGCAACAGTTATAAACTAACAGAACTTTAAACGGTTTTTGCGGCGGCTCAGGGATACTGAACCGCCATTTTTTATATATGGAATTAGCAAACAGAATACTCAACTCAATAAAAAACGGAAAGCTGGCTTTTAAAGATCTCAATTGCATATGTCTTTCCTGCGGTATACCCAAAAAAGCGCGCGGCAAAGTACTTTCGGCTATAGACGGACTTATTAAAGACGGCAAGCTTGTATGCGAGCGCGGGTTATACGCAACGCCCGAACAATGGGGTGCATTTACAGGCACTGTGCGCGGAAACGCAAACGGCTTTGCATTCATAACGCCCGACGATAGGGACAAGTATTCGGGTGATTTTTTCGTACCCAAACGCAGGCTTAACGGCGCAATAGATTTGGATAAAGTCCTCGCCATACCCGTACGCGGAACGGAAGACGAAGCGAGCGTTGTTAAAATAATTTCACGCGGGCGGCGGGTTGTCGTGGGGCTGTTTGAAAAGGACAAGCGCGCGGGCTACGTTCTGCCCGACAAGGACAGCTTCGACAGCGACGTATTCATCCCCCTTTCCCTTTGCGGAAACGCCAAACGCGGCGACAAGGTGGTTGCGGAAATTACCTCCTACCCCGCCGGTAAAATGGTCGGCGGAAAGATTGTGGAAGTCTTAGGCGAGGACGGCGATTTCGAAACGGAAGAACTTGGAATTATACGCGGCTACGAACTGAGAGAAGAATTCCCCTACGAAGTGGAAAGCGAGGCCGAAGAGGTTGCAAAACAGCCCGTCAAGCTTGACGGCAGACGGGATTTGAGAGAGCTTCTCACCATTACAATAGACGGCGCGGACACGCGCGATATAGACGACGCGGTGTCTTTGGAGCGCACCTCAAACGGCTTTAGACTTGGCGTACACATTGCCGACGTGAGCAACTACGTAAAATTTAGAAGCGATTTGGACAACGAAGCGTTTGCACGCGGAACGAGCGTATATTTTCCCGACAGGGTTCTGCCGATGCTTCCCAAAGCGCTTTCCAACGGCGCGTGCAGTTTGAACGAGGGCGAAGATAGATACGCGGTGAGCTGTTTTATGGAGTTTGACAAAACGGGCAGACGCGTAAAGAGCGAGATTTGCGAAAGCGTTATAAAAAGCGATAAACGGATGACTTATGACGAGGTCACTTCCATTCTCGAAAGCGGGGAAAAAGCGGATAAGGATTACCCCGAAATTGCGCCTATGCTTAAGGATATGGAAGAACTTACACTCCTGTTGGAAAACAAAAGGGCAAAAAACGGCTCCGTTACGCTGGACGTAAAAGAAGCGCACATTTTTATCGACGAAAACGGCGAAATAGTTATACCCGACTACGAACGCTCGCTCTCGCACAGGCTTATAGAGCAGTTTATGGTTTCGGCAAACGAAACAGTTGCGGAGTTTTTGCAAAAGCGCGAAGCGCCCTGCCTCTACCGTATTCACGAAAAGCCGTCGCCAGAAAAGGCAAGCGTGTTCTTTTCATTCTTAAACGATTTGGGCGTGAATGCAAAGGGTGACACGGAAGATATTACGCCCAAGGATTTTCAGCGCATTTTAAGCGCGGTTGAGGGCAAACCCTTTGCTTCGGTTGTAAACAAGGTTATGCTCCGTTCTATGCAGAAGGCGAAATACAGCGAGGAAAATTCAGGGCATTTCGGCTTGGCTTCACAGTGTTACTGCCACTTCACCTCTCCCATAAGACGCTACCCCGACTTGTTCGTTCACCGCGTTCTAAAGGGTATTTTAAGGGGCAAAGAAGAGAAAACGTGCAACACCTATTCCCGTATTGCGGGAGAAGCCGCAAAACAGACGAGCGAAAAAGAACGGCGCGCCGAGCTTGCCGAACGCGAAGTTGACGATTTGTATAAAATCGTGTATATGAGCGATCGGATCGGCGAAGTTTACGACGCGGTTGTTTCGGGTGTTATCGCATCGGGAATATTTGCCGAACTTCCGAACACTATAGAAGGAATGATACGGCTTGAAAACCTGCCCGCGGACAGCTACGAATTCTACGAAGGTAAATTTTTATTGAAGGGCAAACGGCACTCCTTCCGCATCGGCGACAGCGTGAAAGTCAAGGTTGCTGGGTGCGATTTTTCAAGTATGCGCGTACAGTTCGCGTTGGTTGAAGATTAAATACTTTAAAAGGTTGCGTTATGAAACAAATAGCATATAACAAATCCGCCGGATTTGAATACTTTATCGAAGAGAAATACGAAGCAGGCATAGTTTTGGAAGGTGCGGAAGTAAAGTCTTTACGCGCCGGAAACTGCAACTTAAAGGACAGCTTCTGTTTTATCCGCGAAGGGCAGGTCAGTCTTAAAAATATGCACATTCCCGTGTACGACAAGAGCGGCGCTTTTAATTCCCGCGACAGCAAACGGGACAGAAAACTGCTTATGCACAAGTACGAAATTGACAAGATTGTGGGTAAAATCAACGCGAAAGGTATGACTTTAGTACCCATTTCCATTTATTTTAAGGACAATCTTATAAAGGTTGAAGTTGCGCTTTGCCGAGGCAAACAGAACTACGACAAAAAACAGACGATTAAAAAGCGCGATATCGAAAGAGATACAAAACGGCAATTAAAGGATTATTAAGGTGTTAAAAATGAAAAACTACAGACCCGAAACGTTATGCGTACAGGCAGGCTATTCCCCTAAGACGGGCGAAAGCCGCATCCCTCCTATTTGTCAATCTACCACGTTTTTCTACGGCGACACGCAGTCTATGGCGGACTGCTTCGATTTGAAAAGCGACGGTTATTTTTATACCCGACTTTCCAACCCCACGGTTGCCGCGTTCGAAGGCAAGGTTGCCGCTCTGGAAGGCGGCGTTGCCGCTATCGGATGTGCTTCGGGAATGTCCGCCACCACTTTGACGGTTTTCACTCTTGCGGGCGCGGGAGATAACGTGCTTTGCTCGCAGGCGGTTTACGGCGGTACATACAATCTCTTCGGCGTAACGCTTCCCAAACTCGGGATAGAGTGCAGATTTTTCGACCCCGACGACAGCGCGGAAAATATCGATAAGTTGATTGACGACAAAACAAAGCTGATTTTTACCGAAACAATTGCAAACCCAGCGATTGTGGTTCTGGATATCGAAAAAATTTCCCGCATTGCGCAAAAGCACGGCATAGTTCACGCAATTGACAACACCCTCGCCACACCGATTTTGTGCAGACCCAAAGATTTCGGCGCAAACGTAGTCGTTCATTCTTCGTCAAAGTATTTAGACGGACACGCGGCGGCTTTGGGCGGAGTCATAGTTGATCTGGGCAACTTTGATTTCAAGAACAACGAACGCTATCCCTCTTTTAACGAACGGGACGAAAGCTACCACGGTTTAATTTACGCAGACTTGCCTTCAGCGCACTTTGCGGCTAAGTGCCGCGCGCAGATGATCAGGGATATGGGCGCGATTATGTCCCCGCAGAACGCGTTTATTTCCTACCTCGGAAGCGATACGCTTGCGCTCAGAATGGAAAGACATTCCCAAAACGCGGCGAAAGTTGCAAAATTTTTGTCCACTCACCCCAAAATAGAGAGCGTAAAACACCCCTCTCTTCCCAAAGACAAATACCACGAATTGGCGAAAAAGTATTTGCCGAACGGTCAGGGCGGTATGATGAGCTTCCGTATAAAGGGCAGTTCTGAAACCTGCGCAAAATTTATGGAAAGCTTACAGCTTATTACGCAGGAAACGCACGTTGCCGACGTGAGAAGCTGTGTGCTTCACCCCGCTTCCACCACTCACCGTCAACTTTCCGACGAGGATCTGAAAAAAGCGGGTGTACCCGCTAACCTTGTCCGCCTTTCCGTGGGAATAGAAAATGCGGACGATATTATCGCCGACTTACAGCAAGCTCTGGAAAAAATTTAAAATGCCTATTGTAATTGATAAACAACTACCCGCATATAAAATATTGACTGACGAGCGCATATTCGTTATGGATAGCGGACGGGCTTTTTCTCAGGATATAAGACCTATCGAAATTGCGATATTAAACCTTATGCCTACGAAAGAGACGACGGAAACGCAGTTTATGCGCCTTTTATCCAACTCGCCATTGCAAGTCAACGTAACGCTTATACGCACGTCCTCTTACACTCCGACCCACACGGGTGCGGAACATTTAGAGCGCTTTTACAGCAATTTCAGCGACGTAAAAGACAGGCGGTTCGACGGAATGATTATTACGGGCGCGCCCGTGGAAAACCTTGAGTTTGAAGACGTTGCGTACTGGGAAGAGATGAAAAGCATTTTCGAATGGACTAAAAAGAACGTGACCTCCACCATTTTTATCTGCTGGGGCGCGTTGGCGGCGCTGTATTATTTTTACGGAGTTAAAAAGCGTCCGTTAAAGGAAAAGTGCTTCGGCGTATTCACTCACAAACGCATTAACTCCGAAACGTCCGACCCTCTTATGCGGGGGATTTCCGACCAGTTTCATATGCCACATTCCCGACACAGCGTAGTACTCACGCAAGATATAATGCGCGTAAAGCAATTGCAGTTATTGGCGCACTCGCCGAGGGCGGGCGCAAGCATAATAAAGAGTGTCGACGGCAGGCAGGTATTCGTTACCGGTCATATGGAATACGACAGAGAAGTGCTGAAAAACGAATACGAGCGGGACAAGGCAAAAGGGCTTGACATAAAGCCCCCCGTAAACTATTTTGCCGACAAAGATAAAAAGGCGATTAAAATGAATTGGTCGTCCACGGCAAACCTGTTCTATATAAACTGGCTGAACTACTACGTTTATCAGGTTACTCCTTACAAGCTTTGAAATTTAAATGTTAAGAAAAACGCCATTGCGGAAAATTTTCCGCAAAGGCGTTTGTTTGTCTTAATTAATTATGTAGAATATATTAAAAAAATTTACTTCTTTCTGACGAAGTCTGACGAAGTGAAAACAATTTCAACTTTCGTTTCTTCGCCGTCCCTTTCTATGGTGAAAGTAACCTTATCGTTCGCCTGCACGACGATAAGCGCGTCGGTGATATTGTGCAGACGGTTGACGGATATATCCTCGATTACCGTGTTGTTTCTGCTTATTGTAACACGTTTTATTACGTCGTTTGCCTTCAACTTACCCCAAACCGTACCCGAATTGGCGTTTTTGACCGTTACAACTTCCTTTATCTCTGCGTTGCCGTCGGCGTTCAGACCCGTTGTATAGCTATCTTCAACCTCGTAAGTTATGCCTTGGGGTACGCTTTCCAACCCGAAATTGCCGCCCGTTTGCGCAATCAGTTTCTGAACCACTCGCTTTGTGGTAGACGCGGGCAGTGCATAACCCATATTATCAATACTTTCTGATACGGTTTTAGCGTTGACAATGCCGACCAATTCACCGTATTTATTGAACAGACCGCCGCCCGAATTGCCGCCGTTGATTGCCGTATCCGTTCTCAACACGCGGTATTCATAATTTTCTAGATTGCTGTCCGTACCCAAATTTACCGTTATTTCCTCGCTGTCCTTGGAAACGTAGCCGACGGAAGCGCTCAGCTTTTTGCCGTCCGCATTGCCCACGGCATACACTGTTTCGCCAATAAAACGTTCCTCTCCGCCGCTCCACTGTGCCGCAACAGCCTGACTGCGCTTCACCAAATCGCTTCCGCTGACCTTTAAAACGGCGATATCGTAGCTCTTGCTTGCGCCTATAATTTCCGCTTTTATTGCGTTTTCTTCTTCAAATTCAGAACCGTAAAGCCATAAATCAACTCGTTTTGCAAATCCGCTGGATTTATCGAGTTTTATGCTGTTGCTCGAAGTGCGGGCGTTCAAGGAATAAACGACGTGGCAGTTTGTCACAACAAACATATCACCGCTCTGTCTGTTCACGTCCAAAATCACGCCCGAACCGTAATACTGCGCTTCTTCCGCCACCGTTTGAGTACCCCCGAAACCGAACACGCGCTTGTATTCGTCGAAAGTCGAAATTATGGAAACGCCGGAAAGCAGAGAACGGTTTATTGAAGCCTGAAGCGAGGTTGCTTCCTGTAAGTCGGGAGATGTAAAACTGAGATATTCGCGCAGAAATTCGTCGTAGGTCAATTCGGAATTGCCCGTCTGAGTTTTCGTTTCCTGCCAGATATCGTAAATAGTTAAATCTTTGCCGTTAACTCCGTCGCGTCCGTTTGTTACCAAACAGCCAGAAGCCGTCGGAACGATAGCAAGCGTTGCAACCGCAACTGCAATTACAGCCGCTTTCTTAAAAAAATGTTTTTTCATTGTTTACCAAAAGTACGTTAAATTTTAATACCGTTTAATTTAAGCAGTTCGCGGGCGGTATCCACACTGTCCACACCCGTTGCGTTTTTGACGGGCGCAAACTCCTTTTCCCTTTCCACTTCGAACGCGAGACAGCTGCCCATAAGCTTTACCAAATCCACAGCCAACAGCTCGTACTTGAACGCATTGGGCTTTTCGGGTTTATATTCTTTACCGTCTACTATACAGCTTACCTTCTTTCTTACCGTGTGGTAAGGGAGATTGTCTCCGCACACTTCGTCGAGCTTTTTCACCGAGAAAAGATAGTTTAAAATTACGCCGCTTCTGAACGTTAATTGACCGTCTTTATCGCGTGCGGACTGTAAATCTTCCGGCATTTCCGTATATTCTATGACGGTAGGTTTGCCGTCTTCCTTGCAAAGCACGCCCACTTTTTCTTCCGGACGCGTCTTATTCACTACCTTGCTGGAACAGTTTACTCCCGAAAGAATAGTTGCTCCTACGAACACGGGGTCGCAGATTTTCTGCAAAACGTTATCCACGCTGTATAGGTTGAGCCATTCTATTCCCTCGGCTTTGACGATTTCGCCCAACCCGCTTTTAACCAGCGACGAGTACCAACCGCCGTTGCCGTTAGGCACGAGCGAAAGCATATGCTTTTTACTTAAAAGCACCTTGCCGTCGAAAGAACAGGCGGGAATCATTTCCTGCACGAAGAAATGAATTTTGCTCTCTTCGTAGCCGAAGTAATTCTTTTCGGCGAAAAACGCACGCGTCTGTTTATCGTTAATGGCGCTCGTCATAACGAAAAGGTGGAAATTATATCCCGCTTTCGAAGCGACTTGTTTGATATTTTCCATCTGACATTCGAAAATCGAAAGCTCGCGGGTTACGCCGATGTTAAACATACCCTTGGGCGCAGACGTGCCGAGGCGTGAACCCTGCCCGCCCGCAAGTAAAACAGCGGCGACCTTTCCGCTTTTTATAGCCTGCAAACCTACTTTTTCGTACTCGGCTTTATTCTTTTCAATACTGCTTCTGCCGAGAGTATCCGCAGGGGCGAGGACGCCGATAGTGCGTTGCTCTTCCTCCTTAATGCTCTCAAGCGCCGAAAAATCCGTAGCGGCTATTTGCGAAAGAAGAACATTCTGCTCCTCTTTGGTCAGCTCTTTATAATATTCCAATAAATGCTCCTGTCCGATTGAGCGCAATCTTGCAAGAGTTGAAGCGTAATCCATATTAATTTGTCCCTTATCTTTTTTTGCTCTTCTGGTGCGGAAGCGCTGCCCGAAAATAAGCATTCTTTCGTAATATTTTTAGACTAATTTATTATATATTATAATCACGAATATGTCAAACCCATTTTTCCGCGTGAAAGCCGTGTTAAAACACGATAAAATTTTTGTGCGGATTATGGCATTTTTTCGTCCGCTATTGACTTTTAAACGCCTTGCCGTTATAATATAATATGGATGAATAGATAATATTCAATTGATTTAAGGGGAAAAATTATATGTATTGCTGTGAATGCGGAGAGAAGCTTGCTCTGGTTCTGCATAATCAGGAAGGACTTGTTCCGTTTTGTAAAAACTGCAACGAATACCGCTTCCCGCAGTTTGCGACCGCGGTTACTATAGTTGCTGCAAACAGGGAAAAGGATAAAATTCTGCTTGCCAAGCACAATGGCGACGACGATTTTATTCTGTTCGCGGGTTACGTTAAAAAGGGTGAAACCGCAGAAAAGACCGTAACGCGGGAATTCAAAGAGGAAACCAAACTCAACGTCGTAAAATACAAATACACGACGTCGCGCTATCGTGAGGATAAAAACTTATTGCTTTTAAACTTTCTGATAATTGCCGAAAACGGCGAACCCTCCCTTGATTTGAACGAACTCGAAGAAGTGAAATGGTTCACTGTTGAAGAGGCTTTAAACGCCGTCAGAAAGGATTCAGACGCGGAAGCGTTTTTGAAAAACGCAATTACAGAGCTTAAAAAAATGTAAACAAATCGCGGAATTTCCGCGGATAATATAATAAATTTAGGAGAAAAACTATGAATTTACTTATTGGCATGGGCGGAATTATCGCAATTGTGGTTGTCGCCGTGGTAGTACTGCTCTTAGTCATTTTAGTATGCTGGGGCATAGGAGCGAGAAACGGTTTCGTCAAGATGAGAAACGCAAACGAAGAAGCGTTTGCCACTATCGACGTATATCTGAAAAAGAGATACGACCTTATTCCCAACCTCGTTGAAACGGTTAAAGGCTATGCAAAACATGAAAGCGAAACGCTTCAAAGCGTTATTTCGGCGCGCAACAATGCGGTTAACGCAAGCACTACCGCTGAAAAAATCGAAGCGGACGCAAAGCTCAACAACGCTATAAGAAGTTTCAATATGGTTGCGGAGCGTTACCCCGATTTGAAGGCTAACGCAAACTTCCTCGATTTATCCAATCAGCTTAAAACGATTGAAAGCCAGCTTGCTGAACAGAGAAGATATTACAACGCTTTGGTTAAAAAGTTCAACACGCAGAAGGATTTGTTCCCCAAGTCTATTATCGCGGGCATGATGCACCTTGAAAAAGCGCCTTACTTCCAGCTTGACAGCGCGGAAGAAAAACAGAACGTAAAAGTTCAGTTCTAAATAAAAAATTACGGGCGGCTTATAAGTTCAAGCCGCCCTTTTTGATGAGAGAAGAAAATGAAAAGTATTAAAAGGTTGCCCTTAATTTTAATCGGGCTGTTATTCGCCGTAATTATTGCCATTGCCTGTTCGACGGCAGGAAAACCGAACTCCACCTCCGTCGCGCACGCGGACAGCGCCCACGCTTTCACGTTCACGTCTTACAGTGTTAAATACGATATAAGACGCGACAGAACTATGGACATACAGCTTGACTTAACGGCGCACTATTTCGGATACAGTAGTACGGGCTTTATTTATGATATTCCGGTAAATGCGGGCGACAGGGTGCGAAATTTGAAAGCATACAGCTTAGACACGGGCGCGCCCACGACGGTCGAGTACTCGGTTGAAAACGACGACAGCAGTTTCGTTAGCGTTTATATGGACGATTACAGGAACAAGCGCGGTGAAACGCACTCCTACCGCATAACGTACGAATACGCTATAACAAAGCCGGAAAAGAACGAACTGAACTTAAACGCAATAGGTTTTGGCTCTGAAGCAGTTATTAGCAACGTGTCGATAGAAATAAACCTGCCTGACGGCATGCTGACCCCTCACTGCTATCTTACTTACGGCAGCGAAGAGGAAAGTTACGGCTATGAAATCTCAGGCAACAAAGTGACGTATCAAATCGACAAGTTGGAAGCTTTCCACGGCGTATCGTTTAAGTTCGAGTACAAGGACGGCGTACTTACCACCAAACCCGATATGACGCCCTATTGGATAATAATAGGCGCGTGCGCAGTATTTGCAGTGCTGTTTGCGGTTAAATTCCTGTGCTTCAACAAGAACGATTTAATGCCTATTCCCAGCTTTTCCGTACCCGTTAAACCGCCTGAAGGCGTTAACGGTGCGCCCAGCGCGGCGTTCGACGACCCCACGCAGGAAATGGACCCACTTATTATGGGCAAGCTTATCGATAACAAAGTCGATAACAGCGACGTAACCTCTCTTTTGTACTATTGGGCAAACAAGGGCTATATTAAAATAAATATGGAAAACGAAAACGACGTTGTTCTTATCCGTATTTACAATACGCTGCCCCAAGGAACGCCGAACTATCAGAAGACTATGTATGCCGACCTTTTCAGAAGCGGAGAATTGGTACATATAAACAGCCTTACGAACACCTTCTACTCCACTGTGGAAAGAGTCACAAAGGAAGTAAACACTGAAAACGGAAAGCTTTACGACGGAAAGAGTATGGCTGTTGCGATAGTATTCGCACTGCTCGGCGCGCTGGCGATGTGTCTTACGCCAATACTTACTGCGTTGTTTACTATCAACCATGATTTACTGTTCATCGCACCTTTGTTTATGATTATCCCCGTGTTCGCAATTTTTGCGCTCACGCAGACGGTTAAGTACAAAACTTTAAAATTCAAAAAGGCAAAACTCATACTTTTGTACTTTGGGGTAGGATTGCTTGCACTGATTTTCAGCGCATTGTACATAGTTCTAGTGCCTTCCTACGTAATAGAGCCGCTGCCTAAATTCCTGTTGGCGGCAATAGGATTTGCTATAGTGATGCTTTCCGTTTCGCTTATATGCAGAACGGAAGACTACACCGCGAAGCTTAACAGAATTATAGGCTTTAAGGATTTTATAGAAAACGTTGAAAAGGATAAACTGGAAGCTATGCTGGAAAGCAACCCCGAATTTTACTACAACGTTTTGCCTTATGCGATAGTGTTGGGCGTTTCCGATAAATGGGCTAACAAGTTCGACGGATTGACGGTTAAACCGCCTCAGTGGGCGACGGGAAGCTTCTCCGACAGGCTGTTTACCGTAATGATGTTCAATTCGCTTATGCGCAACGTGAACGTGAATATGGTAAAAACGTTCCTTTCCCGCCCCTCTTCAGGCAGTTCGAGCGGTTTCCACGGCGGCTTCGACGGTTTCGGCGGAGGCGGTCACGGCGGCGGTGGCTTCCGAGGCAAATAAAATTTAATGTGTAAAAAAACGGCGCAACCGAAAATTCGGTTGCGCCTGTTTAATGTTTTAATTCAGTTTATTCAAGCCCTCTTACGAGAACCCTTATTTTAGAAGTAACGCCTTCCATAAGCTTTAATTCCACGTCGTAATCGCCGACCATTTTGAGTCCTGCGGAAAGCACTATTTTCTTTTTATCGACGTCGTAGCCGGCATCTTTGATACTCTGCGAAATATCCGCGGCGGTTACCGAACCGAACACCTTGCCTTCCTTCCCCACCTTTATGTTTACGGTGAATTCCTTGCCCTTAATTTCGGCGGCGAGAGCCTTCATCGCCTTTATTTCTTCCTGCTTGTGGTAAGCCTGAGCCGCTTTCTTTTGGTTGAGTTCGTTTATTTTCGTGGGCGTAGCCGCCTCCGCAAGCCCTTTCTTAATCAGGAAGTTGCGTGCGTACCCTTCGTTAACGTCAATCAGTTCGTCTTTCTTTCCCTGTCCCTTTACGTCCTGCAATAAAATTATTTTCATATGCGACCTCCTTAACGCCGAATATCTTTTTCTTTACATATATTACCATTTTTAACGCCGCTTTGTCAATAGGGGGCGTATATTTTGACCCGTTTGATGCACAATAAAGTTGGGAGGTATTTCAATGGAAAATATTAATTTCGGAATTGCTTGCGACGTTTCAAACTGCAAGTATAACCACAACGGTTGCAACTGTACTTTGGATAAAATACACGTAGGCTGCACTTGCGGCGAACAGTGTACCTGCTGCGAAAGCTTTGACGAAAACGTTTAATTAAATCGTTTGTCTTAAGCAATTTTAAAGCGGCGCGGGAAATTTTTCCCGCGCCGCTTAACTTTTTTTGCTATGTAATTAATCTGATTATTCGCCGAACCACGAGCGGATAGGAAGATTTTCAAATATTGCCCCCAAAGGATTGCACGAATACAAGCAGTCTGCAAAGTAGGAATTGCCCATATATTCGTTCAATTTAGCCATAGCGGGCAAATCGTTCAGCGTGTAAGCCAACCCCCCGAACACAAGCATAAGCGCCACGATAAACACCGTAAACACAATCGCGCCGAAAACGCCGTCAACCGCGCCGAAAACCTTGTTCTCCCTGCATTTATCCACAAGCTTAGGCAAAAATATCGCCACGATGATGATTACAATAAGCGAAAGCAGGAACAATATCACCGCCGTTGCCACAACGGCTATGGTATGTTTCATTTCACCGAGGTCGGGCAAAGCGGAAAGTAAACCGTTTTCAAGCCCTTCCACCATCGGAGCCATAGCTTCTCCGTTGGCTATATTCCACGAAGCGAAGCCGAACGCAACCGCAAGAGCAAGAATGACGACAACGCTCAGAACAGAGCTTACGCCGCTGTTATAGCCCGAACGGATTGCAAGGCTTAAAACGCTTATAACAATTACGTCCAAAGCTATTTTGCCGAAGAAGCTAGGCCAAATTCCGCTTTCAAGGAAGCCCGAGAACATATTCGTCATAACTTCTATTTGGGCAAATTCCACGAACAACGCAACGAAAGCGATAAAAATAAATGCGCCGATAAACGCGTTCAGCATACCGAAAAGCACACCGAGAATTCTGTTAACCACACCCCAGCCGCCGTTCTTAGCCTTGATTTTTTTGCGCTGCTTCGTCAACTTTTTATAAGCCTTTTTGTCATTGTCGTCAACGGCGCACAAAATCAGCGTTTCGTTTTCTTCCAAAGCGTCGTGATTTTCATACTCCGAAAGAGTTCGGCGAGCCTCGATTTTTCCGTTCATAATTTTTTTGACGGTAGCGAAAAGCAAGGTAAACACAAGCAGCGAAACCACTGTTGCAATCATAACCGCAATCGCAAAACCGCCGCTATCTTTTGCTATGCCGCCGCCGATAAGTCTTTCCAAAAGAACGGTAAAGATAACCGTACCGCCCCAGAAAGACGTTTTGGCATAGCCCTTGACCAGTCCCGATACCGCACCTATTATAATTGCTGCTATCAGAACCAATATGAGAATTATTCCCATTACTTAAAATCCTCCGATTATTTGTTAAAATTGTCCTTTAAAGAAACAATTTCGGAAAGCACTATCTTACCGTTTTCAACACACTTTTTATAATAACCCGTACGCATAAGCTGGAAGCGCATTTCATTTTCGCTCTCGCCAACGTAGGGTTCAACTTTGCCGTTTATAATTTTTTCGCTGTTTTTGTTCAGCCTTTCCGCGTAATCCTGGTCGGGATAAAGCTCGTCGGTTAAAAGGGGCTGATACTGTCTGTACTCGACGTCTTTTGCGTACTTGGCGTCAACCCACTGTATAACGCCCTTTGCTTTTATTTCCGACTTGATTTCGCTTCCCGAACGCGTTTCGGGGAAATAGGTGCATTTAAGCTCTTCAACCTCTCCATCGGCGTTTAACACCACGTCGTGGCAACGCACGATATACGCCGCCTTTAAGCGGACGAAACCGGCTTTGAACAGCCTCTTGAACTTGGGGGGCGGGTCGAGAGAGAAATCGTCCCTTTCTATATATACGCTTCCCGTGAACTTAACAGGGCGGGTTGCGCCGCTTCCGTCCGCGGGGTTGATTTCGAAATCAAGCTCCTCTTCGCCCTCATAGTTTGTGATAGTGAGTTTTATGGGATCGAGTACACCCATAGCCCTTTCCGCAGTCGCGTTAAGCTCGTCGCGGATACACTCGTCAAACTGAGCGAGATTTACTACCGAATAGTTCTTTGCAACGCCAACGTCGGCGCAGAATTTTTTAAGCGCCTCGGGCGGAACGCCTCTGTTTTTAAGCCCCATAAGCGTGGGCATACGCGCATCGTCCCAACCGCGGACAAAGCCCTCGTCCACAAGCTTTTTCAAATAGCGCTTGGACATAAGCATATTGGTTATATTCAAGCGCGCAAACTCTATCTGACGGGGTGCGGGGGCGGGTATTTCCGCCTTTTCGATAACCCAGTCGTAGAGCGGTCTGTGATTTTCGAATTCGAGCGA
>CAYXXB010000028.1:0-15881 GCA_964468955.1 uncultured Clostridia bacterium | reverse complement strand
TGGATATCAGAAAGGCGGATGCTCTCAAAAACGATGGCGAAATTATAGGCAACAGAGCTAAGGCAAAGATTGTAAAGAACAAGGTTGCGCCTCCTTTCAAGGTTGCGGAATTCGATATCGTTTACGGCACGGGTATTTCTCAGGAAGGCTGTCTTATCGACCTCGGCTTGGAATACGGTATTCTTACCAAGAGCGGAGCGTGGTTTAATTACAATGACGACAAGCTTGCCAACGGCAAGGAAAAAATGCGCGAATATTTAAAGGACAATCCCGCACTCAAAGATGAATTGGAAAACAAGATAAGGGAAGCGCACAAAGCTAGTACTAAAAAGACGCAGGACGACTGATGCAATACGGATTTGTTAAGGTATGTGCGGCAACCGTCAAAATCAATGTTGCCGACGTGCAGTTCAATAAAAACGCGGTGATTTCCGCTATTAAACAGGCTTCGGAAAAGGGGGCGCAACTCGTCGTATTTCCCGAACTTTGTTTAAGTGGCTACACTTGCGGAGATTTGTTTAATCAACGTTGTCTTATAGATAGCGTTGAAAAATGTGTTGCCGAAATTGCAAAGGAAACGGCAAAATTTTCTACGCTGTGCTTTATAGGCGCTCCGCTTGTTAACAACGGCCGACTTTACAACTGCGCCGTTGCAATCAGCGGCGGCGAGATTTTGGGCGTCGTGCCTAAATCCAACCTGCCCAATTACGGCGAGTTTTACGAGCGCAGACATTTCTATCCCGCGGACACGGGCATAGGCGAAATCAGTATTTGCGGTAAAACCGTTCCTTTCGGTACTGATTTAATTTTCAAAGCCTCGAATTGCGAAAATTTCAGCGTTGCGTGCGAAATATGCGAAGATTTATGGGTTGCAAACAGTCCGTCGGTTCGTCACGCTGTTGCAGGCGCTAATATTATCGTCAACCTTTCGTGCAGTGACGAAGTGGTAGGAAAAGCGGAATACCGCAAAGATTTGGTAAAAATGCAGTCGGCAAAGCTGCAGTGCGGATATGTTTACAGCGATGCGGGGGATGGCGAAAGTACAACCGATATGGTTTTTGCGGGTCATAATTTAACCTGCGAAAACGGTTCGGTTTTGAGTGAAAGCAAACTGTTTGAAAACGGACTGCTTTTCGGTGAAATCGACGTGGAAAAAATCGCTATCGAACGGCAGAGGACTGCGGATAATTTCTTCTCTGCGGAAATTGGCAAAAACCATAAAACTATTGAGTTCACAACCGATAACAAAGAAGGCGAATTGACACGCGTTTTCAGTCAGCTTCCTTTCGTTCCAGAAGATAACGGAAAACTTATTGAGCGCGCTCAGCTTATTTTGACAATGCAGGCAAAAGGGCTTGAAAAGCGACTTGCCCATACAAATGCAAAAACGGCGGTGATAGGCATTTCGGGCGGTCTTGATTCTGCGCTTGCTCTTCTCGTTACGCGGAAGGCGTTTTTATCTCTCGGCAAACCTCTTTCGGACATCGTTGCAATAACAATGCCGGGGTTCGGAACGACTTCAAGAACGCTAGAAAATTCTTTAAAACTTATAAAGCTTATCGGTGCAACGGAAAAAACTATTTCGATTAAGGATAGCGTTAACCAGCATTTTAAGGATATAGGACACGACGCTTCGGTTCACGACGTAACTTATGAAAACGCTCAGGCGAGAATGCGCACCATGATTTTAATGGACGTTGCTAATCAAACGGGCGGTTTGGTTGTCGGCACGGGCGATTTAAGCGAGCTTGCGCTCGGTTGGGCAACCTATAACGGCGACCATATGTCTATGTACGGGGTGAACAGTTCCGTTCCGAAAACGCTCGTCAAGCATTTGGTTCGCGCCGAAGCCGAAAATATCGGCGGTGAGTGCGGGGAAGTGCTTAAAGATATTCTTGCGACGGAAATCAGTCCCGAGCTTCTTCCGCCGGACGAGAACGGCAAGATTGCGCAGAAGACGGAAGATATAGTAGGTCCGTATATTCTGCACGATTTCTTCTTGTATTATTGCGTTCGTTGGGGTTTCTGTCCTGAAAAAATCAAGTATTTGGCAAACATAACGTTTAAGGATGTTTATAGCGAAGAGATTATAAATAAATGGCTTAAAAATTTCTATAAGCGTTTCTTCACTCAGCAGTTTAAGCGTTCGTGCGTACCTGACGGCGTAAAAGTGGGAACGATAACGCTTTCCCCCCGCGGCGATTGGAGAATGCCTTCCGATGCGGTGAATGCGCTTTGGCTTAATTCTCTCGATTAAATCAAACTTAAATTCAAATAAATAAAGCAATATTCCGCAAGCGCAAAAAAGCGCTTGCGGTTTTTGTATTTTATTTACTCATTTTGCGCTATATATCGGGTGTTTTTCCATAAATAAATTGACATTTGCACTCGGTTAGTGTAAAATTAATTATAAGATATAACAAGGTTCAAAAACTTTCGTATATATTAAAATTTAATCAGGAGGCTTAAAGCATGTTAAACACAAAATTAAGCTCCCTGTTTCTTGCCCCCGACAGCAGTTGGTTTGTCGGATTTATCGTTGTATTGATTGTCGCTGTGGTAGCAGTCATAGCGGCGGTCTTATGTTGGTTTTTGGGGCGTAAGCTTTACAAATCCAAGCTGGAAGGTCAGCTTGGTGACGTTAAAGCACGCGCCGATAAAATGATCGAAGATGCTACAACCGAATGTAAAGCGCTTAAAAAAGAAGCGATTTTAGAAGCAAAGGAACAGGAGCTTAGACTAAAGAACGAGTTTGAGAGGGAGAGCAGAGAAAAGAAATCCGAACTAAACAAACTCGAACAAAGACTTATGCAGAAAGAGGATAACCTCGACAAAAAAGAGGACTCTTTGCAAAAGAAAAACGAAGAACTTGATAAGCAAAAGAAAGATTTACTTGTAAAAGAGCAGGAAATCAAACGCACGCAGGAGAAGCTTTCTCACCAACACGAGCTTATGGTGCAGGAACTTGAAAAGGTTGCACAGCTCACTAAAGATGAAGCTAAAAAGCTTCTTTCTGCGGAAATACTTGAAGAAACCCGTCACGATGTGGCTTTGCAGGTCAGAAATATAGAACAGACCGCAAAAGACGAAGCCGACGCGCAAGCGAAGAAAATTATATCTCTCGCCGTTCAGCGTTGCGCAAGCGACCACGCTTCGGAAATAACCGTTTCGGTTGTTCCTCTTCCCAGCGACGATATGAAAGCAAGAATTATCGGCAGAGAAGGCAGAAATATCCGCGCTTTGGAAAATGCAACGGGTATTGAACTTATCGTTGACGATACGCCCGAGGTTGTAATTGTTTCGGGATTTGACCCCGTAAGGCGTGAGGTAGCAAGAATTACGCTCGAAAGGCTTATTACTGACGGCAGAATTCATCCCGCAAGGATTGAAGAAACGGTTGCAAAGGTCAAAAAAGAGCTTGATCAGGAAATAAAAGCTTCGGGCGAAAGCGCGATGTTTGAAGTCGGCATTTACGGCTTGCATCCCGAACTTATTAAGTTAATCGGAAGATTGAAGTACAGGACGAGCTACGGACAGAACGTTTACAAACATTCATTGGAAGTTGCTCAGCTTGCGGGTCTTATGGCTCAGGAATTGGGCTTGGACATAAACCTTGCCAAGCGCGCGGGACTTCTTCACGATATCGGCAAAGCGGTCGATAAGGAGCAGGAAGGCACCCACGTTCAGCTCGGTGCAGACCTTGCAAAGAAGTATAACGAAAAAGCAAACGTAATCAACGCCATTGCCGCACACCACGGCGATTGCGAGCCTAAAACGGTTGAAGCCGTACTGGTTGCCGCCGCGGACGCAATTTCAGGCGCACGCCCCGGTGCAAGACGCGAAACGGGTACGAACTATATCAAACGTTTGGAAAAGCTTGAAGAAATCGCAGGCGGGTTTAACGGGGTTGATAAAACTTACGCTATTCAGGCAGGACGTGAAGTCAGGGTTATAGTTAAACCCGAACAGGTAGACGACGCACAGGCAATGTTCCTTGCAAAAGATATAGCAAAGAAGATTGAAGCCGAACTCGAATATCCGGGACAGATTAAAGTCAATGTTATTCGCGAATCGCGTTGCGTTGAATACGCTAAGTAATTTAATAGTAAAATTAAAAGAGCCGTCGTATGACGGCTCAATTTTTTTGTGATTTATTTTATTTAGTTAAAAGCTTGAAGCTAACTGCAAACACGATAATGTTTAAAGCCGTGATTGAAGGGATGACAATAAGCTTCATAACGTCGCTTGCCAACGAGAAGTTGATGTTGAACAAGAACGAAGATACGCAGATAATCAAAATCGCCAAAATAGTAACAATAATACATCTGCTTAGATACATATTGGTCATCGGTTTTGCGCAATTTGCGCCGTATCCTTTAAAATACAAGGCGCCAAACACTCCAAACTGAACAATTCCGATTAGAAGTATTACGATAGGGTATGCGACGGAAACTTTCAGACTATCCCTGAAAATCATACAGAATATGAATTCTACTAACAGGATGAAAAGGACAATTCCCGAACACATAAGGAAGGTTAAGCCTTTGTTATAAGTCGTCTTAGTGGCGTAATTCGTTCTCGCATCGTATTCGTATGAAGGAGAAATACGTACGCCGTCCGCGCGGCCTCTGTTAATTATTTTAGTGGAATTGTTTGAAATAACTTTGCGTTTATCAGCCGGCTGTCTGCTGTTCTTAACGTGGTAATTCGTCTGAACGCTGCCGTTAGTAATTGCCTTTTCGTAAATTCCGTTAATAAGATTTTTATAATCTCTTTCGGTGTCTGGCTTTACGTTATACAGAAGTTTGTTTGCGTTAACGTTGACCGAATTAGGCACGATATCCTCAACAGGCTTTTGCTCAACGGGATGTGATATCAGGCGCAAATAATTTTCGTGTGCCTGTTTGCGTGCGGCGAGTTCTTCCTCGCTTGGCTGAGGTTCGGCAGGGGGAGGAGGAAGCTGTTCTTCCTGCGCGGGTTGATTTTGCTGTGAAAACAATTGATGCAATACGTTTGAATACTGTTCCTCGTTTTGCCGTGTTTCGCTTTGCTGAACGTTCTGCTGCACAACGTATTCGCTCTGTACGGTAGTTGCTTCTTGCTGAACGTAATTAACTGTGGATATAACAGACGGTTGTTCGTCAGCCGCACTCTGTTCGGGTTGAACTTCGGTTTGCTTGCTTTCAATTATTTCTTTATTTTCAGCTTGCGTTTCTTCTTCGTTGTCAATGTCCTCACGCACAACGGGAACTCTTGAAACGGAATTTCTCAAAATTGTAAAATCAACGGGAGTAGGGGCGGGTTGAGTAAAATCAAAAGAGCGGTCGGAAATAAGACTGTCGATTATTGTTCTCGAGTATTCCCACTCGGCAAGATTTTTTTCGGTGATTTCTTTACCGCTGTCCGTCAATGTGAAATACTTTCTTCTGCCGCCGGAAGTTACTTCGTCAGTCTTCCAATACGCGATTATGTAACCCTGATTTTCAAGCCTTTTCAATGCACTGTACAAAGTAGGCTGTTTTAATGTGTACTGCTTATGACTTTTCTGCTCGATATCGTTTATGATTTCATAACCGTATTTATCGCGTTCGTAAAGCGCACGAAGAATAATGGTGTTAATATGACCGCGTATTATGTCTGCGCCGATATTGTTTTTGTCCTCTGCGGGTTCAGTGTTTTCCGCAGCAGCTTCGGCTTCGACAGCGGGAGTATTCGTTTCATTTTCTTCAGAATTTTCACTTTCACTGACAGGTAAAGCATCGTTATTGTCAAAAATATCGTCTTTCATTTGTATACCCCAAATTTTGGGTATATTATACCATAAACAACAATATATGTCAATTCTTTGACAAAATAAAAAGTACTATGTCAGGCATAAAGTTGAAAATTTTACTAAAATCGTGGACTTTGTTTAATAATTGTGCTATATTTAGGTGTGAAGATATAAGGTGGTTGAAAAATGTACTTACATAAAAAGGATTATGAGATAAGATTTACGGACGTAGACTTCAACGATAACATCAAGCTTTCGTCGCTTTTAGCGATATTGGAAGAATCGGCTTGTCTTTCTGCGGAAGAACTCGGCTTCGGCTATACTGTGTTGAAGCCTAAAAATATCGGCTTTATTTTGGTTAACTGGTACGTCGAATTATATAGGCCTTTGACCATAGGAGACATTCTAACCGTTTACACTTGGCCTATCGAACCTAAAAAGCTGACCGTTTTCAGAGATTTCGAATTGTTTGTAAACGGTGAAAAGGTAGGCGTTGCAACCTCGCGTTGGTGTCTTGTGGATTTGGCTACTTTCAGTATGCTTCCCAGCAAGGTTGCTTTCGGTAACGGAATACTTTACAACGATTTCCGTTCGGTAGAGTTTAACGGTTGGAAAATCCCCGCATGTGAACTTAAAGAAAAGCCCGATTACGTCAAATATGTTTCTTATTCGGATTACGACCATTACAACCACGTCAACAATACAAAGTACGGCGATTTGCTTTTGGACGCGTTTACTCCAGAAGAGCTTGCAGGCAAAGCTTTGTCTTCCGCTCAGGTTACATATGTAAAGCAATGCAAATACGGCGAAAAGTTAGAATTTTTTAAGATGTCCGCTGACGACGGATATTACATTATCGAAGGTTGCGTTGACGGAAAAACCCGAATCCAGTTAAAGGTTAAATTTATATAAATTAAAGTCTAAATTACAATGGCAAAATATAATTACGTTTTAAAACGTTCGGCAAAGCGCAAGACGATAAGCATATCAATTCAGTCGGATAATACAATTGTCGTGCGGTGTCCGCAGAAAACCAAAATCGAACGGGTTGAACAGTTTCTCGACGAAAAGAAAGTTTGGATAGAAAAGCACTTAAGCAAAAATGAAAAGAACAGTGAAAGCTTTTCAAGAGTTCTGTGCGGCAAAACCGTTTTGATAAAGGGCGAAGAAGTTCCGTTTTGCCTTTCGGAACGTGACTTTATTTGCGAAAACGGCGTTTGCTTAACGTCATTAAACAAAATGAAACGCGTTTACATTGAGCATTTTGGCGAAGAATTTATAGATCTCCTGAACGAAATAAGCGCACAAACCAATCTTAAATATTCAAAAGTGTCATTCCGCGATTATAAGTCGCGTTGGGGTTGCTGTAATACTAAAGGTGAACTCACTTTTAATTACAAGCTTTTAATGTTGCCGAAAGAAATCTGGGTTTACGTAATCGTTCACGAGCTGTGCCATACCAAGCATATGAATCATTCCGTGGCGTTTTGGAATTGCGTAGGCACAATTCTTCCAGATTACAAAAATGTGCTTAAACAAATCAAGCGTTATTCTTTTATTTGTTCTATGTACTGAATACCCCCCCCCGCTCATTTTTAAATATTCAAAAATGTAGCAATATGCGCATAAATATAAACAATATCGCGAAAATGCTGAAAATTTATGCGTAGCAAAACAAAAGAAATTTAAAATAATATTTCATTTTACTTGACTTATTAAAATTATATATTGTATAATCTTTTAAGGTTACCGAACGGTAGCCTAAAACTATGTTATCAGAGAGCAAATTATGGAACAGAAAATCAAAAAAGTAGTTTTGGCTTATTCAGGCGGTCTTGACACGTCGATAATCATTCCTTGGCTTAAGGAAAATTACGATAACTGCGAAGTTATTGCGGTTTCAGGCGACGTAGGTCAGGACAGCGAGCTTGAAGGTTTGGAAGAAAAGGCGCTTAAAACGGGCGCTTCCAAGCTCTATATCGAAGATTTGAGAAAGGAATTTATCGAAGATTATATTTATCCCACAATGAAAGCGGGTGCAATATACGAAAATAAGTACCTCCTCGGAACTTCTTTCGCGCGTCCTATAATCGCAAAGAGAATTGTAGAGATTGCAGAGAAGGAAGGCGCCGACGCAATCTGCCACGGCTGCACGGGTAAGGGCAACGATCAGGTGCGCTTCGAGCTTACAATTAAAGCTTTTGCTCCCGAAATGAAGATAATCGCTCCTTGGAGAATTTGGGATATCAAGAGCCGCGACGAAGAAATCGATTACGCGGAAGCACACAACATTCCTTTGAAGATAAACAGGGAAACAAACTATTCCAAGGATAAAAACCTTTGGCACTTATCGCACGAAGGGCTTGATTTGGAAGACCCTGCGAATGAACCCGATTACGATAAAATTCTCGAACTTGGCGTATCGCCTTGGAAAGCTCCCGATAAGGCGACTTATCTTACAATTCACTTCGAAAAGGGCGTTCCTACGGCTATCGACGGCAAGAAGATGGGCGCGGTAGAGCTTATCGACACATTAAACAAAATCGGCGGTGCAAACGGCGTAGGACTTATCGATATGGTTGAAAACCGTCTCGTCGGTATGAAGTCGAGAGGCGTTTACGAAACCCCCGGCGGTACGATTTTATATGCCGCACACGAATTGCTCGAATCTATCTGCCTTGATAAAGCAACTCAGCACTATAAGCAGATGATAGCTATAAAATACGGTGAAATCGTTTACGACGGTCAGTGGTTCACGCCTTTGAGAGAAGCTCTCGACGCATTCGTTGAGCAAACTCAGCAGACCGTAACTGGCGACGTAAAATTGAAAATTTACAAGGGCAACATTATCAATGCGGGTATAACTTCGCCTTATTCGCTGTACAGCGAGGATATAGCAACCTTCGGCGAGGACGATTGCTACAATCAAATGGATTCACAAGGCTTTATCAATCTTTTCGGATTGCCTATAAAAGTCAAAGCGTTGCTCGATAAAAAGAAGTTGAAATAATGATAAACGTATTTATCGACGGAAAAGAGGGTACGACGGGTTTGCAGATTTACGACAGACTGCAAAAACGCGGCGACGTGAATATTATTTCGCTTTCCGAAGAATTGAGAAAAAACGTTGAAGCAAGGCGTGAATGTTTAAATTCCGCTGACGTAAGCTTTTTATGTTTGCCCGACGCGGCGGCAATAGAAGCAGTTAGCTTGGTAACGAACCCTAACGCAAGAATTATAGACGCTTCGACGGCACACAGAACAAACCCCGATTGGGTCTACGGTCTGCCCGAGCTTTCCGATGAGAGGCGAAGTGCGATAGCCAAAACAAAAAGGCTTGCAAATCCTGGCTGCTATGCAACGGGATTTATCTCGTTGGTTGCCCCTTTGGTTAAAGCGGGAATTGTCGGCGCGGATTATCCGTTTGTCGCACATGCAGTTTCAGGTTATTCGGGCGCAGGAAAAAAAGCAATCGCCCAGTACGAAAGCGTTGACAGAGATATTTCTCTTTCGTCACCGCGTGAATACGGATTAACGCTTTCACATAAACATTTACCTGAAATGGTAAAGGAGTGCGGGCTTTCGTATAAGCCTGTATTCAATCCGTACATCTGCGATCACTATTGCGGGATGTGCGTCAGTGTGCCGCTTCATTCACGTTTAATGACAAAAAAGATGTCTGTAAATGACATTAGAAACTTTTTTAAAGAGTACTATGTCAGACAGAACTTTATAAAAGTAGTAGATAATGACGAAATTCCGCAATTTTTGCCTGCGAATATGCTTGCTTACTCCAACGAACTTAATATTTACGTTACAGGTAATGAAGAGCAGATTTTGCTTGCGAGTGTTTTCGATAACCTCGGTAAAGGAGCTTCGGGGGCTGCGGTTCAGAATATGAATATTATGTTTGGCTTGGACGAGCGTACATCATTGATTTAAAGGTATTTGCAATAAGATAAAATTTCGAGTTGTTAAAGATGAAAATTAAAGAGATAAAAGGCGGCGTATGCGCTCCGATTGGCTTTAAAGCAAACGGCATACACTGCGGCATAAGAAAAAATAAAATAAAAAAAGATTTTGCGCTTATCGTTAGTGAAGTGCGTGCGGTTGCTGCGGGCGTTTACACGAGCAATCTTGTAAAGGGTGCGCCTGTTGTTGTAACTAAAAACCACTTGGCGGACGGCTATGCAAGCGCGGTGATTTGCAACAGCGGTAACGCGAACACCTGCAATTCTGACGGTATAGAGATTGCAGAGCAAATGTGTGCGATGGTTGAAGAAGTCGGCAACATCAAAGCTAACGACGTTATTGTTGCTTCGACTGGCGTAATCGGGCAGAAGCTCAATATTCAGCCTATGCAGGAGCATATCGGCGAGTTGTGGTCGGGTTTAGGCGATAACAGCAACAACGCCGCTGAAGCTATTATGACAACTGATACCGTTATGAAGTCGGTTTCAATCGAGTTTGCAATCAACGGTAAGAAGTGCAGAATGGGTGCGATTGCAAAAGGCGTGGGTATGGTTTGCCCCAATATGGCGACAAACCTTATATTCTTAACCTGTGACGTTGCAATTACTCACGAAATGCTGCAATATGCGCTTTCTCAAGACGTAAAACGTTCTTTTAATATGGTTAGCGTTGACGGCGACCAGTCGACAAACGACACTTGTTGCATTTTGGCGAACGGTCTTGCGGGCAATGATATTATCGACGGGAAGGGAAAAGCGTTTAACGATTTCAGAAAAGCGCTCAACTATTGCACGGTAAAACTTTCGAGAATGATTGCTAAGGACGGCGAGGGCGCTACAAAGCTTATTGAATGTACCGTTGCGGGAGCTAAGAACGAAAAATCCGCAAAAATAATTGCGAGAACGGTTATTAAATCTTCGCTAGTAAAAGCCGCAATGTTCGGTGCAGATGCAAACTGGGGAAGAGTTCTTTGCGCTATCGGTTATGCGGGCGTTGACGTGGACGTTGAAGCGGTAGACGTTACTTTTCTGTCATCCGCGGGTGAAATTGAAGTCTGCAAAGGCGGACACGGCGTGGATTTCAGTGAAGAAATTGCAAAGAAAGTGCTTACTGAAGACGAAATTACTATAAAAATTGACCTCAATTCCGGCAAAGGCAAAGCTGTTGCTTGGGGTTGCGATTTGACTTACGATTACGTAAAAATTAACGGCGATTACAGGACTTGATATGAGTAAACAGGAACAGGCTGAATTTTTGATAGAGGCTATGCCGTATATCAAAAAATATTTTAATAAAGTACTTGTCGTAAAGTACGGCGGGAACGCAATGACCGACGAAACTTTGAAATCATCGGTAATGCGTGATTTAGTCGTTCTCAATTTACTCGGCATAAAGGTCGTTTTGGTTCACGGCGGCGGTCCCGAAATTTCCGAAACCATCAAAAAAATGGGCAAGGAAACGAAATTTATCGACGGGCTTCGTTATACGGATAAGGAAACGGCGGAAATTGTCCGCATGGTTCTTGCGGGTAAAGTCAATAAATCCCTCACGGATTTAATTGAAAAGAACGGCGGTAAGGCAGTCGGTATCTGCGGACAGGACGGACATATTATTAAATGTGAGATACAGGACGAAAAACTCGGTTTTGTCGGTAAAATTACCGAAATCAAAACGGATTTAATAACTGATTTATTAAATCTCGGGTACGTTCCCGTTATTTCAACAATCGGTTACGACGACGAGGGCAATGTTTATAACGTTAATGCGGACACGGCGGCAGCTGCCATTGCGGGCGCGTTAGATGCAGAGAACTTAATTCTTATGACCGATATTTGCGGATTGTTGGAAGATAAGGACGATCCTTCGAGTCTTATTAAAAAGGTATACGTTTCCGATATTCCCGCGCTTGTTAAACAGGGCATTATATCGGGCGGAATGATTCCCAAAATAGAGTGTTGTAAGGAGGCAATTCGCCGCGGAGTAAAAAAAGCCGTCATAATTGACGGTCGTGTTTGCCATTCAATTTTAATAGAATTATTGTCCGACGAAGGTAGCGGAACGATGTTTATTTGACGACTGATTTATTCTCTAAATCAGTCTTTCTTTTAGTAAGGTACAAAATTATGGAAGATTTTAACATTTTTAATGAAGATAATCAATTCCTTTCAAATACATATTCACGTTATAAAGTTGCATTTACTTCGGGTGAAGGTGCGTGTTTAAAGGACATTAACGGCAAGGAATATGTGGATTGCGCGTCGGGTATAGGCGTAAACATATTCGGGGTAAATGACGAAGAATGGAAAAACGCAGTAAAGAAACAGCTTGACGAAATTCAGCACGCTTGCAATTTATATTACACAGTGCCTCAGGTTGAACTTGCCAAAGCGCTTTGCAATCTCACTGGGTGCAAAAAGGTGTTTTTCGGCAACAGCGGAGCGGAAGCCAACGAGTGTGCAATCAAAGCCGCAAGAAAATATGGAAATTCCCGCTACGGCGACAGATACGAAATAATTACTCTTAAAAATTCTTTCCACGGCAGAACGATTGCTACACTTTCGGCAACGGGACAGGACGCGTTCCATAATCATTTTACACCTTTTTTGGAAGGCTTTAAATATGCGGACGCGAATATGGACGGCATTTTTTCCTGCTATACTGAAAAGACCTGCGCTGTAATGATTGAAGTAATTCAGGGTGAAAGCGGCGTACACGTGCTTGATAAGCAGTTCTTGCAGGAGCTTGAAGCGTTCTGCAAAAAGCGCGATATTTTACTTATCTGCGACGAAGTACAGTGCGGTAACGGCAGAACGGGTTATGCTTATGCATATGAATGGGCGGGAATACACCCCGATATCGTAACGACGGCAAAAGGGCTTGGCGGCGGATTGCCCATAGGCGCGTGTATGTTCTTCGATAAATGCGAAAACGTGTTCGGTTACGGCGACCACGGCTCGACTTTCGGCGGCAACCCCGTGGCTTGTGCGGGCGCGGTTTCAATAGTTAACAGATTAACGCCCGAGCTTTTGCTCGAAGTACAGGGTAAAGGCGCGTACTTGAAAACAAATCTCGAACACATTAAAGGTGTGCAAAGCGTAAGCGGTATGGGACTTATGATAGGCATTTCCACCACGAAAAATGCGCGCGAGATAGCCCAAAAGTGCCTAGAAAAAGGTCTTGTCGTGCTGACGGCGCACGATAAAGTCAGACTTTTGCCGCCGTTGACAATAACTAAGCAACAAATTGATTTTGCATTGAAAATATTAAACGAGGTGATCTCCGAATGAAACATTTACTTAAATTACAGGATTTAACTAGGGAAGACATTTTATCGATTTTAAACCTTGCCGACCAGCTCAAATTCGAGCGCAATAACGGCATCAGTAAGGATTATTTAAAAGGCAAGAAGCTTGGTATGATTTTCCAGAAAGCTTCTACGCGTACCAGAGTTTCGTTCGAAGTCGGCATTTACGAGTTGGGCGGTTACGGCTTGTTCCTGTCAAGCAACGATTTGCAGATTGGCAGAGGAGAACCCGTTCAGGATACAGCCCGCGTTCTTTCGCGCTATCTCGACGGAATTATGATTAGGACGTTCGAACAAAAAGAAGTCGAGGACTTGGCTGAATACGGCTCAATTCCTATAATCAACGGTTTGACCGATTACGCTCATCCTTGTCAGGTTCTTGCCGATTTAATGACTATAAGGGAGTATAAAGGCAGTTTTAAGGGGCTTAAAATGGCGTTTGTAGGCGACGGCAATAATATGGCGAACAGCCTTATGGTAGGCGCAATAAAGACGGGTATGTCATTTTCGATAGCTTGCCCCAAGGGTTACGAACCCGACGCAGAGCTTATGAAATGGGCAAAGGAAAACGGCGAATTTACTATCACCGATAACGTCAAGGAAGCGTTGAAAGATGCCGACGTCGTTTATACCGACGTTTGGGCTTCCATGGGTCAGGAAGGCGAAAAGGCGAAGAGGGAAAAGGCGTTTGCTTCTTTCCAAGTAAACGAAGACAATCTTTCTGTTGCTAAGCCAGACGTTATGTGCCTGCACTGTTTGCCCGCACACCGCGGAGAAGAAATCACAGAAGAGACGTTTGAAAAACACGCAAAAGAGATTTTCGACGAAGCGGAAAACAGACTGCACGCGCAGAAAGCGGTTATGGTAAAACTGCTTAAATAAGTCAATAACAAATACAAACTGAAATACATAATCCAAAAGCTTAATTTTACAGGAATAAAAATAATATGAAAAACGGCAAAGTTTATTTAACATTGCAAAACGGAAGACAGTTCGTCGGTTATTCGTTCGGCGCGGAGGGCGACGTGACGGGTGAATTGGTGTTTACTACGGGTATGACGGGTTACGTCGAAACGCTCACCGACCCCAGCTATTACGGTCAGATAGTTATTCAGACGTTCCCGCTTATAGGCAACTACGGAATAACTCCCGATATGGAGAGCAAAAAGCCTTGGGTTTCCGCCTATATCGTAAGAGAAAAGTGCGACGCTCCTTCAAATTTCAGGTGCGAAAAGACACTCGACGAATACTTAAAGAGCAACAATATTGTCGGCGTCTACGGTCTCGATACGCGTGAACTTACGGAAATAGTAAGGGAAACGGGCGTGATGAACGCGGCAATCACTACAAAGCCTTTAAAAGATTTATCGCAAATATCGGGCTACCGCATTAAAGATGCGGTGCAGTCCGTTTCTTGTGTTGAACCCGAATATTTCGGCAACCCCGACGGCATTAAGGTTGTCGTTTGGGATTTCGGCGCCAAGGATAATATAACAAGAGAGCTTGTAAAACGCGGTTGTTACTGTATAAAAGTTCCGTCCGTTTATACTGCGGAACAAATTCTTGCACTCAATCCTCAGGGACTTATGCTGTGCAACGGCCCCGGCGACCCCGCTGAAAACGTCGGAATAATTGAAAATATTAAAAAGCTTGCAGGCAAGCTTCCCATATTCGGTATTTGCCTCGGACACCAGTTGTTCGCACTCGCTATGGGTGGCAAAACTAAGAAGATGAAGTACGGACACAGAGGTGCAAACCAACCCGTAAAATGTCTTGCAACAGGCAGAGTTTATATATCCAGCCAGAACCACGGCTACGAAGTAATATCTTCGAGCTTAAACGGTGTAGGGCAGCTCAGCTACGTAAACGCTAACGACGGCACTTGCGAAGGCTTTGATTATCCCGAACTTAATGCTTATACCGTACAGTTCCACCCCGAAGCGTGCGGAGGACCGAGAGACGCTTCGTTCTTGTTCGATAAGTTCATAAAGAATATCAAGGAGGGTAAATACAATGCCTAAGAGAGAGGACATAAAAAAGGTACTTGTAATAGGGTCGGGACCTATCGTTATAGGTCAGGCTGCCGAGTTTGACTATGCGGGCGCGCAGGCTTGCCGAGTTCTTAAAGACGACGGTATCAATGTTGTGCTTTGCAATTCCAACCCCGCAACTATTATGACGGACAAGGCTTTGGCAGACGAAATTTACCTTGAACCGCTTACAATTGAAACGCTTAAAAGAATAATTATCAAGGAAAGACCGGACAGCTTGCTTGCCTCTCTTGGCGGACAGACGGGACTTACGCTCGGTTGCCAGCTTGCAAAAGAGGGATTCTTGGACGAATACGGCGTAAAGCTTATCGGCGTTAAGCTCGATTCGATAGACAGAGCGGAAGATCGTGAACTGTTCAAAGAAACAATGAACAAAATTAATCAACCCGTCGTTCCCTCGGATATCGCTTACACCGTTGACGAATGTGTTGCGATAGCTGAAAAAATAGGCTATCCCGTAATTATCAGACCCGCTTATACGCTCGGTGGTGCGGGCGGCGGCGTTGCTTACGACGAAGCCGAACTGCGCCTTATATCCCATAACGGACTTATGCTGTCGCCGATAACACAGGTATTAATTGAAAAATTTATCGGCGGTTGGAAAGAAATAGAATTTGAAGTTCTCCGCGACGGCGCGGGCAACGTGCTTACCGTTTGCTCGATGGAAAATTTTGACCCTGTCGGCGTACATACCGGTGATTCGATAGTAATTGCGCCCACTGTTACGCTTTCGGATAAAGAATACCAGATGCTCAGAACGGCTTCGCTTGATATTATTTCC
>CAYXXB010000027.1:0-16769 GCA_964468955.1 uncultured Clostridia bacterium | reverse complement strand
ACCACCCTTTCACGGTGGTATCATGGGTTCGAGTCCCGTACGGGTCACCAAAATAAGAGCAGTAGCAAACGCTACTGCTCTTATTTTGCGCAACCTTGTCGGTTGCGAGAACCCATATGGGTGGTAAAGTATTCCCGTACAGGGGGGCAAACCGCGCATACGCCTATCTGCCATATGCTATTTTAAGAGTTTACTTTTATCTTTGATAATGATATAATAAAACTATGTTCAAATGGTTTAAGATAGTAAAAAACCAATATTTCGGCTTATGGCTTTTCGGATTGCTTTTATTTGCAATTCAAGAGTTGCCTTATATGATAATGCCGTTGATACCGCTTGAAACAAATCCTATAATGGAAATGCCAACGAATTCCTTATTTTTAGATGTTTGTGAAAAGATTTTCGGTGTGTTATGCGTTGCGGTAATGGTGTTGGTAGTAAATAAGGATAACAAGATATTTTCGGTCAAAACAAAAAATGAAATCGCATTCTTTTCCGTTGCGGTTAGTGTTATCGTTTTTAATTTTTTAGGTTGGATATTATATTTTTGCGGCTTACAAAGCGTAGCTATAATGATAGTTTTTATATTTGTTTTACCGCCTTTGTATTACCTGTTTATCGGCTTATGGAGAAAGAATTATTTTCTTGTAGCCGTTGGGGGTATGTTTTTAATTATTCACTTATCGAACGCTTTCGTCAATTTACTTTGAAAATCCGTATGCCATTGCAACTTTGATTGAAAAAAGATAGAATACAGTTAAAGAGAAATTCTCAATTAAAGAGGAAAGATTATGTTAAGATATTATTACGTCAAACAAAAAGACAGATTGTACGTTTATGATTATGAAAGCGGTTTTTACAAATCGTTTGACAGAGAAAGGGAAAAATGGGTTACTCCCGCGGCTTCGTTTTCTCAGGTTGAAAGTGATAACGACATTGATTTTTTTGAAATTTCGGAAGACGCTGCAAAAGAAATTTCAAACGGCGTAAGCTTTAATGAACAACTCAAAATTTATCTTTCGGTAATAGGAAAATAAAATGAAAATAACTGTAATTAACGGCACGGAAAAACACGGCGTAACCTATAAATTAAAAGAACTATTTTTAGAGCAGTTTAAATGCGTTGCCGAAATAACCGAATACTATTTGCCTAAAGACTGCCCTTCGTTTTGTGCAGGCTGTACAAGCTGTTTTATGAAAGGCGAGGATACCTGTAAAGATTATTCCTACGTAAGTGCGATTGAAAAATCGCTTTTGGAAGCGGATTTAATCGTTATGACTTCTCCGGCCTACGTTATGCATGCTACGGGGGCAATGAAGGCACTGCTTGACCATTTCGGGTATCGTTGGATGCCGCACAGACCTGCACCCGAAATGTTCTCAAAGCGTGCCGTTATCATAACTCAATGTCTTGGCGCGGGAGCAAAATCAACGGCGAAAGATATAAAACACAGTCTTTCTTGGTGGGGGATATCGAAAATAGGCGTATTCAACGGTGCTTTGATGAGCGATATCGTGTGGGATAAGCTTTCCGAAAAGAAGCGCAAGAAGCTAACCGATAAAATTAAAAGACTTGCCCGCAAATTCGCAAAAATCAATTATGCAAAGCCGGCGCACACAAAGATAGTCACAAAAATCAAGTTTAAGTTTTGCCGAATAATTCAAAAGAAAGTGCAAAAAAGAGGCAAAGGCGGACTTGACTGTAAATATTGGCAAGAACACGGTTGGCTTGATAAAAACCGCCCGTGGAAAAGAAAATAATTCGATATACATATTAAGTATTTCACTAAAATGAAGGCAGTAGCAAACGCTACTGCTTTTATTTTGCGCAACGCCAAGCGCGTCAAAGTTCTTTTTTAGGGTGGTACGGAATAAATTAACTAAAAAATGTTATTTTACAACATTTTCCGTAAGTTTCTTTCGTTTTCTCCGTACATTTGTATTGACTACAAAATATAATGGTGATAAAATGATTAAAGAATAAACAGAGGGGATTTTTTTTACCCTACGGTCAAAAAGCAGCGTCGGCAAAAATTAAACGTTGCCGACGCTATAATTATTTTATAATTAGCAATAGCCGCAAGCCAAAAAGATCGAACCTGAAAAGGAGAAGAAAATGAATAAACTATCTAAACTGCTGTCGGTATTCATACTTGTCGGTGCAGTAGGTGCAAGCGCGTCGTTTGCGGCAGGATGTTCTCACAAACATTCTTTTAGCGGCGAATGGACGGTGGAAAACGGTAAGCATTGGCACGCGGCTACTTGCGAGCATACCGACCAGACGATTGATTTCGGCGACTGCGTAGACGAAAAGATTAACGGAAGCGACGAAGCGGGCAAGGATAACCTTTGCGATATCTGCGGAACGGCGATGGGCGGTTCTGAAACGCCTAATACGCCTAATACACCGAATACTCCGAATACTCCGAATACACCCAATCCCGATAACCCTGATCCGGATACGCCCGATACAAGCAATAAGATGACCGAGGAAGAATATAAGGCTGCAATAGACGCAACTTCGGCTGCAAATAATTATACCGTTACTACGTCAGACGGCGAATTTGTAAAGGTAGACGGCTCCCAAAACGCTTTTGAATTATCGGGCGGCAGCTATGCAGTTTACGACGCCACGGCTAAAAAAATCAATATTTATTCGCCCTACGGCGGTTTCGCTTGGGAAAAGAAGGATTACCCTTCGCAAATCGATGATTTTGACGTTGCAAAAACCATTATGACGTTAGGCACTCCGTATTACCTTTCGGTATTTAAAGAAAGTTATTCGCAGATAACTCTCGGCGAAAACGGCAAGTATATGCTTGGCAAGTCATACATAACTTTCGAAGACGGCAAGGTAAGCGGTTTCAGCGTGGAAGATATGACAGGCAAGGTAGATTTAGCTGTTGAATTATCTTCCTACGGCACGACTGTAGTTGCACGTCCCGACTTATCGCTTGCTTTTGAAAACATAGTATATGCAACGAGCGCAAAGAACGCGGTCGGCACTAAGCTCCCCGCAAAGACGGCGGAATCAAGTTACGGCTTGTTTGCGGACGAAAAAATGGCGACTGCAACCGACTACGTTGAAGCGACGGCGGATGGTTATAAGCAAAAGCTTACTCAAACTTCGGCTAACGGTAACGGCACTTGGATAAGCTTAGCAAATCTGGGAGGAAAGATAGAAGGCTACTTTGAATTCAATCTTTCCACAGTCGGCAAGAATTGGGACGCGTTTGCTATCTTCAGCGGCGGAGTAAAACTGCTCACGCTTAGAATCGACGCGAATAACAAATTCAGTGAAACGACAGGCACGGAGAATACTGCCGTTGCAAACAGCACGATACCCAATCTCGCCGTCAACACGTCCAAATACAAGGTAAATTACGTGTTTGAAAAGGACGAGGCAAGCGGTAACTACAAGGCGACTATAAAGGTAAACGACGTAGTTTTCGTGACTGATAAAGATTTGAACGTAGCGACTTTAGACGGCTTCCAAATGGTCTGCGGCGGAGGCTCCAAGGACGCTTCAAAGGTTCGTTATATACACGTTGACAACGTTATTATCTGCGGTACTCCTAACGAAAGCGCTTTCGTACAAGTTGAAAATATCACGCTCAATAAATACGAAATCAGAATAGAGCAGCTCGGCACAACCGAAACGCTTACCGCAACGGTTTTACCCGCGGACGCGACGAACAAAAATCTCGTGTGGTCGTCAAGCAACACTTCCGTGGCAACGGTGGATGCGAACGGCGTTGTAAAGGCGGTTGCAAAGGGCGACGCGATAATCTCCGCAATATCCTCGAACGGCAAAACGGTACAGTGTAAGGTTTCCGTAGGCGAAATACCCAAGGCTATGTATACGGTAACGTTTATAAGCGAAGGAAAGGAAGTAGATAAACAGACGGCGGAAATGGACGGCAAGGTAACGAAGCCCACGGGCGTAACAAAAGAAGGCTATACCCTTAAGTGGGCTGTCGGTTCTGAAGACGGTGCAATATACGACTTCGAAACACCAGTTGAAGGCGATTTCACTTTGTACGCGGTATGGATAGAAGGCGAAGCGCCCGTAGAACCCGACCCCGTAAAACCCGACCCCGGCGATAATAAGAACCCCGAAGAACCTGTAATTAAAATTTACGAGGACGAGAAAAACGGAGTTCAACCCGAAATAACGGATACGTCTATCTGGCTGTCCGCCGATGGAAAAGACAGCAATAACGGCACCAGAAACGCACCGTTATATTCCTTGGCGGCCGCCATTGAAAAAGCGTCTGCAGGAACGACTATTTTCTGTATGCCCGGCGTTTACTATTATAACGAAAGAGTAAACCTGTCAAAGAGCGGAACGGCGGAAGAACCCATAGTAATTCAAGCGTATGAATGGGGTGAGGTTGAATTCAATTTCAGCGGTCAGACCCCCGGTAACAACAGCACAACTGCAGTAGGCTTATATTTGACGGGAAGCTATTGGAAGCTCCACGGCATAACTGTATGCTATGCGGGTGATAACGGAATAAAGATCGAAGGCTCGTACAATTATTTGGGAAGATGTAAAACGCATCACAATCTCGATACGGGTGTTCAGCTCGGTTTCGGTCACGACAAGAAGAACCCCGGTGGCGCAGAGTGCAGTAATAACTTGATTGAAAACTGCGACTCGTATCTCAACTGCGACCACGATGCGAATTTCGGCGCCGATGCGGACGGTTTTGCTTGTAAAATGTTTGCAGGTATAAATAACGCGTTCAGAGGCTGCCGTGCTTGGAGAAATGCAGACGATAACTGGGACTTGTACGAAATGGACTACTCGGTACTCATCGAAGATTGTTGGGCTTGGGAAGCCGGTAAAAAGGCGGATTTTACAGGTACTGACAGCTGGGTTAGAAAGAGAGTAGAACCTTTTGGAATGAAGTACAGGGGCGACGGCTCGTTTAACGGTAACGGTAACGGTATTAAGCTCGGCGGCAACAGCTCTAACGGCGTTCAGCTTGTTAAAAACTGCGTGTCTTTCGGACACAACATAACGGGGTCGGTCAAAGGCTTTGACCAGAACCACAACAAGGGCGGACTTTACATTACGAACTGTGTTGCTTGGGATAACGGATATAACTATATGCTTGACGAATCCAGCAAATTCGGTCATACCATATTGAACAGTCTGTCATTATACTATCCTAATTCAAGCGGTAAGCCGAACAAAAACCCCGGTGAACTTGGAGGTTCGGGTGTGGTCAAAAACTGCAACTTCGACTTGATGGCTCCTAAGGGCGACTTAAAATACAATACGACCTATGGCACGCTGACCGTAGACGACTTCATTTCTTTATCAGAAGAAGACGCAAAAGCGCCTCGTCAGCCCGATGGTTCTCTGCCGAACAACGGCTTTGCAAAGCTTAAAACAACTTCGCCTTTCTACGGAAAGGGTATGGGGCTGATTTAAAGCTAATGCCTGAAAATTGGAACAATTAAAAACTAAAAAAGGACACAGTTTAATATGTGTCCTTTTTCGTTTGTTTAATATAATGGGGAATAAGGCATTAACCGATAAAATCAGTGAATATATGCAAAGTTGAAAAACGGTACATATGCGTAAGTGTTTCATATGCGCAACGATTAATAAAAAAGAGTGACGGCGTTTTTTCTTCACTTGATTTTTTTACGGCGGTGTGGTAGAATTTTTTCGTACGAAAGAGGTGAAATATGCAATATAAAAACCCTGTAATTCTTTCCGACTATTCCGACCCCGACATCATCCGCGTGGGCGACGATTTTTATATGGTTTCGTCAAGCTTCAACCACGTTCCGTGCGTTCCCGTGCTTCACTCCAAAAACTTAGTGGAATGGGAAATTATCAATTACGTTATGGACGAACTGCCGTTTAAGAAGTTCGACGAAGTGCGCCACGGCGAGGGTGTTTGGGCGGTATCGTTGAGGTATCACGACGGCAAATTCTACTGCCTTATACCTTTCCCCGACGAAGGCATTTACGTTTCCGAAACGGAAGATATCTACGGGAAGTGGTCGCCTCTTCGCCCGCTTCTCGTCGGCAAGGGCTACGAGGACCCCTGTCCTATATGGGCGGACGGAAAATGCTACGTCGTTTTCGCGTTCGTGAAAAGCAGAATAGGCTTCAATTCAAAACTCGCCGTGTTTGAAACGGACGAATCACTTTCCCACACGGCAAGCAAATACAAAATTATCTACGACGGACGCGACCTCGCGCCCAAGATAGAAGGACCTAAGTTTTACAAACACGGCAAGTACTTCTATATTTTAGCCCCCGCAGGAGGCGTAAGAACGGGTTGGCAGGTTGCCCTCCGTTCCAAGAAAATTTACGGCGAGTATGAAACCAAAATAATAATGACGCAGGGCGATTCAGACGTGAACGGACCTCATCAGGGTGCGCTTATCGACCTTGACGACAAGGGCAAGCGCTGGGCGTTTATGCACTTTCAGGATTTGGGCGCGTACGGCCGCGTGGTGCATCTACAGCCCGCCGTATGGCACGACGATTGGGTGCTGACGGGCAAAACCGAGAACGATTATATTGCGGGTTCGCCCGTGGACGGCGGGGAGTACCCCGTGGATATCGCGACCGATTTGCGTATAGAGCCGAGCGACGAATTCGACGGTGAAAAGCTGTCGCTTGTTTGGCAGACTCCCGCAAACCGAAAGGCGGGGTGGTACGAGCTTAAACGCGGTTTGAAGCTCAACTGCGTTTATTACGGGCAATCCGCGCTTTCCGACCTTCCGCAACTTTTCATGCAAAAGGTGCAGTACCGCAATTTCGCGGTCAGTGCAAGGTGCAAGCTCAACCTTGTCAGCGATGGCGACGAGGTGGGTTTTACCGTGTTCGGAAGAGTTTACGCTTATGTGTGCGTGGTAAGAAAGGACGGACAAAACTATCTTGAAATACGCAAAGGCGAGATAGGCGGAGGGCAGGATGAAACCCTTGCGAGAAGTCAGCTCTACGATGATAATTACGTTGACTTCAAGCTTTCGGCAAAGTACGAAGAACCAAACAGACTGACCTATAAATTTTCGTTCGGGGGGAGAGCGTTTACGCACGTTTTCTATGCCGAACGTGGCATATGGACAGGTGCTAAAGTGGGCATATATGCCCGTTCGAGCGGGGATAGCACGGGGTCTGCGACCTTTAAATACTTCCGCGTAACCTGTACGGACAATCGGATAAAGAGCGAATAAATAATCGGCGCGATTGTTGCGTTTGCGGTTATAATATGATATAATTATTGAAAACCAAATTAATTTTACGGAGGAAAAATTTGCAATGTTGAACGAACTCGAAAGAATTTATCTGTCGGAAGAGGAAATACAAAGCGCGGTCAAAAAAGCCGCGGAATGGCTTGATAACAAGTTTGAAGGTTCGTACCCTATTGCTATCAGCATTTTAAAGGGCAGCGTAATGTTTTACTGCGATTTGGTGCGCGCGATGAAAACGCCCGTTCAGCTCGATTTTATGACTATTTCGTCCTACGGTTCGTCTTCCTCGAGTTCGGGTATTCCAAAGATTGTTATGGACCTTGCGGCACCCATTGAGGGTAGGGACGTGATTTTGGTCGAGGACATAGTGGACTCGGGCAACACGCTTTTTAAACTGCGCGAATTGTTTATGGGACGCGGTGCCAAATCGTTCACCGTTGTAACCCTTATGGATAAACCCGCACGCAGAGTAGTTGACATCAAGGCCGACTATTCCTGCTTCGAGGTTGAAAACGAATTTATAGTGGGCTACGGTCTGGACTACGCTCAGCGTTTCCGCAACCTGCCCTATATCGCCATCCTAAAGCGCGAAGTATACGAGAAATAAATTGGATAAACCGTCTGAATTTTTTGGGCGGAAGAGGTAAAAATGAATTACAGAGAAGAATCTTTAAAGAAGCACGCGGAGTGGAAGGGAAAGATTGAAATAGTTCCCCGCGTGGAAGTGGATACGCGCGAAAAGCTTTCGTTGGCATATACTCCGGGGGTTGCCGAACCCTGTCTTGCAATTCAGGCAGACCCGGAGAAGAGCTTCACGCTCACAAGGCGTTGGAACACCGTTCCCGTAATTACGGACGGCACTGCGATTCTTGGGTTGGGCGATATAGGACCTGAAGCGGGTATGCCCGTTATGGAGGGCAAGTGCGCGCTTTTCAAAGCGTATGGCGACGTGGACGCATATCCTTTGTGTATACGCTCAAAGGATACGGAAGAGATTATAAAAACAATCAAACTGCTTGCGGGCAGTTTCGGCGGAATAAACCTCGAAGATATTTCCGCTCCGCGCTGTTTTGAAATCGAGACGCGGCTCAAAGAGGAGTTGGATATCCCCGTGTTTCACGACGACCAGCACGGCACGGCAATCGTTGTTGCGGCTGCGTTAATCAACGCGCTGAAAGTCGCGGGAAAGAAAATGGATGAAATTAAAGTCGTAATAAACGGCGCGGGCGCGGCGGGCATTTCCATTGCGAAATTCTTAATGCGTTTCGGCGTCAGGGATTTGATTGCTTGCGATAAGCTTGGAATTATATGCGAGGGCGATACGCGCTTCAATCCCGCCCAGCAGGAGCTTGGAAAGGTTACCAACCGCAATAAGATTACGGGAACGTTAAAGGACGCAATGAAGGGCGCCGACGTGTTTATCGGCGTTTCGGCGGCTAACTGCGTGAGCAAGGATATGGTGCGTTCTATGAACGAAAAGCCTATTCTCTTCACGTGCGCAAACCCCGTTCCCGAAATCTCGGTGGACGACGCTAAGGACGCGGGTGCGTTTATTCACGGCACGGGTTCTTCACAATACCCTAACCAAATAAATAACGTTCTCGTGTTCCCCGGTCTTTTCCGCGGCGCGTTGGACGTTCGGGCAAAGACGGTCAACTTTGAAATGATGATGGCGGCATCCCGCGGGATAGCTGAGTGCGTTTCGGAAAGCGAACTCAGTCGGGAATATATACTACCCTATGCGTACGACAAGCGCGCACACGAGGCGGTTGCAAAAGCCGTTGCACAAGCGGCGGTTGCAAGCGGAGTTGCAAAACTTTAAAAATAATTTATATCCCGCACGGCTCAAAGCCGTGCGGGAAAAACTATAGGGCAAATTACTATGAACGTCAATCTTGAAAAATACGCTGACAAAAGAATATGCGTCGCCGTTTCGGGCGGCAAAGACAGTATGGCGCTTCTGCACTACCTGCTTACTTACGGGAGCGATTACGGCATTACGCTTTCCGCGTTGAACTGCGACCACGGTATACGCGGTGAGGAAAGCGAGCGCGACAGCGCGTTCGTTAAGGCATATTGCGGGGGGGAAGGTATTCCGTTACACTGTTTTACAGCGAAAAAGGGCGCTTTCAAGGACGAAAACGGTGCGCGCATCTGGCGTCTTTCTTGTTATGATAAAGTTATAAAAGATGGCAAAGCGGACGTTATTGCAACGGCGCATCACATGAACGATGTTGCTGAAACGGTTTTATTCAACCTCGCAAGGGGAACGGCTCTCGGCGGTTTATGCGGAATTTCTGACGAACCGTCATTGAACTTAATCCGCCCTTTAACTGCCTGTTCGCGCGAAGAAATAGACGAATATATATCGGCGAATGACGTGCCGTTCGTCACCGATGAAACAAACCTGACCGACGATTACACCCGCAATAAAATCCGCCATAACGTGCTGCCCGCACTCGAAGAAGCCGTACACGGTGCGGCTGGGGCGATTTACAGATTTACCCAACTTGCCGCAGAGGACGAGGAATATTTTGCGCGTAAAACCCAAGAGGTTATAATTAAGCGGACAGCGGATAATTTTCTGATAAAGCCGTGCTTGGAGAAGGTTATTTTCAAACGGGCGGCGCAAAGAATAGTGGCGGAGCATTTTCATAAATGCGATTATACCGCCGAGCATTTGCAAAAACTGTTCGAACTGCAGAGTTTGAGTAACGGAAAAAAATTTGAATTTTTGGGACTGACAGCAATTAAGGAGAGCGGTGGCGTTGCCATTACAGTAGAAAAAAAGTCTACTGCGGGAATTGAAAGCGTACCTTTCTATCGTGCACTCGAAAGCGAACAGTCGATAGAGCTGACGGAGAGTCCCGTTTATCTGGTCAGGAAAGAAGAGATGCAAACCGCTTTAAGAGAAATATCCAAGGGCTTTGGTAAGAACATAAAAACGTTGACCTTCGATATAGACAAGATTCCTTCCGGCGCGGTTATTAGGTTAAGGCGTTCTGGCGACAGGTTTACAAAATTCGGCGGTGGAACAAAAAGTCTTTCCGACTATCTTACCGATAAAAAAATACCGCAGAGTATGCGCGGAAAACTCCCTCTCGTATGCGTAGGAAACGAAGTGTTAATTGTGGGCGGAGTGGAAATTTCGGACAAGATAAAAATCAGTAAAACAACGCAAAACAAGGGCGTTTTTATCTGTAAAAACCCTGTTTAACGCAATTCGTTGGGGGATATTACGCGGGTAACGAAAAATGCGTATAAAAATTTCTTAAAAGCTTATACTTTTGTTAGCAACTTTAAAGGAGGCTTTTATGTTATTTTTCAACGTGTTGAGTTACATTCTCGTCATTGTCGGCGGTCTGAATTGGGGGCTTTTCGGCATATTCAACTTCAACCTTGTAAGCTGGATATTCGGCGGTGCGCGTTCGGCAGGTTCTATTACGATTTACGTGCTTGTCGCGCTTGCGGCAATATGGCTTATCATCTCGCCGATGATTACGGGCAGAGGATTAATGCTTACAAGCGAGAAGAAAGAAAATAAGCGTGAAACCGCAGTGGAAACCAACTGATATATTTTAATAAGAGAGCGGAGGCATAAAGACCTCCGCTTAATTTTTTCTTGACTTTACAGTTGTGGGCGCTGTATAATTTCACCGTTATGGAAATTATAGCTCAAAGGGTTTTCACTCCCTTGTATATTTATCTGGATATAGCGTTTCTCGTTTTCTTTTGCGCATTGCTTGTTCTCAAAAAGAAGTATCTTACGCTTCTGTTTGCTCTTTTCGGCGGCGTGTTGTATATGGTGGTGGACTACGGCATTTTCTATGCGGCGCTGCACTCGCGCACGGTGACGGGCGGCAGTACGTTCTGGGTGTTGCTGTGGATGTCAATGAGCTACGGCATAACGAACTTTGCGTGGATTTGGTTTTGGATATCCAAGGACAAGCATTTGTTCGGCTGGTCGCTTTTGATAATGTCGTGGTGGATATCCGCGCCCCTAATCGCTTCTATGGGTGGAAGTCCCGCCACGATAACCACGTCCCGAACGACGGGTTCGTATCACGGAGTGATGGGGTTAATACTCTTCGTCGGGTATGCTGCTTGCATAGTTTATAATCTTTTCCAAAAAGAAAAGTCGAAACGGTTCCCGCTGTTGTGGATGCTGATTATCGGAATCCTGGTGCAGTTCGGTTGGGAATTTTCACTGCTTGTCGGAGGAATACGCAGTGCGACGATAACCGATTGGGGAGCTAAGATTACGACGCTTGTCGTAAACTCGCTTGTGGAAACGAACTTGGGGTTACCCATTATATTCCCGCTGTATGCGCTTATCACTTCCCGCTTTACGGAGGACGCGAAAAAGAGGGATTTGAAAGTAAGCTTTACGGAAAGAGTTGCGGAAATCAACGCAATAAAAATCAGACAGACAGACGAATAAAACAGTTAAAAGAGCGTTATCTTCGCTATGAAGATAACGCTCTTTTTAATTATAATTTGAAATAAATTTTTTACTGCTTGGTTTCCTTTTCGGCTTCTTCCGTAACCGCAGCTTCCTCAATAGGCTCAGAACCTATAACAGACGCCTCGCTTTGAATGGGGATAAACGCTCTTTTTGCCTTGATTTTCGCAGAAATTTTGGCGTAGACCCCCAAATATGCCCGATATAATCCGTAAAAGGTGAAGAATAAGCCAACGTAAGCGGCATACACAAGCAGTACGTAAAACATATTTATGTACTGCATAACCCCGCCCAAAGGGATGAGGTTGGGTACGTCGAAAGGCAGGGGATTGACCTGCGTGAAAGCGTAGTTGGGGATAAGCGGTAAAAGGTTGCCCGCCTCGTCCGTAAGGTGCGTTCCGTCCGCTGTCGTCCACGTGGTGGAAAGATAGGAAACAAGCGTACTTGCAAGCGATGCGACAACTATTACGATGAAGTAATAAATTAGCGGAATGATGCAGTCGCGTATGGAAAATTTATAGTGTTTGAGCGCGGAGGGCAGTACGCAAAGGGCGAACAGCAGACAGTGCGTCAGACAGAAATAAAGTATCGAATAACTGCAGAATATTCCGTAGTCGCTCATCTCGTCTTTGCCGAAATATATGAACACGGTAAGCGCGCCGACAGCGTGTACGAAGAAAGAAATTGCGTACAACACTTTCTTTTTCAGCAGTACCGAAGCGCTGGCAACGTATACGCCTATATTGCAGATAAACAGGGGCAGACACGCGAATATGGTGTGATAAACGTTGTAGCCGTCGCCCAAAACCATGCTGTCCTTGCTGTGATATTGCAACAGCAGACATACGGCAATCGCCGCAAGATATTTGTCTTGCTTTTCCTTCGGTTTGTCCTTTAAGAAGTTGTACAGCCCAATCGTTACCGCCGCCAAAATTATAATGGCGAGGAAATGCCATACGGTAAAGTTTTTAAATCTCAGAAACGAATTTGCGGGAATGCTGTTTATATCGAAAAAGTTTTCGAAGATGTTGAGGGGCATAGTCGCAAAAATCGAAAAGACAAAGTAACTGACATAGCGGGGTTCCGCCTCAAAACCGTCGAGCAGAAACAAAAAGGTACAACAAGCTATGTAAAGAGCGTTCTGCGTGAAGAACAGCGTTATGTTAAGCCACTTTGGGAAGAAGAGGTTTACCGCGTTGTAAATCTCTTCGTTTGCGGTAGTTGCCTCGGGAACGATATTAAAGAAATCGCCGAACATACAGCAGCTGTACAAAACGAACGGAAGGAGGACATACTTTACCGTTCGTCCGCACTTTTCCGATTTAAAGAATACGGCGAGAATGAGCAAAAACAATCCCGCTTTTTTGAACCACTGACATATACAGAAGAAATATCCGTATTCGCTCATTCTGTTGAATATGTAGTAGTCTGAAACGGTGAAAGTGAGTAACAGTGCTAACGCCGCAGCAACCGCCGTACATATTTTAAGCGCAAGGGTTAAGCCCTTTCGCGTATTGTCGTTTTTCAAACCCTTAAACATAGTTCAATTATACATAGTATCACGTTTACTGTCAACCGACGGGCGGGGCAAATCGTGCGGTCTTTGTGTGTAAAATTTATCCTTAAAAACCAAACTGCTTAGATTTTGCGGGGAATTTTTAAAAGCCGCCTAGACGGTCATTGCATTTATTAAAAACGTGTGATATAATTTATCGTGAAAAAATGAAATCGGTGAAGATGTGAAAATTATAAAGGACCACGACAATTACGATTATCTTTCGGTATCGCTAAAACGCGCCTATGCCGATATGATAATGAAGTGCTATCTTGCACTCGGATGGGAGGACGTACACACGGAAGCGGATAAAGACTACGCGGATATGAAGTACGTACTGTTTTCCCGACCGCACGTTATAGAGAATAAAGACAGGCTTCAATACATACAGGTGCGTATGGAAAACGTGCTTAACCGCGCTTCCGAACGCAGTATAAAGAAGCACAGAAAGAGTACCGCTCTTGCTGTTCTGTTCGGAATTATGGGCTTAATATTTACTGCGGCGGGGCTTTGCCTTGCGCTCATTTTACAGTCCTTTATCGCGCAGATTTGCGGTTGGATATGCGTTGGATTGGGCGCTATTTTACTGTTGGGGCTTATATATCCCCTAACGAAAGTGAGAAAAAATGAAAATAAGCGATTGAAAATCAAGCTCGAAGAGGATTTTATTCTGTTTGATAAATTGGTTCGGGAGGCGGTGGAACTCACTTCCGCAAAAGTCGAATTCAAACCGTTAGCGGCTGTGGAAATTGCCGCAGGGGAGGGCATATGAAAGTGAAGTATTCAGTCCCCGTAAAGCAGCAACACCGTTCGGGAAAGGTTAAGAGTTCGGACGCGAGAGTAGTTAAAATCAGAACGCAGACCAACCGCACTGCATTCGTTAAAACCTCGTTTACTCTTCTTCTGGTCTTCTTACAGCTCGGCATCATTATAAGCCTGAATTTCTTTTTCGTTACGGGCTGGCGCTATTACGTGGCGTTCCTTGCCGCGGTCAGCATCGTAACGGCGGTGTTCGTGTTGTCTTCCCACCGCAGTACGCAGTCAAAGGCGGTTTGGGTATTGTTTATTCTGCTGTTCTTTGAATGCGGATTTTTGATTTACATAATGTCCAACGATCGCGTGATGTACGCCCGTCCGAGGAAAAAGCACAGGGAAATTTATAAAAAGACGCGGGAGTTCGTGCCGCCATATGCCGACCCGAACGCAGACAGCGGGGTTGTCAAGCTCTGCCGTTATCTCAACCGCGAGGGCGGGTTCGTGCCGTATAACAACACCGAACTTAAATATTTTCCCTCGGCGGCAGGTATGTTCGACGACGTTCTGGAAAATTTGAAAAGAGCCGAAAGGTTTGTGTTCATAGAGTTCTTTGCGATATCAGACGGAATACTTTTAGACAGGATATTGCGTGTGCTTGAGGACAAAATGAAAAGCGGTGTGGACGTGCGTATTATTTACGACGATATGGGCAGCCGTTCGCTATCGCACAAGACAAAAAAACGCGTTAAAAAATGCGGGGGCAAAATCAAGGTTTTCAACAGACTCGTTTCCCGTTTCACGTTCGCGCTCAACTACCGCGACCACCGAAAGATAATAGTTATCGACGGCAAGGTTGCCTACACGGGCGGGTGCAATCTCGCCGACGAGTACGTCAACGAAAAGCGCATGCACGGCTATTGGAAGGACACGGGCTTGCGTTTAAACGGCGAAGCCGTGGATGCAATGACGCTCATATTCTTAAGACAGTGGGAATATATAGTAAAGAAGCCCGTGGATTATTCCTCTTTCATCGGCATATATGAGCGGGTGAATAGCTCAGCCACGGTTATGCCGTTTGCTACGGGACCCGAGTTCGAGAGGGTAGTTTACAAAGCGGTTTTGGAAAACGTGATTGCTTCCGCTAACGAAAAGCTGTATTTTATGACGCCGTATTTCGTGCCTGACGAAAGTATTCTGCTTATGATTGGGAATGCGGCGATGGCGGGTGTGGACGTTCGGCTTGTGTTGCCGGAAGTACCCGACAAAGCCTACGTTTACGTTATGACAAAGGACAATGCGGAAAAGCTGATAAAGCTGGGAGTAAAGATAAATTACGTCAAAGACGCATTCGTTCACAGCAAGGTTGTTATTACCGAAAAGTGTGCGGTTATAGGTACTGCGAATATCGATATGCGCTCCTTTTACCAACAGTTCGAGAACGCGGTTTTAACCGACGATAAACAGGTTATGGCGGACGTTTTTGCGGACTTTGAAAGAACGTTCCCCGATTGCAATTGTCCCGATAAAGCGGAAAAGAAAGGGGTCGTGAAAGGCTTGGTTACAAAAGCCCTGCGAATCGTTTCTCCGCTGATGTAGAGTGCGTACTATGCCGCGGTTAACGCGCGATTTAGCCGATTTATCGGCGTATATTTCTACGGTTATATATGAGGTTCATATGAAAAAATTCATAAAATTCACCCCAGCTGCGGCGGCTTTCATGCTGTCGCTGGCAACGCTTTTTATATACGTGTTTGCGTACGAAACGCATGAGGCAATGCGGATAGTTCAGATTTGCATTGCGCCTTTTATTGCGCTTATAATCCCGCTTGTAAACAGGCTTTTCAAAATGCGGATACCGTTTATATTTAACGTGGTTATATCGCTGCACGCAGTGCTTGCGCTCGACTTCGCGGCGGCTTTAGGCTTTTACGATAAATGGCCTTGGTTCGATAAATTTCTGCACGCAAACTTCGGCTTTCTCGGCGGTATGGGCTTGTTCATTTTTGCTCTGTATTTCGGCGGGAGAAAGCTTAAACCGTTCGGCTTTTTTCTTCTCATCTTCCTCGCGGTTATGGGACTTGCAGCTCTTTGGGAGGTGTGGGAATTTACCGTGGACTGTATAAGCGTCACGAGCGACTGTCAGGCATGGAAAGTCGAACCCGGCAGCGTGGAAGCTGCGATGACGGTCGGGGAATATTTCAGTTCACACAACCCGCTTTCCGATACACTGTGGGATATGATTGTGACGATATTCGGCTGTTTTGTATTTTTCGCTGTAGTGTTTATCGATAAGTTGTGCGGTTATAAAATTTGCCGCAGAGTTTGGACGCAGATTGAAGGCGGGGAAGAAAATAAAGAGAAACCCGTCAAAAAAGAAGAAGAGAACGAGGCGGCATAGACGGCTGGTTCAAACTCAAAAAATTTCTATTACCCCCTTGCAAAGGGGTTGGAATTGTGATATAATTACTACACTAATATAAATTAAACGTTTTGGAGGCGTTAAAATGACCAACGAACAGAAACTCGAACAAATCAAGAAAATGAAAATTGTTCCCGTAGTTGTACTCAACTCACTGGAAGAAACTCTGCCTAAAATGCAGGCTCTCGTAAACGGCGGTTTGCCTTGCGCGGAAATCACTTTCCGTACTGAGTGTGCTGAAGAAGCTATCAAGCTCACCGTTAAAAACTTCCCCGATATGTACGTAGGCGCAGGTACGGTTATCAACCGCGAACAGTGCGAAAAGGCTATTGCGGCAGGCTCTAAATTCA
>CAYXXB010000026.1:0-17024 GCA_964468955.1 uncultured Clostridia bacterium | reverse complement strand
AGTGCTTGGGGGGAATGAGCATTGCAAGGTTGGTCTTGCCGCAAGCGGAGGGGAACGCAGCCGCCACGTACTTCTTGCTGCCGTCGGGGAAGGTTACGCCGAGGATAAGCATATGCTCAGCCATCCAGCCCTCGTTCTTGCCCAGATATGAAGCTATGCGGAGAGCAAAGCACTTTTTGCCGAGGAGAACGTTGCCGCCGTAAGCCGAGTTAACCGAAATAATGGTGTTGTCCTCGGGGAAGTGCATTATGTATCTGTTGTCTGCGTCCACGTTGCATTTTGCGTGGAAACCTTTGATAAAGTCGCCGTCCTTGCCGAGTGCAAGCAAAACTTCCTTGCCTACTCTCGTCATAATGCACATATTAAGAACTACGTATATGGAGTCGGTTACTTCGATACCGTATTTTGCGAAGTCGGAGCCGATTACGCCCATCGAATAGGGGATAACGTACATCGTTCTGCCTTTCATCGAACCGCGTGCGATTTCTCTGCAAAGCTCGTAACCCTGTTTGGGGTCCATCCAGTAGTTGATGGGACCTGCGTCCTCTTTGTTTTTAGTGCAGATAAAAGTTCTGTCCTCTACGCGCGCTACGTCGTTTACCTTGGTTCTGTGAAGGTAGCAGTCGGGCAGAAGCGACTGGTTGAGTTTAATAAGCTCGCCGCTTACAACCGCTTCTTTTCTCAGCTGGTCAATCTGTTCCTGTCCGCCGTCAATCCAAACGATCTTGTCGGGACAGCCTAAAGCGGCGCTTTCTTCCACGAAGTCAAGTACTTTCTGATTCTTTGTGAGTGCCATTTTTATCTCCTATATAATAAAAATAATAACGATATTGATTAATCGGAAGGCTTGCTAAAAGCCCTTTTTCGGTCAATATAATTATATCACAAAACTTTTTGAATTAGCAAATATTTTAGCGTAAAATCGGTGTGAAAAAATAGTGTTAAAAACGCACTGAAAAATGAAAAACACGAACAGTAAAAGTGAAGCGTTCACCCTTTGAAATAAGCTTATGACAAAATAAGCCCTAAATATATATTATAACACAATTTTTTCAATTGATTACGTACTATCATATATTTAATTAATAAAGCGGAGGTGCGCCTTTGACGGGATACGTAAAAAAAATTGCCGTAATAAAACAGGTTAAGAGCGGATTTTCCGCAGACGGCGGCGCTCTTTCGGGACTTGTCAAAGCGGAAACTTACGCGGGGTTTTTAAAGGTGGAAGTCGCGCTAATCAATTTTGCTCCGCTCAGCGAGGGACGGTACGTTCTCGGTATTACCGACGGATTGAAAACCGTGCTTTTCGAAGGAACTAAATACGAGTGTGAAAGCGAAATAAATCTGTCCTGCGGATTTGCGTTTATGGTGTGTTTCTGCAACAACGGCGCGTGCGCTCCCATAGCAAGCGCGGCGTGCGGGCAAATGGCTTGCGCTCTTCCCGATTTAAAGGAGGAAATGGCAAGAAGCGAAAGCGCAAAGCAAAAGCCTTCGGCAACCGCAAATAAGCAGTCGGCGGCAAGTTCCAAATCTACCGAATACAAAGAGGTCGGGGAAAATAAAAAAGCGGTAGCTTATGACGACGAAGCTATCGCGGAGGTGAATTATTATGAGTATAGCGCTGATGAGAACGGTGGGGCTTTACGCGAAGATAAAACGCAAAAAAAAGACGGGAGTGCAAGCGGTGAAAATGAAGAGAGCGCTGGCGCTGTCAAGGTGCAGAAAGAGCGTTTAGAGCGCAAATATAACAGGACTAACAGTAAAAACAGGGCTGAAAAGCCCAAGCTTGCAGGCGGAGATTTTTACGGGCGAATGAGCGGAGATATAGAAAAAATCTTTGCTTCATACCCTAAGGAAAGCGAGCTGGAAGAAGCGATGGAAGGCAGCCGCTGGGCTAAAATAAGCTACGGCGACGGCAAGTATTACGTGTTCGGCGTATTGAGCGTGGACGGCGTTCCCCGTTACATATGCTACGGCGTTCCCTCAGCAAACTCCGAAAAACCGCCGAAAAGCTTAGAAAACTGCGCAAGCTATATGCCTGTTAAAAACGGCGGTTACTGGATAATGTATCAGGACGCCAACACAGGCGTAAGTGTAAAAATTTCCATCTCGTAAATATCTTTTTCTTGCGCGAAAAATATATTTACGAATTCAGGGCGCTGCCCTCTTTTTGCAATATTTATTTAGCCCTCAATTATCAGAAATTGCAAAAATTCACCTACTGAGGCGAAAGTATTCGCAAATTGGGTCGCGCTGCGGAAAAGCGCGGTTTTCCTTGCTACGTAAGTAGTTTAGAAAATGGGTGAGCGGTAAATTTATTTCAAGCCTTTGAAGGGTTTGAAAACCAACAAATAATACAGTGCGAAAAGTGCGGAAACAAAGCCGACGGCAAGGAAACACCGCATTGCCGTAACCGAATTAAGGCACATAAAAAGCAATAAATTAAAACCCGAAAAAGCAAATACACCCCCGCATATACCCAAAATAATAAGGTTCAGGGTGCAGATAGTACAAGTAAGCCGCATATTACTAATATGTAACTTGCTTGTTTTTTTATCCTAAATGACAATATTTTCAAGTATCAGCTTGTCGAAGTCCACGTTTTCCGCGAAGTCGCGGGGGATAAAGCGGACTATGTTGAATTTCGCATAATTAAATATATGCGTTTTCAAAAGCACGGGCGTGGCGATATCCAGCCCCTCGCATATATCTGCAAGGTACTCGAAAAATTTTGCGTAAGCGAACTTGTCGTCCCGCTCGTATGTGAGTTGATTTACAATTTTTCCGTCTTTGACTATCTTAGCCCAAATTCTGAACATAAATAAATTTTACTTTAAAAACGGTCAAAAGTAAACTACTTTCAAACATTAATTTGACATATCCGTTTAAAACGTTTAAAATAAAAAAAATCGCGTGCTTTTACCGCGCGTTTAAGAGGTGTTTTATGGAAGCAATAGAAAAAGACGTTTTAACGATTTTACAATCCGACGCCCGCGTTACGGCGCCTCGGCTTGCCGCAATGCTAGGCGTTTCCGAAGAAGCTGCCGCCGCCGCTGTCAAAAAGCTGGAAAAGGAAGGAGTTATCGTCAAGTATACCGCTATAATCAACGACGGGGAAATCGACGAACAGTCGGTGGAAGCTTTGATTGAAGTCAAGGTTACGCCCCAGCGCGGAGCGGGCTTCGACGCTATCGCGCAGGAGATAGCCGCTCACGAAGAAGTTAAAAACCTCTACCTTATGAGCGGCGGTTACGATCTTGCAGTCATTGTGGAAGGTAAGTCGCTCAAAAGCGTTTCCCGCTTTGTTTCCGAGCGCATATCCACCTACGAATCGGTGCTTTCCACCGCAACGCACTTCATTTTAAAGAAGTACAAAGTAGAGGGCGCGCTGATTACCAAGAGTACAGAGAACGAGCGTATATCCGTTCAACCGTAAAAGTCGGTAATATTTATGAGAAATTTTGTGAATAGCCGTTCGGCGAATTTGCCGCCGAGCGGAATAAGAAAATTTTTTGATATAGTGCAGAGTATGGAAGGCGCGATATCCTTGGGCGTGGGAGAACCCGATTTCGTAACGCCGTGGTATATACGCGACGCCGCGGTGCGTTCGGTAAAACGCGGGCTGACGCAGTACACGGGCAATCGCGGACTTAAAGAACTGCGCGAAAATATATGCCGCTATATGAACGAGCGGTTTGCCGTTCCATGCACCCCCGAACGCACGATAGTGACCGTCGGGGCGAGTGAGGCAATAGATCTGACTATGCGCGCAATCTGCGAGGAGGGGGACGAGATTTTAGTTCCTCAACCCTGCTACGTTTCATACGCGCCGACAATCGTTCTTGCGGGAGGAACTCCCGTGGCGGTGAACTGTTCCGCTTCCGACGGTTTTATTTTCACGCCCGAAAATCTGGAAAGTGCGATCACTCCGAAGACCAAGGCGTTAATTCTCGCTTACCCCAACAATCCCACGGGCGCGGTAATGACGAAAGAACAGCTTGAACGCATAATTCCCGTCATAGAAAAACACGATTTACTTGTGGTGTCCGATGAAATTTACGCAGAGCTTACGTATGGGAAAAAGCACGTTTCCATAGCTTCGATAGGCAATATGGCCGCGCGAACGGTGGTAATTAACGGTTTTTCCAAGGCTTTTGCGATGACGGGCTGGCGAGTAGGCTTTGTGTGCGCGCCCAAAGAAATAGACGACGCTATGTTCAAAATTCACCAATACTGCATTATGTGCGCGCCGAGAGTTAGTCAGCACGCGGCGAACGCGGCTCTTGCGGAAGGCTTTGCCGACGGCTTTTCGGTTGTGGAGCAAATGCGGGAGGATTACTCCCGCCGCGGTACGTTTTTGGTGAACGCTTTCAATTCGCTCGGATTGAAATGCTTCCGTCCTCAGGGAGCCTTTTACGTCTTCCCTTACGTGGGTGGAACGGGTATGGACGGCGAGCAGTTCGCAACCCGTCTTTTAAAGGAACAAAAGGTTGCCGTCGTTCCCGGCGGAGCGTTCGGCGAAGCGGGGTCAATGCACGTGCGCGCCTCTTACGCGACTTCCCAATCCGAGCTTTACGAAGCAATTGACAGGATAAGCACGTTTGTAAACGGCGTGAAATAGCGCGCATTTCGTGCGAAATTCACTCTTATATAAATTGACAACTTGGTAAAAAACATATATAATAGGGTATAACTGAAAGCGGTTCCGTCGTTGACGGAATCGCTATCTTGATAGATATGCAATTTCAATATCCGCAAGATATGCGGAAAAAGAGGTATAAACAATGGCAGACCAACAGTACGTTATGACTCAAAAGAACTACGACGATTTAGTTGCGGAGCTTGACAATCTCGTAAAGGTAAAGCGCCCCGAAATCATCGAAAGAATAGCTGAAGCGCGTTCCCACGGCGACCTTTCCGAAAATGCGGAATACGACGCCGCCCGCGAAGAACAACGTTCCAACGAGGGCAAAATCGCGGAACTCGAATACCAGATTAAAAACGCGGTAATTCAGGAAGAGATAACCGACAATTCCTACGTTCATCTCGATTCCGTGGTAACCGTTCTCGACGAAGAGTTCGGCGAAGAGGAGCAGTACACGATCACGTCGGTGACAGACGTCGACGTTATGAACAACAAAATTTCTTCCGAGTCCCCCGTGGGCGCGGCTCTTATGCGCAGAACCAAGGGCGACGTGGTTACGGTCAACTGCCCCGACGGTTCTTCATACAAACTCAAGATTTTGGCAATAAAGTAATAAGCGACTACAGTAAATAAAATCACTGCAAAGATTTCCGATAGCGAAATGATATGCGTGAGCGAGGTATTATGCAAGAGAATAACAATAACGTTCAACCCCTCACCGAAGAGGAAGAAATAGAAAAGTTAGCGGAACAGGCGCAAATCCGCCGCGAAAAGCTTTCTAAGTTAAAGAGCGAGGGCAACGACCCGTACTGCAAAACCAAGTATGAAATCACGGCTAATTCCGCTTCCGTAAAAGAAAATTACGAACAGCTGGAAGGTAAGGAAGTTTCGGTTGCGGGCAGGCTCATGAGCCGCCGTATTATGGGCAAGGCAAGCTTTTCGCATCTTTCCGACCGCGACGGGCTTATTCAGATTTACGTCCGCCGCGACGACGTCGGCGAGGATGATTACGCCGCTTTTAAAAAGGACTACGATATCGGCGATATAGTCGGCGTGCGCGGTTTCGTTTTCAAAACGCAGACGGGCGAAATTTCCATTCACTGCAACCATATCGAAATGCTTTCCAAAGCGCTCCGTCCCCTGCCCGAAAAGCAGCACGGACTGACCAACGCAGACTTGCGTTTCCGTCAGAGGGATTTGGACTTGATAGTTAATACGGACGTCAGAAAGACTTTCGTAGCCCGTTCACGCATCTTAAAGGAAATCAGGGCTTACCTCGATAATATGGGCTATCTCGAAGTGGATACCCCCGTTCTTACCACGCTCGAAATCGGTGCTGCGGCTCGTCCCTTCAAAACGCATCACAACGCTCTCGATATCGATATGTATCTGCGTATAGAAACGGAGCTTTATTTGAAGCGCCTGATAGTCGGCGGGCTTGAAAGAGTGTACGAAGTAGGGCGTATATTCCGCAACGAAGGTATGGACGCGTTCCACAACCCCGAGTTCACCACGATTGAAATGTATCAGGCGTATACCGACTATTTCGGTATGATGGATCTGATTGAAGATTTGTACAAAACCGTAACTCAGAACGTGTGCGGCACCACTAAAATTTCATATCAGGGAGTTGAACTCGATATGGGCAAAAAGTGGGAACGGCTGACTATGAAAGAGGCGGTAAAGAAATACAGCGGAGCGGACTACGACGCTTGGGCTGACGACGCGCAGGCTCGCGCGGCTGCCAAGGCGCTGGGCTGTGATGTACCCGAAGGCGAAAGCGCTACGAAGGGTCACGTCCTCATTGCGCTGTTCGACGCGTTCGTGGAAGAAAAGCTCGTTCAGCCCACTATAATTTACGATTATCCCGTTGAGAATTCTCCGCTTGCAAAACGCAAGCCTTCCGACCCTGCGTTCACCGAAAGATTCGAATATTTTATCTGCTCGCACGAGTTCGGCAACGCGTTCTCCGAACTCAACGACCCTATCGACCAGAAGCAGAGATTTGTAAAGCAGGTCGAAGAAAAGAGGAAGAGCGAACCGGGCTGCAACGCTCAGGTCGACGAGGACTTTATCACCGCGCTCGAATACGGCTTGCCCCCTACGGGCGGTCTCGGTATGGGCGTCGACCGTTTGGTTATGCTTTTAACCGACAGCGCGACTATTCGTGACGTAATCCTCTTCCCCACAATGAAACCCAAGAAATAGTCTTGGCTTATAAACTTCGCCATACTGTGTCAGCCTTGCGTTTTTACTAAGTCATTTACTACTTGTAAACTCCTGTTGTAAAAGCCGCGGCTTCCTTGTCTGGCTCGCTTCTAAACCAAGGGCTGAATTTGGCTTAATACGGTAAAAATTAATAACGATTATGAATTATAATTACGAAATATTATCACAACTGAATAAGTACAAGAACAAGGATAAAAACCGTATGCATATGCCCGGACATAAAAATTCGGGCGACTTCAGGTCCTCATTCCCCGTTGCGCCTATCGACGTTACGGAGCTTGACTTTTCCGACGATTTGCAGTGTCCTTCGGGCGCAATCAAAAGGGCGCAGACGGACATCGCTATTATCCTCGGCGCAAAACAGGCGTTCATAACCACCGACGGTTCGACCAGCGGAGTTATGAGTATGCTTTACGTCGCGTCGCAGTTCGGCAATAAAATAATCGTACCCCGCAACTCGCACAAGAGCGTATTTAACGCTTGCAGACTTTTCAATTTGGAGCCTGTAATAGTGCAGGGTGCGGAAGAGGAAGGTGTGCTTCTTCCTCCCCCCGCGGATTTAATCGAAAAGCTTATGGTAAACGACGTAAATATCGCGGGAATGGTTGTGACTTCACCCGATTACTACGGCAATATTGCCCCGCTTTCCGAGTATGCGGAAATTACGAAAAAGTACGGAAGATATCTTTTCGTTGACGGCGCACACGGCGCTCACCTCTTTTTGGAAGAGGGCAGGGTGGGATATGCAGGCGCATATGCGGATATGTGGGTGGACGGTGTTCACAAGAGTTTGCCCGCTTTAACGCAGGGCGCGCTTATCTGCGTTAAGAACGAAGCGTTGATACCCGCCGCAGAGGAGGCGCTGTCTCTTTTGCGCACCACCTCGCCCAGCTATCCTATAATGGCAAGCGTGGAATACGGAGTTAAATATTTTATCAACAACCCCAAACCTCTTGCGAGGGCGAAAGCCGCCGTCGAGGAATTTAAAGCGGGTATTCAGGGTATTACTTTATACCCCTCCGCCGATTGGACTAAAATCGCCGTCGACTTCAAACCCCTCGGCATATCGCCCTACGAAGCGCAGCAGATTTTGCAGAAGAAGGGCATATATCCCGAACTTAACGACGGCAGATATATACTGTTCTATCTTTCGCCTTCCGTGGAAGCGGGACACCTTACCGAACTTAAAAACGTGCTTATGTCCATTGCGGCGAACAAAAAGCTTAAAAACACTTTCAAGCCCCGTGCGCCTATACCCACTGCGGAGCGCACGTACAGCTTCCTTTACGCGTTGAAACGTCAGAGCGAGTACGTGCCTTTGAACGATGCGGCGGGCAGAATGTGTGCGGAAAACGCAGGGCTTACGCCCCCGTGCCTTCCCGTCATAATTGCGGGTGAAATGATTACTCCTCAGGCAATTGCTCTTCTCGTTAAAGCCAAAAACACGTTCGGACTCAGGAGCGGAAAAATCAAGGTAGTTAAAAGATGAGGGGCAAGTTCGTAACTTTTGAAGGCTGCGAAGGCTCGGGTAAAAGTACACAGATACGCCTTCTCGGCGAAAAGCTGAAAAACGAAGGCGTCGATTTTATTATCACAAGGGAACCGGGCGGCAGCGACGTAGCGGAGCAAATCCGCAAAATCATTCTCGACGGTAACAACACGGCAATGTGCGACGAGTGCGAAGCGCTGTTGTATGCGGCGGCGCGCGTTCAGCACCTTAAAGAAATCGTCGCCCCCGCTCTCGAAGCGGGCAAACTTGTCATATGCGACAGATACGTTGATTCCTCACTCGCCTATCAGGGCGCTGCCCGCGGGTTGGGTTACGAATACATAGCGGGAATTAATTCGTGGGCGCTGGATAAGTTCGCTCCCGATTTAACGGTTTTTCTGGATATATCCCCCAAAGCCGCGTTCGAGCGCAAGCACGGAGCCGACAAGGATGACAGAATAGAAGCGCTTGGCTTGGAGTTTCACGCCAAAGTTTATAACGGATATCAGGGCTTAATCGGCTTATATCCCCGTATATGCCCCGTCGAATGCGGTGGAAGCAAGTATGAAACAAACGAAAAAATATTTAGCCTACTTAAAGATAAAGGCATTATCTGACTTTGCGGTTTTGCCGCTTGAATTATTTTAAAAAGAGGGTTTATGGAACAGCTCATTTCCCGAACGGCGGCATACAGAATATTTGCGGGCGATAAGGCGGCGGACAGGCTGTCCCATGCGTATATGCTGTACTTCAACGACGCGGCTAATTTAAGAAACGCGCTGAAGCAGTTCGCACTCGTCTTTTTCGGATGCGGCAAGGACGAACGTGACGGAAGGCTTATAATGTCCGAAGGTCTTGCGGACTTGAAGATTTACCCCAAGCCCGACAAAAAACTCACCGTGGAAGCGGCCGGGGAAATCGTGGAAGACGCGTATTTACAGCCCGTTGAAGGTGACAAAAAGCTGTATATAATAAGCGGTTTGGAAGAAGCGAGCGCGCTCTTTCAGAACAAGCTTTTAAAGATATTGGAAGAACCGCCCAAGAACGTGTATTTTCTAATCGGCACTCTTTCTCTCGCGCCCGTACTCGATACGGTTAAATCGAGAGTCAAGACTTTGGAAATCGCGCCCTTTTCACCAAGCGAAATTTTGGAAGCGCTGGATAAAATGGGGCATAATCCCGAAAACGAAAGAGTTGCGCGCGCCTGCGGCGGTGTGCTTGGCGCGGCTGTGAATATGCTCGGCAACGAGCGGTACTTCGAAATAAGGCAGGCGGCGGAGGAAATCTGTTCTGCGTCAACCGTGGCGAAAGCGGTGGAGGCGGCGTTAAAACACGGCGACTGCAAGTACAAAACGGAGCTTTTAAACGAAATGCAAAGAACGTATTTCGGCGAGCTTGAAAGGTACGCAAAAGACGGCGATTATTGCGGCGCTCTTTCAAAAGGCGCGGTTATATATGCGGTTGAAAGCGTTAATAAAGCGTTTACCGATTTGAAATTCAACGCGAACTTCCCTTCGCTTTTGTACGACTTAACGCTTAAAATAGCGTTGGAGAATGATAAATGGTTAAAATAGTAGGATGTAAATTCAAGAACGGGGGCAAAATATATTACTTCTCCCCCGGCAAAGATAAATACGAAAAAAACATGGGCGTCATCGTGGAAACGTCAAAGGGCAAGGAGTACGCAACCGTAGTCATTCCCGAAGGCGAAGTGGAAGAATCCGCTATCGTTCCTCCCCTCATGCCAGTAGTAAGAATAGCGACGAAGAAGGACGAAGAACAGCTTAAAAAGAACGAAGAGAAACGTTCCCCCGCGATTAAAACCGCACAGGGCTTGGTTGACGGGCGCGGGCTGAACATGAAAATTATCGGTTGCGAATTCGCATTCGACGGCAGTAAAGTCGTGTTCTATTTCTCCGCGGAAAACCGCGTGGACTTCCGTGAACTGATAAAGGACTTGTCCGCCGCGTTCCATATGCGCATCGAATTAAGGCAGGTCGGCATCCGCGACGAAATTAAAATTATGGGCGGCATCGCCCCCTGCGGCAGGGAATGTTGCTGTGCAAGCTGTATGACGGACTTCAACAAGGTTTCCATAAAAATGGCGAAGAACCAAGGTCTTTCTCTCAACCCCAGCAAGATTTCGGGGCTGTGCGGCAGGTTGATGTGTTGTCTCGAATACGAGAACGATTACTATGCCGAAGCGTGCAAGAAGATGCCCAAAATCGGCAGTGAGGTCGGCACGCCAGAAGGCGTAGGCACGGTTGTAAACGTGAATATGCTCAAAATGGAAGTCAAGGTAAAGATAGAGCAGAAGGATAGCATAGCTTACCGCGACTTTAAGCCCGAACAGCTTAAATTCGGGCACGGGAGAGATATAGAAAAGGAAGAAGACGAGGCCGACGTGTTAGAAGAGCCGAGCGAAGAAATTCCCGTTCCAGCCGAAAATCCCGCAAATAACCAAAAACATCAGCATAACAGAAAAAACGAAAATAAAAAGGCCGATAATAAAAAACCTGTAAACAATCAGAAACCCGAAATCAATCAAAAGCCTGCAAACGACAAAAAAAATGCGCCTAAGCAAAAGCGTTTCGGTAAGAAAAACAAGGATAAATCGGGAGAAAAGCGCAATCCTTCCTGATATTGGGGCGTCAAATTCTTAAAAAATAATCACTTTCCCCCTTTACAGTAGTTTTTTTTCGTGATATAATCAATTAAAATAATCGGTCTTTTTTCCGATTTTTAAAGTTAAAATAATATGGAGGAGTTATACTTATGGCACACGTAATTTCAGATGAATGCGTAAGCTGCGGCGCATGCGCTGCTACCTGCCCTGTTAGCGCAATCAGCGAGGGTGCGGATAAATACGTAGTTGATCCCGACGTTTGCATCGACTGCGGAGCTTGCGAAGATGCTTGCCCTACAGGCGCAATCAAAGCTGAGTAATTAGAAAGCGAAGAAAAGGGCGGGACGTGGCGTTCCGCCCTTTTAATTTACTTGGCTGATTCTTTTTAAAATTAAGTAACGAACTTGATTTTCTTATGATATTAAACGAAAACGAAGCTCTTGAAGAGCTGTTCGGCGATAAAAAGATAATACAAAACGTTTCGTTGTACCGTTTTACTTCGGACAGTATTCTGCTGTCCCGTTTTGCCCGCGCCAAAAAGGGCGATTCGGTTGCGGATTTCTGCGCGGGGTGCGGCGCCGTGGGTTATCACTTTTTATGCCTTAACCCGACTATATCTTCCCTTACGCTTTTCGAGCTTCAGCCTGCGCTTGCGGATATGGCTGAGCGGACGGCTAAGCTCAACGGCTTTAACGCGAAAGTCGTTACGGGAAAGGTGCAGGATATAGGCAGTGAATACAACGGCGCGTTTTCGCTCATTCTGTGCAATCCCCCCTACGAGCGCGGAGGGTTTGAGAACATTTCCTACGAAAAGGCAATCTGCAGGAAAGAAATAACAATCACGCTCGAAGAGGTAGTCTCCGCTGCCGCAAAGAAACTCAAATTCGGCGGCAGGCTGGATATCGTTCACCGCGCCGACAGGCTTGCGGAGTTGTTCTATACTATGAAAAAATACGGACTCGAACCCAAGCGTATGCAGTTCGTTAAAGGGAGTGAAGGCGCTTCGCCTTATCTTGTTATGGCGGAAGCCGTCAAGGGCGGGAAGCCCGCTTTAGAGGTACTGCCCGAACTCATAAACACGGCGGGCAACGGAGGCGGCACAAGATGATTTATTTTGTTGCAACACCCATAGGGAACTTGAAAGATATTACGCTCCGCGCGTTGGAAACGCTGCGTTCCGTAGACGAAATTTACTGCGAGGACACGCGGCACACTCTTAAACTTCTCAACGCATACGATATAAAAAAACCGCTTATCGCCTGCCACAAATTCAACGAAAAAGCGGCGGCGGACAAAATAGTTCTGTCAGCCCGTGCGAGCAGGGAAATCGCAATCGTTTCGGACGCGGGTATGCCCGTCATTTCCGACCCCGGCAACGTCGTATGCAGACGGCTTAAAGAAGAGGGATTGTCCTACACGGTTATACCGGGGGCAAACGCGTTTTTAAGCGCGCTCGTTCTTTCGGCTCTTCCCGCGGACAGATTTGCTTTTATCGGCTTTCTTCCCGACAAGCAGGGTGAAAGGAAAGAAGTGCTTTCCCGCTATAAAGATTGCGACTTGACGCTGTGCTTTCACGTCGCCCCGCAGGACGTAGACAGGCATATAGCTTCTATGTACGAAGTTTTCGGCGACCGCCCGGCGTGCGCAGTCAGGGAAATTACAAAGCTTCACGAAGAGAGCCGGCACTTTAATTTAAAGGACGGGCTTGCGGGAGAAAAACGCGGCGAATACGTTATAGTGGTTGAGGGCGCACGGCAAACGGAAAACCCTTTAAACTCCCTCGACCCCAAGGAACATATTGCGCATTATATGCGGCAGGGAATGGATAAAAAGGAAGCGCTAAAGCAGGCTGCAAAGGACAGGGGCGTTTCTAAATCCGAACTGTATCAATACACAATAGACCTTTAAAAAAGGATGTTTTATTTATGAAAAAGAAAGATAGCAAAGCGCTGACCGTTCAACAGCAGAATAACGGTCAGGACGAAAATAAAATGACCATATACGAATACGAAGAAAAGTACGTAAAGAGGCAGAATGCAAAGGGCGCAAGCTTTTTGCTCAAAATGTTTGCCGTTCTTATAGGCTTATTTTTCGTGTGGTGCCTGTTTTCCATTTCGAAGACAATCTGGGATATGAACAAATACGCGGGTTACGGCGCGGCGGGCGTTTCGCTGATAATCTTTATCGTGTTCTACATAGTACCCGTAGTTAAAATTCTGAAATCGGACTACTTTATAACCAACGTCAACTACAAGACGGCGGGCAAGGCAAAGAGGAAGAACAGGGCTTTAAGAAAACAGATTGCGGAAAAAATCGTGGACGTCTGCGAAAACGTTGCGGGCGTTGGCTGGTACGACAGCAGAACCGTAGAGCAGTTGGAACGCGGCTTGAAAGCGGGCGACGACAAAGTTATCAAAGAACAGCTTACCAACCTTTACAAGGGGTCGGTAAAAAAGAGCGCAAAGGAAATCATTTTCAAATGCTCTATGAAGTCCGCGGCGTATTCGGCGCTTTCGCAGAACAACAAGACGGACGCAATGCTCGTTGCCGTCGTCAATCTGCAAATGATTAAAGACATAGTTTTCCTGTACGGCTTCCGTCCGTCGGACACGCGTCTTGTCAAAATATTCGGAGCGGTTCTCCGCAACGCTCTCGTTTCCTACGGGCTTGGCGGGCTGAAAATCGGCAACGGAATTGCGCGCACAATGGGCGACGCCGCGCGCGGTATTCCCATTCTCGGCACGGCAATTTCCGTACTTGTAGACAGCTCCGTGCAGGGTCTGACGAACGGCACACTTACGGCGGTTATAGGTTTTCAGACGATTAAATATCTGAACACAGAATACAGACTGCAAAATATTTTGGATGGAGTGGAGGTTGCCGAAACGGAAGAAGAACTCACCGAAGCCTGCACCGAACTCGAAAAGGAATTAAAGAAAAACAAAGGCTTTGCAAAAGCAGGTTAAAAATATAGAAAAGCAGCGTTGCGGTTACTGACCGCAACGCTGTTTAAATTTTAAAGATTAAGCTTCCTTCTTGTAGCCGACGTTTTTTTCCTTAGCGGGATCGAACGCGAAGTTGCAGATAGATGCAACCAGTTGATAAATTCCGCACGTAATTATCGTAAGGAAGAAGTACGCCAACGTTCTGGATTTGTATCCTTCCGGCTTCAAGGAAGTAAGATTGATAACAAGGCTTCCTATCCAGCCGAGAAAGAATGTTAGTAAGAAGCGAACAAGGCTTTCATTGTTGTCCATAAAAATATCCTCTTTTGTAATATATATTTTGTAAAACGATTATATGCCGTCTATAAATACATGTCAAGAATCTTGATAATACTTTTATGCGCTTTATGTTAATATATTACTTTCTCAATAACGCCGCCGCCTAGGCAACGCGTTTCGTCGTAGAACACCGCATATTGCCCTTCGGTAACAGCGCGTTGCTTTTCCGCGAAAATTACCCGTGCTTTATCGCCGTCCAAACAGATGGTAACTTTCTGTTCGCCCTGTCTGTAGCGGAATTTCGCCGTACACTCAAATTGCGTAGATTGTGGGATATCGCCTATCCAATTAAGCGAAGAAACCTCACATTCAACCGAATAGAGCGGGCTTTCGTCGCCGTGGGAAACGTATAAGATGTTGTTCTGCAAATCCTTTTTAACTACAAACCAGCGCCCGTCCTCGCCCTTTTTCCCGCCGAGGTTAACGCCCCGCCGCTGACCTATCGTGTAGTGCATAAGCCCGATGTGTTCGCCCACGCACTCGCCGTCGAGCGTCAGAATTTTACCCGATTTAGCGGGCAGATATTCGGAAAGGAATTTTCTGAAATTCCTTTCGCCTATAAAGCAGATGCCCGTGGAGTCTTTCTTTTTCGCAGTCGCAAGTCCGCACTCTTGCGCAATGGCGCGCACCTCGCTTTTATCCATATCGCCGAGGGGGAACAAAACGTTCGCAAACTGCGGCTGTGTTACCTGATTTAAAAAATAGGTCTGGTCCTTATTGCTGTCCTTTGCCTTCAAAAGGTAGTGTTTGCCGTCAGCCGTGTGTTCTATTTTGCAGTAATGCCCCGTCGCGATGTAGTCCGCGCCCATAGAAAGCGCATAGTCGCGGAACGGACCGAACTTTATCTCGCGGTTGCATAGAACGTCGGGATTGGGTGTTCTGCCCGCTTCGTATTCCCGCAGGAAATAGCTGAACACTCTGTCTTGATACTGCTTTGCAAAGTTCACGCTGTAATAGGGGATATCGAGGAGCGAACACACCCTGCGCACGTCAGCCCAGTCGCTTTCCGCGGTGCAGGCGCCGTTGATATCGTCCTCTTCCCAGTTCATCATAAACAGACCTATTACGTTGTAACCCTGCTGTTTTAAAAGCAGCGCCGCGACGGAGCTGTCTACGCCCCCGCTCATACCGACCACGACAGTTTTCATAAAAATATTATAACATAATTGCCGCAAGTTTTGCAATAATTTAATTAACGTGTTATAATGTGTTTATGCAATTACCTGTAGACGATTTCATTTTGCTTTCGTTTGTCAATACCAAACTGCGGGACGAGTTCTCTTCGCTTTCCGACTTCTGCCTAAGTTACGGCGCGGAGGAGGGGGAAGTGGCTGCCCGTCTTGCCGCGTTGGGATATGAATATAATGAAGAAAAGAACGCTTTTATAAGGAGTTAATTTTATGGAAACCGTAGCGCAAAAATTTTTAAGATACGTAAAAGTCGACACCCCGAGCGACGAGGACAATTTTGCTCAAACGCCCTCTACGCAGTGTCAGTGGGATTTGGCAAAGCTTCTTTTAAAAGAATTACAGCAGTTGGGACTGCAAGCAGAAATGACGGAAAACGGCTACGTCTACTCTTTTATCCCCGCGAATTGCGAAAGCAAACGTTCGGTGGGCTTTATCGCGCATCTCGACGTCGTGTCCGAACCCAAGGGCAGCGGTGTCAATCCTATGGTGCATAAAAATTATTCGGGCGGGGATATTTTCCTTTCAAATGGTTCTATCAGCCCCAAAGACTTCCCTTTGCTCAATAAATGTAAAGGGGAGGATATAATCACTTCGGACGGCACGACCGTTCTCGGCGCGGACGATAAGGCGGGCGTTGCGGAAATTATGGCTATGGCTGAATACCTTGTAGCCCATCCCGAAATTCCGCACGGCAAAATCGGCATAGCTTTCACCCCCGACGAGGAAATAGGTCACGGCGCCAAGCTGTTCGACGTGGCGGGCTTCGGCTGTAACTTTGCGTACACCGTGGACGGCGAAACGCTGGGTGAAATCTCTTACGAAACGTTCAACGGCGCCGCGTTCGATTTCGAAATAAGCGGGGTCAATATTCACCCCGGTCAAGCTAAGGGCAAAATGATAAACGCGCTGATAGTCGCGCACGAAATCATTTCCGAATTTCCCGCAGGCGAACGCCCCGAAACAACCGAGGGCAGGGAGGGTTATTACTTCTTTAACGACGTGTCGGGCGGGGTTGAAAAGTGCGTTCTTCACGGCATAATCCGCGACCACGACAGGGCGAAATTCGAGGAGAGAAAGAGAAAGGTTCAGGCGGTTGCCAATAAGTATACGGGCATTTACGGCGGCAGGGTTGCGGTTAATCTGCGCGACCAGTATTATAACTGTGCGGAAGTAATCGCCCCGCATATGCATTTGGTTGATATCGCAAAGTCGGCTATGGAAAGCGAGGGTGTCAAGCCTATAGTAGAGCCTATCCGCGGCGGTACGGACGGTTCGTCGCTTTCTTTTATGGGCTTGCCCTGCCCCAACCTTTGCACGGGCGGACAGAACGCGCACGGATTGAACGAATGGATTTCGGTGCAGGCGATGGAAAAGGTCGTGCGGATACTTTTAAACATCGTAAAAGCTTACGCCGTGTAAATGAAATTATTTTGCAAAAACGTTTTGCTTAAATATTCAAAAAGTGTATAATGATTTGGGCGGACGGAATAAAACCGTCCGCCGAAAATTACGCGTCCGTAGCTCAGTTGGATAGAGCACGAGCCTCCGACGCTCGGTGCCG
>CAYXXB010000025.1:0-17137 GCA_964468955.1 uncultured Clostridia bacterium | reverse complement strand
GGCTATAGACTCGCTGACGGGCAAAAAAGAGGGCGAGCTTTATACGTATATGCACGTTACCGAAAACGGCGTGGCTTTATACGGCTTTTCGTCGCAAGAGGAAAAGCGGATGTTCTTAAAACTCATATCCGTTTCGGGAGTAGGCCCGAAGATAGGTATTGCGGTGCTCTCGACTCTGAACGTCGGGGAGATTGCGACGGCTATTGCGACTTCGGATATAAAACGGCTCTCTATGGTAAAGGGGCTCGGCAAGAAATCCGCGGAGAGAATAGTTCTGGAACTTCGCGAAAAGGTAACGGCGGCGGAAGGTGTTTCGGGTGCTGCGGTGCCTCAGGTTTCGGGCGGCGACGAGGACGCGGTAGTTGCATTAATGTCGCTCGGCTACAGCCGCGCTGAGAGTGAACGTGCTATATCCCGCGCGAAATCGGGCGGAGCAAGTTCGATAGAAGATATAATTATGCTTGCGATAAAGGGAATGTGATATGTTCTTTGATGACGAATACGAAAACGACGACAGACTCGTAACCAGCACAAAGTGCGAGGCGGACGCGGAGGAAAACGTTCTGCGCCCCAAGACTTTGGAGGGCTACGTAGGACAGACAAAAGTCAAGGAAAGCCTTAAGGTATATATGAACGCCGCGAAGCAGCGCGGCGAAGTTTTGGAGCACGTGCTTTTGTACGGCGCGCCGGGTCTCGGCAAAACCACGCTCGCGCACATCATCTCGAACGAGATGGGCGGGCAGCTCAAAATAACCTCCGCGCCCGCAATCGAGCGGAGCGGAGACCTTGCCGCGATACTTACTAACCTCAACGACGGCGACGTGCTTTTTATCGACGAAATTCACAGGCTCAATCACAGCGTCGAGGAGATTCTGTATTCGGCTATGGAGGACTACGCGCTCGATATAATAGTCGGCAAAGGACCGAGCGCGCGCAACATCCGCTTTTCGTTAAAAAAATTCACGCTCATCGGCGCGACAACCAAGGCGGGTATGATTGCAAACCCTTTGCGCGACAGATTCGGCATAGTCTGCCGTCTTGAAATGTACACCCCCGCAGAGCTTGAAGAAATTGTCACGAGAAGCGCAAAAACCCTTAATATATCCATTGATAAGGACGCAGCAAGGGAGATTTCAACCCGCTCCCGCGGTACTCCCAGAATTGCAAACCGACTGCTTAAAAGAGTGCGCGATTTCGCAACCGTAAACGGCAGTGAAAGCGTTACGTTAAAGGACGCGAAATTCGCTCTTTCAAAAATGGAAATAGACGCCCTCGGCTTGGACGAAATAGACAGAAATCTGCTAAGGGCAATGATAGAAAAGTTCGACGGAAAACCCGTGGGATTGGAAACGCTTGCCGCGACGATAAACGAGGACGCGGGAACGATAGAGGACGTGTACGAACCTTATTTATTACAACTTGGCTTTATTGCCCGCACTCCGCGCGGAAGAGTGATACTTCGCGGCGGTTACGAGCATTTGGGTTACAAAATTACCGAAAGACAGTTACAGCAGATAAATATGTTCGACAACAAGGACTGATAATCTATGCAGGAAGTACGCTACAAGAAAAGCGATTTTTATTACGAATTACCGCCCGAACAAATTGCGCAAACGCCCGTAGAGCCGCGCGATAGTTCACGTTTGCTTGTTTACGACAGACAAAAGGACGTTGTTGAACACCGCATATTCCGCGATATATGCGATTATCTGAAAAAGGGCGACGTTTTAGTAGTCAACAACACGAGGGTTCTGCCCGCCCGCATATACGCTCATACCGAACACGGGGGCGCGCTGGAAATATTGCTGTTAAAGCGCTTGGATACCAACAAGTGGGAAGTGCTTGCAAAACCGGGCAAAAAATGCGCTGTCGGCAAAAGTTTTAAGATATGCGACGAGCTTTCGTTCACCGTCGTCGGCATTACGGACAGCGGGGAAAGGATTATTGAATTTTCCTACGAGGGAGTTTTCGAAAATATTTTGGAAAAGGTCGGCACTATGCCGCTTCCTCCGTACATCAAGGAAAAGTTGAAAGATAAGGAACGCTATCAGACGGTTTACGCCCGCACGGACGGTTCGGCGGCAGCTCCCACGGCGGGTCTGCACTTCACGCCCGAGCTTTTGGATAAAGTTCGTTCGATGGGCGTGGAAGTGGTCGAAGTTCTTCTTCACGTCGGGTTAGGCACGTTCCGTCCCGTAAAGGAAGAAATTATAACCGACCATAAAATGCACGGCGAATATTACGAGGTTTCGCCCCAAGCCGCAGAAAAAATAAACAGGGCAAAGGCGGAAGGACGGCGTATAATAGCCGTGGGAACGACTTCGGTTCGCACTCTCGAAAGCGCAACCGACGAAAGCGGAGTGCTTAAAGCGGGAAGCGGCGAAACGCATATTTTTATTTACCCGCCCTACAGGTTCAAGTGCGTGGACGCGCTTATCACAAATTTCCACTTGCCCGAAAGCACTTTGATAATGTTGGTTGCGGCATTGACGGGGCGCGAAAAGATTTTGGATATCTATAAAACTGCCGTTTCGGAAAAATATAGGTTCTTCTCGTTCGGCGACGCGATGCTCGTCTTATAGTCGTCGCAATACTGTGTCGCGTTGCGGCAACCCTTAGTCATTTACGTTTTAGTAAACTCCTTCGGGTTTTCCTCGCGCTTCTTGTCTTGCTCGGCTCTAAGCCAAGCATCAACGCTTAAATATTAAGGTACACAATGTCTAAAAATTTCAGTTTCGAATTACAGCATATAGAAAAGCATACTGGCGCGAGGGCGGGCGTGTTTCACACACCGCACGGCGATATTTTAACGCCCGTGTATATGCCCGTCGGCACTCAGGCAACCGTAAAGGGCGTGTTTCCCAAGGATTTAAAGCAAGCGGGAAGCAGTATGATTTTGGCGAACACCTATCATTTGTTCGAGCGCCCCGGCGACGAACTCGTCAAAAAAGCGGGCGGACTGCACAAATTTATGAATTGGGACGGCCCCATTCTCACCGATTGCGGCGGGTTTCAGGTGTTTTCTCTCGCCAAGCTGAATAAAATTACGGACGATGGGGTATATTTTAATTCGTCAATCGACGGAAAAAAGCATTACTTCACTCCCGAAAAGTCTATTGAAATACAGGAAAATCTGGGTGCGGACGTCATTATGGCGTTCGACCAGTGCAGTGAATACGGCTACACGCACGAACAGGCTGAGGCGGCAATGGTCCGCACGGGTGAATGGCTGGAACGCAGTTTTGCCGCAAAAACGCGCGAAGATCAGGCAATGTTCCCCATAGTGCAGGGCAACTTTTACAGCGATTTGCGTTTGCGCTCTCTCGAAATATGTAAGCGCTACGCAGCCGACGGTATAGCTATCGGCGGTCTTTCGGTGGGCGAGCCTAAGCCTTTAATGTACGAAATGCTTGAAGTTCTGCGCCCGCACCTGCCCGAGAATATGCCCCGCTATTTAATGGGGGTAGGTTCTCCCGACTGTCTTATCGAAGGCGTTATGCGCGGGGTGGATATGTTCGACTGCGTTCTCGCAACCCGCATAGCCCGCAACGGCACGGCGTTCACTTCGTCGGGTAAGGTGGTAGCCCGCAACGGCAAGTATAAGGAAGATTTTTCCCGGCTGGACGAAAAGTGTTCCTGCTACTGCTGCGAAAACTATACCAAAGCGTACCTGCGCCATCTTATAAACGTGAACGAAATGCTTTCGGCAATGCTGCTAAGTTTACACAATATCACGTTTTTGCATAAGCTGATGTCGGATATGAGGGAAGCTATCTTTGCCGACTGTCTGCCCGATTTTGCAAAACAATTTTATTCCGACTACGGCAAAATTTAATAAACGGATGAAAAATAAGCGTAAAAGCGTTTAAATAAATGTGAAATTGCAGTGTTATCGGCTTGCTTAGTTCAAAACGCTTGCAAAAATCGAAATTAAGGTTTATACTTAATTTTGTTAAAATTTTCCTTTCAGGAACGATTATCTCAAATTACAGGAGTGGATTTATGTTTTTCAATTTGTTAGAAGAAAGTGCGAACGCAGCCAATAAGAACGGCAATTGGCTTTCTTGGGTGCTTATCGGCGTTTTGGTTGTGGTTATGATAGGCGGAATGTTCTTAATGAACAGACGCGGCAAAAAGCGTCAGGAAGAAGCGGATAAACTCATTGATGCGGTTAAGCCCGGCAATAAAGTCAAGACTATCGGCGGCGTTTGCGGTATAGTTGTGGAAGTGGATAAAGAAGAAAACACTTTCGTACTCGAAACGGGCAGCGAAACTTCCGGCAAATGCTATATGAAATTCGACCGTCAGGCAATTTTGCAGAGCGACGCAGTAGTTGAAAAGACGAATGAAAAACCCGCGGAAACTGCTAAGGAAGAACCTTTTGCGGAACAGCAGGAAACTTCCACGCAGCCCGAACCTCAGATTGAGATGCCCATGGCGCAATTCCCTGAGGATATCAACTCCGACAATAAGGATTAATAATCTTTTTCGGCGAAAATTTAATATAGTATTCTTAAACAATACGCCTCCGCATAAATTATAACGATTTAGCGGAGGTTTTTTTATGCGTAAAAGCGCTGTTTTGCAGGTATTAAAGGCGACGTGCGCCGCCGTAGTTTTTTCCTTGATTTTCGTGCTTGTGTTCACGCTGATAATTCAGTTGGCGTCGCTCTCGGCGTCGGTGATAAAGCCAATCAATCAGGTTTTTAAAATCATTGCGATAGCGGGCGGCGGTCTGCTTTTCATTCGCGGGGACAAGGGACTGATTAAAGGCGTAGTGAACGGCGTTTGCTCGGTTCTTTTAACCTATCTTTTGTTTTCGATAATCGGCGGTTCGTTTTCAATCGGATGGACGTTCGTTATCGAACTGTTGCTGGGCGCTGCGGCGGGGGCGATTGCGGGCGTAATAGCCGTAAATATCAAAAAGCCGTAATTTAAAATTATTTTACAGTTTTTGCTTGATTTTTCTTGTCTTGTATTCTATAATTATATAAAAGAAGTATCCAAGGAGAATTTTTAATATGATTAAAACTATAACAAAACCCGAAGAAAAGAAAGTTACGGGCTGCGGCGAATGCAGAAGCACCTGCCAGTCGGCTTGCAAGACGAGCTGTACCGTAGGCAATCAGAGCTGCGAAAGAATAACGAGAGAAGAGAATCCCGAAAAAGCGGGCAAGTAATTTATAAATTAAGACAACGTTTAATTCAGGGGCGGAATTTTTCGCCCCTTATTAAGTTGTTTACGGAAGAATTTTTCTATGGTTCACGTTTTTAAATATAAGCAATTCAACTACATATACGATTCGGGAAGCGGAAGTCTGCACGAGTGCGATAACAAAACTTACGACTATCTTGCAAACAAGCTCGGTCAGCCCGTCAATATATCTTATCTCACAAAATCCGAGATCGAGGAAATTGAAAATGACTTGAACGCGCTTAAAGAGCAAGGGCTTCTTTATAAAGAAGAAGTCAAGTCATACCCCGTGAAATCCAATGAGGTCAAAGCGCTTTGCATACATATCTGTCACGACTGTAACCTGCGTTGCCGTTACTGTTTTGCCGACGAGGGCGCGTATCATTCCGAACGCGAATTTATGAGCGAACAGACGGCTAAAAGGGCGATTGATTTTTTAATTGAAAACAGCGGCAACAGAAAAGTTTTGGAAGTGGACTTTTTCGGCGGCGAACCGCTTATGTGTTTGCAAACGATAAAAAACGTAGTATACTACGCCAAGGAAAAAGCGGCGGCAATCGGTAAAAAATTTCTGTTTACGACAACTACGAACGCGCTTTTATTAAACGACGAAGCCATAAAGTTTTTCAACGAGGAAATGGAAAACGTCGTGCTTTCTCTCGACGGCAGAAAGGAAGTACACGACGCGATAAGAAAGACGGTAAACGGCAAAGGCAGTTTCGATTTGGTTATCGGCAACATTAAGAAGTTCGTTGAAATGCGCGGGGACAAGCACTATTACGTGCGGGGAACGTTCACGGCTAAAAATCTCGATTTTGCAAAGGACGTACTCTTTCTTGTGGAAAACGGCTTCGATTCCATATCTATGGAACCCGTCGTAACGGATATCGAAGATTTAGCGATAAAGAGCGAACACCTTCCTCAGATTTTGCAGGAGTACGAAAACCTTTGCGATAAATATCTGGAAAAATACGAAAAGGGAGAAGGCTTTAATTTCTTCCATTTCAACGTTGATTTGGAGGGCGGACCCTGCCTTTCCAAGCGCGTTTCGGCTTGCGGTGCGGGCAACGAGTATTTCTCGGTCGCACCCAACGGCGACTTATATCCCTGCCACCAGTTCGTCGGAGACGAGAAATTTAAAATGGGTAACGTATACGAAGGCAAACTCAATTCCGATATAAGAAACATGTTTGCGACCAACTGTCTGTTCACTCGTAAAAAATGCGGGGAGTGTTTTGCAAAATTCATTTGCAGCGGCGGTTGCAGTGCGAACAATTACCACTTTGAAGGCGATATGAATTTACCTTACGAAGTAACGTGCGCAATGATGAAAAAGCGCATAGAGTGCGGAATGCACGCTTTGGCGAGGAAGAAAGAGATATCCGCAAAGAAATAAGTCCGCATGTAGCGCGTTAAATGACGATAATAAATAAAAAACATAAAAAAACGGCAAAGTTAAACGTAAATTATCCATAAAATAATTGACGGCTTCGCCGTTTTTCTGTATAATTATATGGATTGTAAATATATAAGCTAAATTCTTTGGGAGGAGGTTAAGATGGGTAAAGTAAAATCGACTGTTATTACCGTATTGCTTGCGGTGTTAATGGCAGTTGCGGCTTTTTTTGCGTTCATCTCGTTCCCCGTTGGTAAGGTAAACAGATTAAATTCGATTGCAAGTACTATTCACTTGGGCGCCGATTATTCGGGCTATGCGTATACGACTATATATCCGAAGGGCGTATTGACGGCTGGTGAATACAATGTTCTTGAAGAAGACGAAGACGGCAAGCCCGAGGACAAGTATACGGCTGTCGGCAGTCTTTATGTGGAGAAGGAAAAGTATGCGGAAACGTCGGATATAGAGGAGTTGAAAGCTCAGGTTGCTTCCGACGCCGCCGTTCTCAACAACCGTTTCGGACAAAAAGGTTATTCTTCATACGCTGTAGCGGTGGAAGACGGACTTGCAATAAAAATTTCCGTTCCCACAAATTTCACTTACGCGGCGTATAAGGGCTACGACACAACGTCGTCAAGCACCGATTTGAATAACGCCACTGCTTCACTTAGCTATATGGTGGCTGACGGAACGCTTTCGCTCAGAACGACCGATTCTTCGATTTCCATAACTTCCGACGATTCTACGATGACTTATAACTGCAGAGAGGACGACTTGTCGGATACCGCTCGCGTAAACGGAAGCAAGACGTATTCTCTTACGGGCAGCGACAACGCTTCGGAATATTTCAAAAGCGTTTCATCTAGAAGCATAGGCACTCAAGCGGCTATAACTTTTGATTTTACAAAGGAAGGCAGAAGCAAATTCAGCGCGGTTACAACGCGTTCGGCTTCCTCGTCAAGTCAGGTTATTTATTTCTTTGTCGGCGATACGCAGGTACTCAGCTTTAACTGTACTTCAACGATAGACCAGTCAAGCATAAGCTTACAGTCGGACAGCCTTTCCACAGCGGAAAACGCTGCAATCACTTTGAATACCGCTATAAAGGGTGAGGTTTTAAAGGTTGATTACAAAGCGGTAAGCGAAGTGCTTACTTCATCTGCGGCGGGCGGTGAAAACGCTGCTCTGTTCGCGTTAATAGCTTCCGTTGTAGTTTTGGTTGCGCTCGGAGTAGTTTCGATAGTATTCTTCAAAAGGCTCGGCGGAGTAAACTTTATGATGGCTCTCATATTGGCTCTCGTGGAAGTTTACGCGCTTCACCTTCTTTCCATACAGGTAACGTTCGCGGTAATTCTCGCTTCACTTTTAGGCATAGCAGTCCTTATGGTAGCTAACGGAATTGTGTTTGCGGAGGTTAAGCGCCTCGTTTCTACGGGCCGCACAATCCAGGCTTCGGTTAAGGAAGCTTACAAAAACGTTTTAATGGCGGTAACGGATATTCATATCGTATTGGTAGTCGTTGCGTTATTGCTTACGACTGTCGCAGTCGGCGAACTCGCAGCGTGCGGTTTCATAATGCTCATAGCGACGGTTGCTTCATACGTATTGTATTGGTTCACGAGATTTATGTGGTACGTAACAAGCTCCCCCGTAAGGGACAAGTTCGGCTTTGCCGGTCTTAAAAGGGTGGTGTACGAAGATGACTAAGTTAAAAGTTTCCTCTAAATTCAAACTGTTTCTTATAATCAGCATCGCAATTATGGTAATTGGAATGGCGATAGGCACTGTCGGGCATTTCTTTATGAACGGTTTCTTCAGCTACGGCGACGAATACTCTTCATACAAGAGCGTAGTCGTCAGATATATTATCACAGAAGAAAACGTAAAAGTTGAAGAAGAAATGAAATCCGTTAAAGCTATTTGCGAAGAAGTTCTTTCTTCTTCCAAAGGCGGTTACAGCACAAGCTATTCCAAAACGAACAATGGCGGAGAAATTGTTTACAAATTCTCTGCAAACGCGGACGACGAAGCACTTGCCGCAATTGCGAGAAAGATGAACAGCGAACTCAACAAGATTGACGGCGAGGGCATTGCGGATTTGAACGTGGCTTCCGGCCGCACGGGTACAATTAAGGCTACGGCTCCCAAAGCGCTTACGTTTGCTGCTATTGCGGTAGCTTCTGCGGCTGCTTTCCAATTCTTATATTATATACTCAGGTATAAACTGCGTGCGGCTTGCACGGCTTTGCTCGCTTGCATACACAACCTCGGTTTGTTCGTAGCGCTTGTCGCACTGACAAGAATTCCCGTAGGTGCTGAACTCATAGCGCTTGCCGCACTCGTTGTTTTCCTTACGATGCTCGGTTGCGGAGTATTCTTCGATAAAACCCGCAGGAACTTCAAAAACGAAAAATATGCCGACGCTGACAGAGCGGAAGTGGTCGATATGTCCGCTGCGGAAAGCCATAAGATAAATATAGTTACCGTTATCGCGGTTATGGCTGTTGCGGTTGTGTTCGGCGTGTTCGCGGCAATCGCTTCGATGGGACTTGCGGCGTTCCTTATAACCCCCGTGGTAATTTTAGGCGCGTTGGCTTGTTGTTACGGTACGGTGTATTTCGCACCGTCGGTATACACGAAAATAGACGCATTGTGCGAAAAAATCAAGACTGCGGAAAAGAAGAAAAAGACGGATGGCAAAAGCAAACCCGCCGTTTCCGATAAAGCGCAAGCATAAAATTATTTAAGTCGCAGGCGGGAAATTTCCCGCCTGTTTGTTTTTTTCAGGTTTAGAGTTTTGAAAAGTATTAAAGATGAAGTCGAGTTCTCGGCAGAACAACTGAATGATATAAAGGAGCTTGCTTTTTCCACGGGGTTATGCGAGCAGACTGTGGCTATTCTGTACGGCAGGGGCGTGGATACGCCAGATAAAGTGCAGGGGTTTATGAACCCTTCGCAAAAGCGGTTTTTAAGTCCGTTTTTAATGAGCGGTATGAAGGAAGCCGTCGCGCTTATCACCCGCGCACGCGACGAGGGATGGTCCGTCGTCGTCTACGGCGACTATGATGCGGACGGTATATGCGCAACCACGATAATGGCGCGGGCGCTTGCCGATTTCGGAATTTCTGCAAACGTTTTCGTTCCCGAACGCACTAACGGTTACGGTTTAAGCCAATCTGCCGTCGATGAAATTTTCGAAGAATGGTTTCCCCAGCTTTTTATTACGGTCGATTGCGGTATATCCAATGCAAAAGAAGTCGAATACATTAAAGAGCAGGGTGCGGAAATAATTGTTACCGACCACCACGAACTGCCCGAAATTCTTCCCGATTGCATATGCGTAAACCCTAAATTTAAGGACGATTATCCGTACGACAATTTGTGCGGAGCGGGCGTTGCGTTTAAGGTTGGGTGCGCGTTAAACGGCAAATCTGCGTATTCCTATCTTGACTTTGCGGCAATCGCAACAGTTGCGGACAGCGTTCCTATCGTGGGCGAAAACCGCGATATTGTGGCGGAGGGATTAAACCTTATAAACGCAAATCCCCGCAGTAATTATTCCTATTTTCTTAACAGGAACGGCGAAGCTACAACGGCGGGAACGCTCGCGTTTTCGGTCGCGCCCAAGATAAACGCGGCAGGCAGAATGGGCAACGCCAACGCCGCCTTGGCGCTGTTTCTGGAAAGCGATGAAAATAAAATTTACGACCTTGCGGTAAAACTTACGCAGTACAATCAGGAAAGGCAGAAGTGCTGTGACGAGCTGTACTTATCCGCAAAGGAAAAGATTAAACAAAAAGGCGCGTCGAAGCGCGTTTTAATACTTTGGGACGAAAGCTGGAACACTGGTTTCGTCGGAATTGTTGCGGCGCGTCTTGCCGAAGAATACTGCCGCCCGACGTTGTTGTTCGTCAAGAACGGCGAAATGCTTAAAGGCAGTGCAAGAAGCGTTGAGGGAGTAAACATATACGAGGCGTTGAAGTCCTGCGACGATTTGATAGCCGAATTCGGCGGACATTCACAGGCGGCGGGCGTAAACGTATCGCAGGAAAATCTGCCCCTTTTGGAAGAGCGGCTGGATAAGTTCCTGCACGAAAATTATTCAGCGGATGCGTTCATTCCCACATACTACGTCAACGGGGTGCTTGACTGTCCGCTATCCCGCAAGTTCGTTATGGAATTGGAGCGGTTAGAGCCGTTCGGCGTAGGCAACCGCAGACCTACTTTCACAATAGACGCGGGCGCATTAAATGCGCGTGCGATAAAGCTCGGCTCTGCGCACCTTGCGGTAAAAACCGATTGGCTTGAAATGATGTTCTTTTCGGGCTTAAAATACCTTAAAATCCTTCAAAGCGCCCTTCCCAAACGGTTGGTTTTCGAATATAACGTGTCTACTTACAAACAGCGTCAGTATATAAAGGGCTTTATCCGCGACGTCGTTTACAGTGAAAAAGACTGCGCTTACGCAAAAGAAACCGCCGAAATCAACTGCGTTAAAAATCTTTCGCTCCCGCCAGTCGGGTGCGAAGTGAGCGAGATATCGCTCGAGCAGGCGCGCAAACTGTTAGCCGATAAAAACGAATACGGCACAGTCTTTATACTTAACGATTTGAACAACGCCGAAAAATACGATTTCGGCGGCGCGGAAGTGAACATTTTTACTCCGTCTTCCCAGAACCTATCTACATCGGTGCTTATTTCCCCTCAGGAAAGCTGTGATTTGTCGGGTTATGAAAGCGTTGTTTTTCTTGATAATCCTTTAAAAATCACGCTTGCATCTCTTGAAGGCAAACGCGTTTTAGTATGCAGGGAAGTGGATGGATTATCTCCCGCCAGAGCGTTGCAGACGGACAGGGAAAAACTTTTGGGGCTGTTCAAGCTGATAGCATCCGCCCCGTCGTCGTACGTCGGCGAAAGCGCGGAGGAGGTAGCCGCCTTATTAAATGCGGAAGAAAGCCTTGCACAGGTTTTCTTTGCGTTAAAGGTGTTCGAACAGCTGCAATTAATTTCGTTCGGGGGCGGAAAACTTACGGTGTTCAAGGGCGTAAAAACTCAGCTTACAAATTCCGAATTATATAATATTGTGACTTCATTGGGCGATTAAAATATGAAAACGGTAATTGACAAGATAAACGATCTTTACGGCGAAACTGACAAAACGCTCCTTCGCGGGGCTTATCATTACGCTGAAAAAATGCACGAAAATCAGAAGAGGGCTTCGGGTGAGCCTTATTTTACCCACCCGTGTGCCGTTGCTGAAATTCTGGTTGATTTGGGTCTGGACGCACCCACCGTCGCGGCGGCGTTTCTGCACGACGTTATAGAGGATACGCCCGCCACGCCCGACGATATCAAGCGCGAATTCGGCGAAGAAATATATAACCTCGTTGACGGAGTTACCAAGCTCGACCAGATAAAATACCATTCGCACGAGGAAGAGGACGCGGAAAACTTTAGAAAAATCTTCGTTGCAATGGCGAAAGACGTGCGCGTAATAATCATAAAGCTTGCGGACAGATTGCACAATATGCGCTCGCTCAACTTCCTTTCCAACGAAAGGCAGCAGCGCATAGCCAAGGAAACGCTTGAAATTTTCACCCCGCTTGCGGGTAGACTGGGTATTTCGCAAATCAAGTGCGAGTTGGAGGATTTGTGCCTTAAATACCTCGACCCCGAAGCGTACGAATACCTTGTTACCAATATAAATCAGAAAATCGGGGAACGCAGGCGCTTTGTCGATACGGTTGTCGTTCAGCTTCAGAAGCTTTTGAAAGATAACAATATCGAAGGCGAAGTTTTCGGCAGACCCAAGCATTTCTATTCCATATACCGCAAGATGAAGAACAAGGATTTAACGCTCGACCAGATTTACGATTTGACCGCCGTACGCGTGATAGTTAATAAAATCGAAGAGTGTTACGAAGCTTTGGGTATTATCCATAAATTGTGGAAGCCCGTTCCGGGAAGAATTAAAGACTATATCGCAACTCCAAAGCGGAATATGTACCAATCTCTGCACACGACGGTCGTCACCGACTTCGGTCAGTTTTTCGAAATTCAGATAAGAACCGCCGAAATGCACAAAATGGCGGAATACGGCATCGCCGCGCATTGGAAATACAAGGAACAGAAAACGGGCGAAAACAATTTCGACGCGCGCCTTTCGTGGATACGCGACGTCATGGATTGGCAGGGCAGTTTGGATACTTCCAAGGAGTTTGTCGATTCGCTCAAAAACGACTTGTACGCAACCGAGCTTTTGGTGTTCACCCCGCACGGAAAAGTTATTTCCTTGCCGCTCGAAGCAACACCAGTGGACTTTGCCTATGCAATTCATTCGGAAGTAGGTAACAAATGCGTCGGTGCAAAAGTTAACGGCAAAATAGTGTCTTTGAACAGTCCGCTCAAAACGGGCGACGTGGTGGAAATTCTCACATCATCCAATTCAAAAGGACCTTCGTGGGATTGGCTTAAGTTCGTTAAATCGGGTTCGGCAAAGGCGAAAATACGTCAGTTCTTCAAGCACGCAATGAAGGATGAAAACGTAAAAACTGGAAGGTCTATGCTGGAAGCGGAAGCAAAACGCAGAGGCTACACCCTTGCGGAACTTTTAACTGACGAATCGTTTGAAAAGATTTCTGAAAAGTTTGTTTTTACGTCGGTGGACGAAATGTTTGCTTCCGTTGGTTACGGCGCGGTAGGAATTAACCAGATAATTTTCAAGCTTATAGATTATTATCGCCGCGGTCAGCCGCTTGCCCCCGCCCCGAACGAGATAGAAAAACTCAAGCATACCCCAGCGGGCAGTGTTTCCATAAAGGGAATAGAGGGGCTTTTAGTGCGTTTTGCACATTGCTGTAATCCTTTACCGGGTGACGAAATCGTCGGTTTCGTATCCCGCGGGCGAGGAGTGATAGTCCACAGAAAGGACTGTCCTAACCTCGCCGATTACGAGGACGACAGGGTTCAACCCGCAAAATGGACGGGCGTAACTGACGAAGGGTTCCTTGCAGGTATAAAAATTATCGCCACGGACGACAGCGGTTTAATGGCGTTCATCACTTCAGAAATTTCTTTAATGAAGCTGTATATGACGCAGATAAACGGCCGTGTCGGCAAGGATAAACGCGCTGTGTTTGAAATTATGATAAAGCTCAACAAGCTCTCCGATATCGACCTTCTGATAAATCATTTAAAACGCGATAGCAGAATAATAGACGTTTTCAGGACGACGAAATGATAAAAGTATATACAATTCTGCCGTCGGGCTTTGCCGCAAACACGTACGCGGTAACTTCCGACGGCAAAAACTGCATTTTAATAGATTGCGCACAGCCCCGCGTGCTTGTCGAGTGCGAAAAGCTGGGGCTAACTCCCAAGGCGGTTCTTTTAACCCACGGTCATTACGACCATATCGGCGGATGCGGAGCGCTGCAGGGTGCCGGTGCGGACATATACTGCGGCGAAAGTGAAAAAAACTTGATTTTTTCGGACGATAACCGCGCTATATTCCACGGCATAACCATACCCGAATTTAGCATTTTCGCAACGGTAAAGGACGGCGAAGAGCTTGATTTGTGCGGTATGAAAATAAAAGTAATCGCAACCGCGGGTCACACCGCAGGCGGGGTTTGCTATTTGATTGAAGATTGCCTTTTTTCGGGCGATACGCTTTTTTACAACAGCGTGGGCAGAACGGATTTGGCAACGGGAAATTCCGCTCAGCTCGTTCAGTCGGTCAAAAAACTGTATGCACTCGACGGCGATTACACCGTCTACGCGGGTCACGGCGAGCGCACAACGCTCTCCCGCGAGAGGGTAAGCAATCCGTATGTGAGGGGCGGTAAATGATAGAATACTGCAACTGCGAATGGCTTGTTCCCGAGATAATGGATATTATAAGGTTGTTCGACGCCGACAACGAAGCGTTCGGATATCACTTCGAATACAACAACGGCAACTATTACAACCATATTGAATATAACGGCGAGTTTTACGACAGCGAAAATTTCGAACCGACAACGGACGAAACGGAGTATAAACGTTATGCAAAGCGGTTTGCAAAGCTCGCGTTTTACAATCTGCTTAGCAAGGTAAAGGGAATAGCAATGCCTTACGGTGCGCTCACGGGCGTGCGCCCGACAAAACTCGCTTATATAGAAAGCAACGCGGGCAGGGATTTTAAAAGCACTTTTGCAACAATGGGAGTAAGCAACAGCAATATAGAACACGTCGCCAGCGTGCTTAAAACTCAGGAAAACATTTATAAAAACGCGGGCGGACAGAATTTGTTCATAAGCCTTCCTTTCTGCCCGACGAAGTGCGAATACTGCTCGTTTATAACCGCGCCTATATCGGCGACAAAAGATCTTGTTGACCCTTATATATCCTGTCTTGAACGCGAATTGCAGGCTATAAAACCTCTTCTTAATAAAATTAAGAGCATATATATCGGCGGGGGTACGCCGTTTGCCGTGAGCGACGAACAGTTTGAAAGGGTGCTGAAAGCGGTCAAAGCGTTAAATCTTCCCGAGATTGAATACACCGTGGAAGCGGGCAGACCCGACACGTTCACCGAGAAAAAGCTTCAGCTTTGCAAGCATTATGGGGTCAACAGACTGTGCGTAAACCCGCAGTCACTTAAGGACGAAACGCTTGTAAAAATAGGCAGAAAACACACCGCCGAACAGTTTTTAAACGCATACAAAACGACGGAAGGGTACGGCTTCGATATTAACGTCGATTTAATAGCGGGGCTTGCGGACGAAACCGCGGAAGACTTCGAGCAGTCTTTGAAAGCCGTAATAAAGCTCAACCCTGCAAACGTAACGGTGCATACTCTTTCCTTAAAGGCGGGCGCAAAGCTCAAAGAAAACTGCAACCGTCTTCACATAGACTGCATAGGCGAAATGATTGCAATTTCGCGCAAGCTTCTCTATTCGGCGGGGTATTCGCCCTATTATATGTACCGTCAGAAATATCAGGCGGGCGGTCACGAAAACTGCGGCTGGTGCAAGGAAGGCAAAGCGAGCGTTTACAACATTGACGTTATGGAAGAGATTGCGGACAACGTGGCGGTTGGCGCAAACGCCATATCCAAGCGCGTTATAGACGGCGGAGCAAGTATAGAGCGCTACGCTTCCCCCAAGGATATTCCGACGTATATAGCAAAGGTTGAAGAAATAATAGATAAGCGCAACGAATTGTTCGGGGAGTGAATATGAAGCTTCTTTTTAAACAACGCTTTTTCAGCTGGTTCGACAGCTACGATATTTATTTCGAAAACGGCACGCTCGCTTTTACGGTGCAAGGTCAGTTAAGCTGGGGGCATAAATTGCATATACTCGGACCTAACGGCTCGCACGTCGCAACGGTCAAGCAGGTAGTGTTTGCTTTTATGCCGTGTTTCGAGCTGTACGTCGGCGGAAAGCTTTACGGCAGGTTAAGGCGCAAATTCACATTTTTCAAACCGACTTATTATTTCGATTTCAACGACTGGCGCGTGGACGGGAGTTTTCTGGAATGGGACTATAATATCGTAAACGGAAGCGGACTGGTTGCAACGGTAAGCAAACAGCTTTTCAATTTTACCGATACTTACGTTATAGACGTGGTTGACCCTAAAGACGCGCTTCTCGCTTTAATGTTCACCCTCGCGGTGGACGCGGAAAAGTGTTCGCGCAACAATTAAAACTATTTATAAAAACCCCGTTAAAACGGTTGCTATTTTTATCGGGGTGTGTTAAACTTAATTCGTTACGGAAACTTCGCGGTGCGATAACTCTACGCCCGACTAAGTTTACCGCGTATAAAAATTTCCATATGGAGGATAAATTAAAATGGAAAAGGCAGAAATTATTGCAAAATTCGCAACAAAAGAAGGCGACACAGGTTCACCCGAAGTGCAGATAGCGCTTTTGACGGAAAGAATTAACCACCTCAACGAGCATTTGAAGGAACACATCCACGACAACCATTCAAGACGCGGACTTTTAAAAATGGTTGGTCGCCGTCGCGGTCTTTTGGACTATCTTAAAGATAAGGACATCGAAAGATACCGTGCAATAGTTGCGGCGTTAGGTCTTAGAAAGTAATCGAAAAAACAAGAAGAGCGGGCGTATTTTATTTGCTTGCTCTTTTTCCATATATTTGCGGACGGCGTCCGCAAATGAGGTAATTTAAGAAAGTAAGGAGAAAAGGAGAAAAAATGACACCAAATTACAAACAGTTCTCTATGACCGTAGGCGGCAGAGAAGTAGTTATCGAAACGGGCAAGTATGCAGAGCAGACCAACGGCGCGTGCGTAGTTCGTTGCGGCGATACCGCCGTAATGGTTACGGTATGTATGTCCGCCGCACCCAGAGAGGGAATGGATTTCTTCCCTTTGCAGGTTGACTATGATGAAAAGATGTACTCCGTCGGCAAAATTCCCGGCGGCTTCAAAAAGAGAGAGGGCAGGGCAAGCGATAAGGCAATCCTGACTTCGCGCCTTATCGACAGACCCCTTCGTCCCTTGTTCCCCAAGGGCTTGTTCAACGACGTAG
>CAYXXB010000024.1:0-17234 GCA_964468955.1 uncultured Clostridia bacterium | reverse complement strand
GCCATCAATTGCCTTATCAATTATTTTATTGGTCTTTACGGCTGTCTGACCTACACCACTATCATCGACGGCAACGGCGCGGCTAAGGATATTAAAGCAAGAGTTGCTTCCATCAAGGCTCAGATTGCCGAAACGACTTCCGACTACGACAAGGAAAAATTGCAGGAAAGACTGGCTAAGCTTGCGGGCGGCGTTGCGGTTATCAACGTAGGCGCGGCTACCGAAGTAGAGATGAAAGAAAAGAAACTGCGCATCGAGGACGCTTTGGCGGCTACGAGAGCTGCCGTTGAAGAAGGTATCGTACCCGGCGGCGGCGTTGCACTCCTTTCCGCTACACCTGAGCTAAAAAAACTTGTTGAAAGCCTTGAAGGCGACGAAAAGACAGGCGCAACTATCGTTTTGAAAGCTATCGAAGAGCCTATCCGCCAGATTGCTGCAAACGCAGGGCTTGACGGTGCGGTTATCGTAAACGAAATTAAGAAGGCGAACAAAGCAAACTACGGCTTCGACGCACTCAAGAACGAATACGTCGATATGGTTAAGAGCGGTATAATCGACCCGACCAAGGTATCACGTTCCGTTCTTCAGAATGCGGCTTCCGTTGCGGCAACGCTCTTGACAACCGAAAGCATCGTAACCGATATCCCCACACCTCCTGCACCCGCGGCTCCTATGGGCGGCGGCGATATGGGCGGTATGTACTAAGATAAACCCAACAATTAGAAAAGCGGCTTGACGCATTTGCGCCGAGCCGCTTAATTTTTATTATTTTACTTTCGCATACAGTTTCATATCACGGAAAACTCCGTTTTTGAAAGCATTTTTGTGTAAAAATCCTTCTAAAACAAAGCCGTTCTTTTCCAAAACGCGGCAGCTGCCTGTATTTTCCGCAAACGGTTCGGCGTAAATACGAACTATATCCGTGTTATCGAAAACGTGTTTGCATATAAGCCTTACTACTTCCGTCATTATGCCTTTGCCCCAGAATTTTTCGCCGATATAATAACCTAATTCTGCAGTACGGAAATGTATGTTGCCTTGTCTGAAAACGCCTATACTTCCTACAACTTCGTCATTATAAACAATAGCAAAACAAAAATTAGCGTTTTTATCGGCATTAATACAAGAATTTATGTAAAACAACGCATCGCTTTCTGTATAAGGATAAGGCAAGCCGTCCCGTAGATTATCCAAAATTTTTTTATTGTTTAACAGTGCGGAAAGCGCCGCAGCATCACTCTCTTTCCACTCTCTTATCGTAACCATAATTATTTCCTTAGCTTTGCTAAAATTCTCTGCAAAGCGTATTTGCCGTGTTCGTAAGTCAAGCCGCCTTGAAAATACGCGACATAAGGCGGTTTAACGGGTCCGTCAGCCGAAAGCTCGATTGAAGCACCCGAAACGAAAGTACCCGCCGCCATAATTATCTTATCGTCATAACCGGGCATATCCCACGGTTCGCAGGTGACGTAACCGTCCACTGGGGAAGCGTACTGCACTTCTCTTATAAAATTAACCATTGCTTCTTCATCATCGAATTGAATACAGCGCGTTATGTCGTAAGGCGTTTTATCAATCGACGGAAAATTCTTGTAACCGAGTTCCGTCATTGCCTGCCCGATTAAAAGCGAACATTTTATCGCTTGCAAAACCGTATGCGGCGCCATAAACAATCCCTGATAAAAATATTGATAACCGTAAGCATACGAACCGACCTCCAAACCGATTGAAGGCGCTGTAAATCTGCGCCCGACAGCTTCAATATACAGTTTTTTGCCCACGATGTAACCGCCCGTAGGCGCAAGTCCTCCGCCGGCATTTTTTATAAGCGACCCGACGGTAATATCGGCGCCGACTTCGCTCGGCTCGGTTTTTTCCACGAATTCGCCGTAACAATTGTCTACGAATATACACCCATTAAAGCCCAAAGAACGAACAAATTCGCACGCGCTCTTAATCTGCGCGCAAGACAGAGCGTCACGCAATTCGTACCCGCGCGACCGTTGAATATAAACCATGGAAACTTTGCCGTCTAATTTCGCCTTAATACCATCAAAGTCAAAATTTCCGTCAATTAATAAATCGCAATAATCAAAATTAACGCCGAAATCCTTTAATGAACCGATATTTTCACCGAGAAAAACCGGACGAATTGTATCGTAAGGCATACCGGTAATACATAAAACGGTATCATCACGTTTTAAAAGACCGAATAAAGCTACGGAAAGAGTATGAGTTCCCGAAAGCAAATGCGGGGAAACAATTCCCTCTTCCGCTTTAAAAACATCCGTGTACAACCTTCCGAGCGTGTCGCGCCCTTCATCGCCGTAACCGTAACCCGTAGTACCGTTAAAATGCCTTATGGCTATATTATTTTTACGGAAAGCTTCCAAAACCTTAACTTGATTATAATACGCGATATCTTCCGCATATGAAAATTTTTCTTTCAGTTTATCTTCGCAATTTTTTATAAATTGTAAATTATCCATTTACTTCTCCGCTCAGCATCTTTATTATTTCGGTTACCGTTGCCCGTTCGGGTTTGAGCCAAACAATATCTTTCAGTTTTTTAAAGAAAGTTTGCTGTCTTTTGGCATAATGACGTGTATTTTTCTTAATTATGTCACGCATAGTACTCTCATTAAGTCCATTATTTAAACCTTCAACGACTTCTTTGTACCCAATTGCCTGCATACACTGACAATTTTCGTCTATTCCGTTTTCAAGCAAGCCTTTTACTTCTTTAATCAATCCGGCGTTAAACATAATGTCAACGCGACATTCGATGCGCTTATATAGCTCGTCACGCGGATAATCTTTTGCAACGGCAAGATAATCATATCTCGGCTTTAATTCGTCCGCTTGTTCGCTCTTCTTCTTTCCGCTTGTTTCAAATATTTCCAACGCCCTGATAACGCGTTTAGTATCGTTGTAGTGAAGCTTTTCCGCCGTTTCGGGGTCAACTTCTTGCAAAAGCGAATACAAATATTCTTTGCCCCGCTCCTGCAAAACCGTTTCATACTTTGCGCGGATTTCTGCATTTGCCTTGGTATTTCCATAACCGAGCTTATATAATATGGAATTAATATAAAATCCCGTTCCACCGCAAACAACGGGCGTCTTACCCTGCGCAAGCAATCTGTCAATTATAGGAATTGCTCTCGCTTCGAAGTCGGAAACGGAAAAATTTTCTCTCGCGCTCACAATGTCAATTAGATGATGAGGAACGCCATGCATTTCCGCAACCGTAGGTTTTGCGGTTCCTATGTTCAACCCGCGGTAAACAAGCTGCGAATCGGCAGAAATTACTTCGGAATCGAGCGCTTTTGCGCAATCAACGGCAAGATTGCTCTTGCCCGTGGCTGTCGCTCCGCATATAATAAGAACTTTTTTCACCTTAAAGCTTCCTTTTAAACATCTTTTCCAGCTCGGTTTTCGTAAGCTTCACGCATACAGGTCTGCCGTGCGGACATTTCAACCCCATATTGCCGTTTAATAAAGCAAAAAGTTTACTGCGTTCTTCGTCAGTTAAAATTTCACCGCCCTTAATCGCGTGTTTGCAAGCCGTCTGTGCTATTTTATCCTTCAACATATCTTCAAGCGCAATCGTCTTCATATCCCCGACATTGGCTAAAAATTCGTCAAAGAAGCTTTTAAGATTTAAATTCGGCAAATCGGCGGGGATTTCGTTTACCCTGTACGACATCGGACCGAAAGGTTCGACGCTGAAACCCATTCGCCAAATAGTTTCCATATTTTTTTCAATAAAATCGTGTTCTTCCGCATTTACGCTGAATAAATACGGCACTAACATTCCCTGTTTATCGAGCGGTTTGCTCCTTAATTTTTCACATAGCGAATCGTAAATTAACCTTTCATGCGCCGCGTGCTGGTCAATTATATAAGCTTCGTCTTGTATTTCGTATATTAAATACGTATTGAAAAGCGATCCCCCGTATTTGCAAGCCTTAAATGCAATTTCCGCTTGTTCAGCTTTAATACGCGCCGCAGTTTCTTCCATTTTGCCTTGAAATAAAAAGTCGTTACTGCCGTTACAAACAGACATAACTTTTGCTTTATCAATATTTTTAGGACTGTCGTAATACTTATACAGAGGCAAATCCGTTTCGGGATTAAGCTGTTTGGACTGTTCAAATTTATCGTAAACTGAGTAATTTTGCGCAGAGTTGACGATTTTGTTTTCAGGGTTATTCGCCGCTTTATTTTGATATTTTTCAATACCGATTACGCCGCTGAAATCGCTGTCTTTCACCTTTTCAGAGATATTGAATTCAGCAGAATACACTTGATTACGCGTTGATTTATCGCCCGAAGTCGATTTGATTTCGGGAACAACCGTGCTGTCAACAACAAACTCGGCGGCTTTCGCCGTTCCGTCCAATATGGAAGACACAATTTTATAAACCGTGCCGTAAATCAATGCGTTGTCTACAAATCTGACGTCGGCTTTGTTGGGATGAACGTTCACGTCCACGATATCGTCGGGCATTTCAATAAACAAGGCATAGAACGGATACTGCCTTTTCATCGCATACGGAGCATAAGCGTTAATAATGGCGCTTGCAATTATGGGATTTACTATGTAACGTCCGTTTAAAAACATACTTTGATAAGTCTTATTGGACTTAAAAAAGTTCTGATTGCCTATAAAACCGCTTATGTGCAAATCGTTTCTCGTAACGTTGATTTTAAAACAATTGGGAAGAAAATTCGCACCGTAAACCTGAGCGATAGCCTCCTCCAAACCGCCGCCGTAGGATTGCAAAGCAAGCTTTCCGTCTATGTAATATTTAAAAGAAATAGTCGGATTTCCCAAAATATAGCGGGTTATGAAGTTGGTTATATCGCCTTCTTCTTTTTTATCCGAACGCATAAATTTGTAGCGTACGGGCGTGTTGAAGAAAATATTCCTTACCGTAATTTGAGTACCTTTAGGAGCAACTGCAGGTTGAACTTTGCCTATAAATTCACCGTCGCATTCAACCTTGTTAGCCTCTTTACCTTCTACCGCGCTTATAAGCTCGACCTGCGCAATCGAAGCAATAGTAGCCAGCGCTTCACCGCGGAAACCCAGCGTGTGAATATGGTCGATATCTTCCAAATTTGCAATTTTGCTTGTGGCGTGTGCAAAAAACGCGGCACGCATATCGTCATGCTCTATACCGCAACCGTTGTCTATTACTTTAATCAACTCTTTGCCGCCCCGTTCGATATGTATTTCAATTTCGGTAGCGCCCGCGTCGATACTGTTTTCAACCATTTCTTTAACAGCGGAGTATGGTCTGTCTATGACTTCACCCGCGGCTATACGGTTGCAAATTTCTTCGGATAAAAAATTAATTTTTCCCATATTATTTCACCTTTTCTTTTAAATCGCCGAGAATCATAAACGCCTGCATCGGCGAAAGGTTATTCAGATCTAGCTCCTTCAAAATCTGTTCGATTTCACTGCTTTGCTTGCTTTGTTCGCTTTCTTCTTCGTCAAACGTTGCGTCCAAAGTCAAATCGCCGTTTTCAACCGATTTTAATATAACCTTGGCGCGGTCGGTAACTGCGGAAGGAACTCCCGCAAGAGAAGCAACCTCTATACCGAAGCTTCTGTTAGCGCCGCCGCGCATAATCTTTCTTAAAAACACGACGGTACCGTTAAATTCCTTAACGGCAATTTTATAATTTTTAACACCGCTTATCATATTTTCAAGCGCCAGCAATTCGTGATAATGGGTTGCAAACAGCGTTTTTGCGCCGATTTTTTGTGTAATATGCTCGATAACTGCCCACGCTATGCTAAGTCCGTCATATGTGCTGGTGCCTCTTCCTACCTCGTCTAAAACCAACAAACTCGCTTTCGTTGCGTTTTGCAATATGGAAGCAACTTCAATCATTTCCACCATAAAAGTCGATTGGTCGAAAATTAGATTGTCGCTTGCGCCAACTCTCGTGAACACCCTGTCGATAAGCGGAATTTGAGCCGATTTAGCCGGCACAAAACAACCTAAATGCGCCATAATCGCTATTATGGCATTCTGGCGCATATACGTACTTTTACCCGCCATATTAGGACCCGTTATTATCATAGTGCGGTTATCCCCAACATCCAAAAGCGTATCGTTTGCGACGAATTTTTCCTTGGAAATAAGCTCTACGACGGGGTGTCTGCCCTCTTTAATAACCATCGGCTTATCGCTTTCGACTATTTCGGGGCGAACGTAATTATTATTTTTGGAAATTTCGGCAAAAGCAGTCAGCACGTCAAGTCTTGCAACGTTTTCGGAAATAGCTTTCAGCTTGTTTAACTGAGACAACAGCTTTTCTTTCAATTCATTGTACAACGCTTCTTCGAGCTTTGTAGCAAGATCGTTGCTAGTTAAAATCTTTTCTTCAAGCTCTTTCAGTTCGTCGGTTGAATACCTTTCCGCATTGGCAAGCGTTTGACGTCTGTGATAATACGTGGGAACTTTGTCCTTAAACGATTTAGACACTTCGATATAGTATCCGAAAACCCTGTTGTAACGTATTTTTAGCGTGCGTATGCCAGTTGCGTCTCGCTCTCGGCTTTCAAGCTCGGTCATCACCACCTCCGCCGAGTCCTTCAATTTTCTGTATTCGTCAAGCTGAGCGTTGTAACCCTTTTTTATGTACCCGCCGTCTTTGAGCGTTGCGGGAGTTTCCTCACTTTCGATTGCCGCATTAATTAGATTTGCCGTGTCGGACATATCGTATAAACCGCCGACGATATCACGTATTGCCTTAGAAGAAAAACCGCTCAATCTGAATGTGAGATTGGGTATAACCAAAAGAGACTGAGCTAACGCCAGACAGTCTTTGGGCAAAATTATGTTGTTGGAAATCTTGCCCGAAAGCCTTTCGATATCTTTCACCTGCCGCAAATAGTCGCAAACGCTTACCCTGACGACGGTTGCATTGTACAGCTCTTCCACGCCGTCAAGACGGTAATTTATGTCGTTAATGCGCCCCAAAGGCGACAAAATCAGGTTATTCAACAGTCTTGCACCCATTGCAGTGCAAGTTTTATCCATAAGCCAAAGGAGCGAACCGTATCTCTTTCCCTCGCCGAGACTTTTTACGATTTCGAGATTGCGTATAGCAACCGTGTCAAGCTGCATTCTGTTAGAATCGGATATGTATTTAACGCTGTCGATATTTGCGAGCGTGTGTTTCTGCGTTTCTTTTAAATACTCCAACAGTCCGCCGATAGCGCAAATTGCATACTTTTTATCCGCTACCGAATATGCGGAAAGCGATTTGGCTTTAAGCTGGGCGAGCAAATTTCTCTCAGCCGACGAATAGTTGTACGTCCAGCCGAGATAACTTGAAAATTTGGGCAGAACTCCCCTTGAAACTTCGGGATAATCCTTACTTGCAAAAAGCATTTCGTCGTTACAGATAATTTCACTTACGGAAAGCTTTATCATTTGCGTTAACGCTTTTTTGACTGCGGAATTACCGTCAAATTGCATAACGCTCAATTCACCCGTAGTAATATCCGCCCATGCAAGCCCGACGTTTTCACCATCTTTACAAGCTGAACAAATATAGTTATTCGTCTTCTCGTCCAGACTTTCCGCGTCGGTAGTCGTACCGGGCGTAACCACCTTTATAACGTCCCTTTGTACTATGCCTTTAGCCGTCGACGGGTCTTCAAGCTGTTCGCAAATCGCCACCTTTTCACCGAACGAAATTAGCTTGGCGACATATGCGTCGGCAGCGTGATAGGGAATACCGCACATGGGAGCGCGTTCGTCCAAACCGCAATCGCGTCCTGTTAAAGTAAGTCCCAAAAGCTCGGAAACGTGCTTGGCGTCATCGAAAAACATTTCGTAAAAGTCCCCGAGCCTGTAAAACACTATGCAATCCTTGTACTTATCTTTCACTGAAAGATAATGCACCATCATTGGTGAAAGTCCCATAATTTAAGTCCTCTAAACCATATCGCCGAACAACGAAATGCCGTTGGCTTCCTTAACTTTTACGTTCACAAACTGTCCTAAAACATCGCTCTCGCTTGCAAAATAGCCCATTCTTCCGAATTCGTTCCGCCCGAGATAAAGTTTCTTTTTGTCGTCAAATCCTTCGCAAAGAATTTCAACCGTTTCCCCGACGTATTTAGCTGAATGAGCGCGGGTTTGCGAATTGACAAGCTCAATTAGCTGCATAATTCTGCGTTTGGACACTTCTTCGGGGACCTGATTGGGCATTACCGCCGCTTTCGTTCCCTCTCTTTTAGAATAAACGAACGTGAAAGCTGAAGAAAAATTGACTTCTTTTACAAGCTTTAACGTATCCTCGAAATCCTTATCCGTTTCACCGGGAAAACCGACGATAATATCTGTAGTGATAGCGCAATCGGGAACGTACTTTTTCAATATCTCGACCTTTTTCATATAATCCGCCGAAGTGTACTTTCTGTTCATTACGCGCAAAATGTCGTCCGAACCGCTCTGAACCGGCAAGTGCAGACAACGACAGATTTTTTCGTTATCCGCTATTACTTTTGCTAATTCTTCGGAAAAATCTTTGGGATGACTCGTCATAAATCTTAATCTGAATTTTCCGTCCAATGCCGCAACTTTTTCAAGAAGTTTGGGGAAATTCATTTCGTCCGTCGGGCTTTTATAGGAGTTAACGTTCTGACCCAAAAGCGTAATCTCTTTATATCCCTCGTCAATTAAACCTTCAACTTCGTCCAAAACGTTAACCGAACATCTGCTCCGCTCTCTCCCGCGAACGTATGGAACAATACAGTAAGAGCAAAAATTATTACAACCGTATGTAATATTTACCCATGCGTTGGGATAACTTGTTCTCAGCGTTTTTTCGCCTTCGATAACGGTGCCGTCGCACTCTTCTATTGCTATCAGCGCTTTCTTTCTCGTCTGTTTCTCGATAATATAATCTTTTAATTTATTGAGATTGTGCGTACCGAAAATTATATCTACGTAAGGGAATTTTTCGTGCAGATTTTCCGCTTTATTCATCTGCTGGGGAAGGCAACCGCCTACGGCGATTATCAGATTGCGGTTTTTTGCTTTAAGTTTTTTAAGCATACCGATATTGCCGTAAGCGTGATTTTCGGCGTTTTCTCTTATACAGCAGGTATTGAAGACGACGACGTCCGCCTCTTCCATTTTACCGCAGCTTTGATACCCGAGTTCGGAAAGCAAACCCGCTATCTTTTCTGATTCGTGAACGTTCATCTGGCAACCGTAGGTTACAATGTGGAAATACATACTCATACCATTTAATTATAACTTTTTTTCAGTATTTTTTCAATTGTTTTGCAATAAAATATTTGATTTTAAAGATACTAATTGCAATGAAAAAAGCGTCAAAAATCATACTTGTAATCATTTTAATAATAACTGCCGTATTCCTGACGGGAATTACCGCGTTTTTTGCCGTAACCTCCGGGGCAAAACTTCAACCGCAAAAGCTTGTCGATTACACAAAATCCGCAGTTATTTACGATGACGAAGGCAATAAAATAGAGAACACTTCACTTACGAATAAAAGAAAAAGCGTACTCATTAAAGACTTGAGCGAAGATACCGTAAACGCGTTTATCGCTTCGGAAGACAGAACTTTTTACGAGCATAACGGACTTAATTACAAACGAATGGTTAAAGCGCTTTTTAAAAACATTACTTCCTTTTCCTTCAAAGAAGGAGCTTCGACAATCAGCCAACAACTGATAAAAAACACCCACCTTTCAGGCGACAAAACAATCTCCCGTAAACTCAAAGAAATAAGGCTTACCAAACAGCTTGAAAGAAAGTATTCTAAAGACGAAATTTTGGAAATGTATTTAAACACGATTTACTTCGGACATAACTGCTACGGCTTGCAGAGTGCGGCAAATTTTTATTTCGGTAAAAACGCAGAACAATTGCAGCTTGAAGAAAGCGCTACAATCGTCGGACTTTTAACGTCGCCAAACAATTTTTCACCGTTCAAAAACCCCGAAAAGTGTTTGAACCGAAGAAATATCGTTCTTAAAAATATGCTTGATTGCAATTTTATCGACAAAAGTGAATATGAAAATGCAAAAAACAGCCCGTTAAACGCACAAAAAACCGATAACCAAAGTAAATTTGCGGACTATTACACTGCTATATTTGACGAATTAGAAGAAATCGGTTTAGGGGAAAACGGAGAATTAAGCGAATACAAAATAGAAACTTATTTAAATCAAGACCTGCAAACTCATATTGAAAATATGCAGTTTGATTGCGACGAAAGCATTATAGTAAGAAAAAACAACGGCGGAATTGCAGCGTTCAGTTCCTCCATCGGGCAAGCAAAACGACAAATAGGTTCCACAGCGAAGCCCATTTTCGTCTACGCCCCCGCTATAAACGAAAAAAAGTTGAATATATTTACGAAAATTTGCGACGAACCGATTAATTACGGCGGTTATTCACCCGAAAATTTCGATAAAAAATATCGTGGTAAAGTTGCCGTCAGCGAATGTATTTCTCAAAGCTTAAACGTTCCTGCCGTAAAAACTCTGAATATGCTGGGAATAGAAACTGCGGAAAAGTACGCGCAAAAAATGGGCATCTTCCTTGAAAATGACGAAAAAAACCTATCGCTTGCCCTTGGCGGTATGACGCACGGACTTAGCCTAAAACAACTGTGCGACTGCTATTCTACCTTTCAAAACAGCGGTAATTATTCCGACTCGCATTTCATTAAAAGAATTTCGGACGGCAACGGAAAAGTCGTATACACTGCAGAAGAACAAAACAGCAGAGTTTTTTCCGAAGGCACTTGTTCCCTTATGAACGACGCATTATGCCAAACTGCTAAAAGTGGTACGGCCAAAAAACTGAAAAACTTAGACTACGACGTGGCGTGTAAGACAGGCACTTGCGGCAACAAAGACGGCAATACCGACGCGTATTCGGTGTGTTATACGTCGGAATACTGCTTAGGGGTTTGGCTGGGAGATAAAAACAACGATAAACTGCAAGTTTACGGCGGAAATCAGTGCTGTGAAAGCGCTCTTAATATTTTAAATTATATTTACGATAAAAACAAACCCGCCCCACTCGACAAAACAAGCGGAACGTCAACGGTTGAAATCGATCGCGAAGAATACGAAAAAAACGATAAATTGTTTATTGTAGACGAGTATTCTCCCAAACTTAACAAAATGCAGGTCAAGTGTTTAAGCGATAACACGCCGACGGCAGTCAGCACGCGTTTTAGCTCCCCTACAATACAAACACCAAGCATTTTAGTCAGTAAAGACAATATTTGTATACAATTATGTCAGACAAAGTACTATTCATATATTATAAATCGTAACTTTAACGGTAAAATTACTGAAATATACAATGGATTATGGAAAGAAAATATAGTTGACGTGCCTGATAGCGGAAATTACGTTTATACAGTTATCCCCTACTACGATGACGGAAAAACGGTTCACTTCGGTAATTCCGTAACTTTACCGCAAGTTACTTTCAATCCCGTTAACGATAATTATAAGGTTCCAGACATTGCATACAAGGATTGGTTTAATCAATAAATAAAAAGCGAAGCAAAAATATTTGCTCCGCTTTTATTTCTTAAATGAAATATTTTAATTTATAATGTAACGACCTCTAAAGAATTTATAGCCTCGTTAATCAGTCCTTCAACGTCTAACTTTGCCTCTTCCTCTAACACGTCTTTGATTTTAGGATGAATTACTGGGTGTTTAGGCAGAAATACTGTGCAGCAATCCTCATACGGTTGAATGGAAATATCGTAGGCGCCCATCGCTCTGCTTCTTGCTATAATTTCATTCTTGTCAAATCCGCATAAAGGACGCAAAATCGGAAGATTTTCAATTACGCATCCCGAAGAAGTCATCCCCTCGATTGTCTGGCTTGCAACCTGACCGAGGCTTTCGCCGGTAATAAGGCACTGCGCGCCTTTCTCTTTAGCTAACCTTTCTGATATTCTCATCATAAATCTGCGCAAGATCGTTACCATATAGTCGCCATTGCATTTTTTATGAATTTCTTCTTGTATGTGCGTAACTTTTACTATGTTCAATACCGTTCCGCCAGTATACTCAGATAAAACTTTTGCAAGGTTTTCCACTTTTTCACGCGCTTGCATATTGGTATACGGATAACTGTGAAAATGAATACATTCAATTTTCATTCCGCGTTTAGCCATCATATGCCCCGCAACTGGGCTGTCAATACCGCCCGAAATAAGCAACATTCCCTTACCCGCAGTACCGACAGGCATACCGCCCGCGCCTTTTAAAAGCTCGTTAAAAACCAAAGTCGTACCGTTTTCACGCACGTCGATACCGATTATAAACTGAGGATTGTGGATATCAACCTTTAATTGCTTATTGCTATCCAATAGTCTGCCGCCAATTTGTGCGCTGATTTGCATAGAATTGAGAGGAAATTTTTTATCGGCTCTGTGACTCTCAACCTTAAATGTGCCGAACGGTGCGCAAACTTTCTCAGCGGCAGAATATATTGCCCCCATATCGCTGTTCACTTTATAAGCAACGCTGAGCGTATGAATACCGAAGACTTTTGATAAGCGGAACTGTATTTCTTCCGCACAATCTTCTTCAAAGCCTTCAATAAGATAGCGCCCGCTTTGTTTTCTTATTATATGTTTTAAGCCTTTCAGCGCTTTTTCCATGTTGTCAACTAATATTTTTTCGAAAAAACCTCGGTTTCCGCCCTTTAGATGTATTTCACAATATCTGACTATTATTACCTTTTCCATACTAAGCCATAATTTCCCGTCTGTTTTTAACCGTATTATTTAAAATTTCAGCCGCTTTGCGAATTTCATCCTCGCAATTTTCAGCACTGAAACTTATTCTTAAAATCCCGTCAACAATTTGTTCGTCAACACCGCAAGCAAGAATGACGCGCGAATAGCGCTTTTTTTCGTTCGACGAACACGCCGAACCCGTACCGATAATCAAGTCCTTGTCATTGACTTCGTGTAAAATCGTTTCACCCCTGACCCCGTAAGCACCGACGGTCAATATATAAGGCGAAGCGTCTTCCGCTGAAATAATTTTGAAAAGCGATTGGTCGAGCAATTCACGCATTAAACAATTCAGTGCTTTAACCTTTTCGTAATTCTCCGTAATGTGTGCGTACTTCTTTTCAGTGGCGTATTCCATAAATTTTATGCCAAACACGTTTTCCGTACCGCTGCGCAGTCCGTTTTCCTGTCCTCCGCCGTAAATAAACGGTTTAATAGCAACTGTTTTTCTCTTTATCAATGCACCGACGCCTTTCAACGCGCCTATCTTGTGTGCCGATATACTGTATAAATCCACGTCTTTACTTAATTTACAGGCAATTTTCCCGAAAGCCTGAACTCCGTCGGAATGAAAAAGTGTGCGGTTATTTTTTGCTTTGACAAGCTTTGCGATTGCGTTAATATCGTTCACCGCACCCGTTTCATTATTTACGTGAATAACGGAAACCAAAGACGTGTTTCCGTCTACCAAGCTTAGCAGGTTTTCAATATTTACGCTTCCGTCGCCGCTCAGTTCGGCAAACCGCACTTCCATTCCCTTTTCTTTAAGCGCTGTTACGCTTGAAAAGATTGCGGAATGTTCACCGAGAGTTGTAACCACGTTGCCGCGTTTACCGCCGCAAAATACTGCTTGATTGTCGGCTTCCGTGCCGCAGGAGGTGAAAATTAAATCGTATTCCCGTTCGTTCGCTATAAAATTAACGATTTTTGCTCGGGTTGCTGACAATTCTTTATGCAAATTATAACCTTCCGCGTATAACGCGGAAGGATTATAATAGTACTCTTTTATATATTTTTGCACTCTTTCAAAACACTCTTCGTCCGGTTTTGTAGTAGCCGCATTATCAAGGTAAATCATTTAGATTTCAATTACCCCTCTGAACGATTCTTTAACCGAACCGTCAAGCTCAACTTCGCCGTTTTTATTAAACTTGACGAATAAATCGCCGCCTTTAAGTTTAACGGTTATAATTTCGCCCTTGGTACATTTGCCGTTTGCAATTGCAGATACCGCCGCCGCTGCCGCCGCAGTTCCGCACGCCCACGTTTCGCCGTTGAGCATTTCCCAAACGCGCATTTTAATGGTTATGTTGTTAACAACTCTTACACATTCAAGGTAGATTCCCGCGGGGAAAACGCCTGAGTAAGTTATTGCCTGTCCGAGGGCTTCTATATCCACGTCGTCAACCTTATCGACAAAAACCACGCAATGCGGGTTACCGATATTGACGCAGGATACCTGATAATCCTTACCTTCGAAGCTTACCGTTTTAACAACAATTTTGCCCTTAGAAAGCTTGCTGTCGTCGGATATTTCACAAGGCTGTTTGCCGAGGTTTAAAGATACGGAGCTTGCAACGTTGTTAAAGCTGTTTATAGTAAGCTTTCTCGCCTTTCCTTCACATTCGACTGTGAACGCGTCGGAATTAACAAGGTGATTGTCGTACAGATATTTAGCAACGCACCTTACGGGGTTAGCCGCAAGCCCTCCGTCGCTGCCGTCTTTATTGAAAACACGGATTTTTGCTTCGGCAACGTCCGATTTTTCAATCATTACAAGACCGTCAGCACCGATACCGTAATGCCTGTCGGCAAAATTTATCGCAAGGGATTCGGGACAGGTAATGCCGCCGTCCATATTATTAAATACTATATAATCGTTGCCGCAGCTGTGCATTTTGCAGAAAGAAAGCTTCAGTTTTTCCTTTCTTAATCTGTTGATGTCAACAAGCTCGGTATTGAACTGATTATACCTGCCCGCAATAACGTCGGCAAGAGCGTTTGTCGTATCAAGCGATGTGAGAACGGTAATTCCAAGTAAAATTGCGTGATGGTGAAGCGACATATAGTTTGTTATTGATTCTATATCAGTCTTACCCGTATAAACTATATAATCGATTTTGCCCTCGTCCATCAGTTTGAAAATTTCATCGTTGGAAGAAAGCCTTGCAACGTCCGTACACTCCAAGCCCAAGCTTCTTATAACGTTTGCGGTACCGGCAGTTGCGTACAATGTCAAACCGAGGTCTGCAAACTTTTTAACGATATTGACTATTTCAAGCTTATCCTGATCGTTAATTGTGAAATAAATTCCCGAAGGATGACGTTTCGTGGGATGCTTCATATTAAATCCTGCCGAAACAAGCCCCTTAAAAAGCGCCTCTTCAATCGTTTTACCTATGCCCAAAACTTCGCCTGTGGACTTCATCTCGGGTCCTAACTGCGAGTTGACGTCGTTGAGCTTTTCGAACGAGAATACGGGAACTTTTACGGCTACGTACGGCGAATTGGGATAGAGTCCCGTACCATAACCGAGTTTTTTAAGCTTTGCGCCTACCATTATCTTCGTTGCAAGGTCAACCATCGGTACACCCGTAACCTTTGAAATATAAGGCACGGTACGCGATGCTCTGGGATTAACCTCGATAACGTAAAGTTCGTTATGATAAATAAGATACTGAATATTTATCAGACCTTTTGTCTTTAAAGAAAGAGCAAGGTCGGTTGAAACGTCTACAATCTTTTTAAGCATTGCGTCGCTGAGATTGTAAGGCGGATAAACCGCAATAGAGTCGCCGCTATGTACGCCCGCCCTCTCGATATGCTGCATTATGCCCGGAATAAGGACGTCGGTGCCGTCCGAAATAGCGTCGACTTCGAGTTCCGAACCCATTAAATACTTATCGCAAAGCACGGGGTTTTCGATTTTTTGCGCCAAAATTACGTCCATATATCTTTCGATATCGTTTTGCGTGAACGCTATGGTCATATTCTGACCGCCGATAACGTACGAAGGACGCAGCAACACGGGGTAGCCCAACTTCTCTGCGGCGCCTACCGCTTCTTCCTTGGTCATTACCGTTACGCCCTTGGGACGGGCAATTTTGAACTTCTCCAAAAGTTCGTCGAAACGCTCTCTATCTTCCGCAAGGTCAACGCTGTCCGCAGGAGTACCGAGAATTCGGATACCCTTTTTGTCGAGATACCCGCAAAGCTTTATTGCAGTCTGACCGCCGAACGTAATAACTACGCCGTAAGGCTTTTCGATATCTATAACGTTCTGCACGTCTTCAGGTGTTAAGCTTTCAAAGTACAGCCTGTCCGCAGTATCGAAGTCGGTCGAAACGGTTTCGGGGTTATTGTTTATAATAATAACTTCATAACCCAACCTCTTTAGCGCCCAAACGCAGTGAACGGATGAATAATCGAACTCGATACCCTGACCTATTCTTATAGGACCGGAACCGATAACTATAATTCTCTTCTTTTTGTTCTGCCTGCTTCTCTGAACGAAAGGCAAAGCTTCGTCATGTTCCCTTTCGTCGTAAGTCGAATAGAAATACGGCGTTTGGGCGGAGAACTCTGCTCCGCACGTATCAACCATTTTGAAAGTAGAATTGATGTGCTTAGGCAGGGCATTGCCCGAAAGCTTTTCAAGTTCTTTGTCGGGATAGCCCAACTTCTTGCCCTTAACGTACAGTGAAGCTGTCAGTTTTTTACCCGCAATTTCAGCTTCGTAATCGGCGAGGTTTTTGAGTTTATTCAGGAACCACTCGTCTATTTTAGTAATAGAGTAGATATCGTCTATAGACATTCCGCGCTTTATTGCCTGATATACAACGAAAAGTCTTTCGTCCGTAATTTCGTGCAGGCGTTCGCGAATTTCGTCGTCGGAAAGCTCAGCCATTTTAGGCATATTAAGCGAGTTGAGAGATATTTCGGCACCTCTTACCGCTTTCATTAAAGCCGTTTCGAAGTTAGTGCCGATTGCCATAACTTCGCCCGTAGCCTTCATTCTCGTACCTAAATTGCGCTTAGCATACAGGAATTTATCAAACGGCCATTTGGGAAGCTTAACGACTACGTAATCGAGCGTCGGTTCGAAACAAGCGTAGGTTTTACCAGTTACGTCGTTTCTGATTTCGTCCAAGGTGTAGCCGAGGGCAATTTTTGTAGCAACCTTTGCTATAGGATAGCCAGTCGCTTTTGAAGCGAGCGCAGACGAACGCGAAACCCTTGGATTGACTTCTATAACCGAATATTCAAAGCTGTCGGGATTGAGCGCAAACTGACAGTTGCACCCGCCCTCTATGCCGAGTTCGGTTATTATATCGAGAGACGCCGTTCTGAGCATCTGGTATTCTTTATCCGAAAGCGTAACAGTGGGCGCAATT
>CAYXXB010000023.1:0-17890 GCA_964468955.1 uncultured Clostridia bacterium | reverse complement strand
TATAAGCGCAGATTATTCCGCGTGAATTGTTGACTATACCGCCCAAGCCGTCTTTATCGAAACAGCATTTGAGCATCTGAGCGTTGCCACCTTGTGCGCCGTAGCCGGGAATAAGGAAGAAAGTGTTTTTTAGCTTCTTTCTTAGATTTGCCGCTTCTTCGGGGTGGGTCGCACCCACTACCGCGCCGACATCCGAATATCCGTACTTGCCAACGCAGTCCTTGCCCCACTGTTCGACTAAGCTTCCCATACGCTCGTACAGGTATTCGCCGCTTTCGAGTTTCAAATTCTGCAACTCGCCGCTCGAGGGATTGGACGTCTTAACGAGAACGAAAATGCCTTTATCGTTGTTTTTGCAATCTTCCACAAAAGGCTGAACGCCGTCCGTGCCGAGATAGCCGTTGACGGTGAGCATATCCGCGGGGAACGCTTTAATCTTTTTGCCGTTGACATCCGTTTCGCCGAGGTATGCGGTGGAATAGCACTTTGCGGTAGAGCCGATATCGTTGCGCTTGCAGTCCGCAATTACGAACATTCCCCTGCCGTGCGCATAATTCACGGTGTAGTTGAAAGCGCGAAGCCCCTCGAAACCGTACTGTTCGTAGTAAGCGACCTGCACTTTTACGGCAGGAACGATATCGCAAACCTTATCTATTATGTTCATATTGAACTCTACGATAGCTTCCGAAACGCCCTCAAAAGTTGCCATACCTTCCTGCATTTCGTCGGGCAGATAAGAAAAGTTAGTGTCCAGCCCTACGCAGGTCGGGTTTTGCATTTTAATAATTTTTTCAATAAGTTTGTCTATCATCTTATTTCCCTCTTTTTAGTTCTCATATTTTATTTCACCGTCTACCAAGGTATAACATATTTTGCCGTATACTTCGTAGCCGTTGAAAGGCGTATTTTTGCCCTTTGAATAGAATTTATTGCCGTCGATTACGTATTTTTCGTTTAAATCGACTATTGTTATATCTGCAACCGAACCTTCGGCAAGTTCGCCACCTTCTAAGTTAAGCACTTCCGCAGGATTTGCCGACATAAGCTTTGAAAGCTGCGCGAGCGTCATTATCCCGCTCTTTACAAGATAAGTATATGAAAGTGCAAAGGACGTTTCTATACCGCTCATACCGAACGCGGCAAGATTGTATTCCACCTCTTTATCCTTTTTGGAATGGGGCGCGTGGTCGGTTACTATGCAGTCGAGAGTGCCGTCTTTCAAGCCCTCTATTATAGCAAGCCTGTCCACTTCTTCCCTGACGGGCGGATTTACTTTTGTAAACGTATCGAAATCGGTTATTATATCGTCTGTCAATATAAAGTAGTGAGGACAAGTTTCCGCGGTTACCATAACTCCGCGTTTTTTAGCCGAGCGGATAATGTCTACGCCGCTGTAAGTGGAAACGTGGCAGATATGCACGGGAACGCCGAGGCTTTCCGCAAGCGCGATATCGCGGGCAATCATAATATCCTCAGCCGCTCTGGGACTTCCTTTAAGCCCCGTTAAGGTAGAATTTTTACCCTCGTTAACAACTCCGCCGTCAACTAAATTTATATCTTCGCAGTGGCAAAGACATTTCAAGCCGAAGCCGCTCGCGTATTCCATACCGAGGCGCATAATCTGAGAATTCATAACAGAACGCCCGTCGTCGGAAATGGCTACCGCGCCCGCGTTAGCCATTTTGCCGATGTCGGCAAGCGCTTCGCCCTTTTCACCCCTCGTGATTGCGCCTATAGGGTTGATTTTGCACAAATTAACTTCCTTTGCGCGTGATTGTATATATTTTAATACGACCGCATTGTCGCAAACGGGGTCGGTGTTGGGCATACAGCAAACCTGCGTAACACCTCCCGCAACCGCCGCTTTAGAGCCGCTTTCTATATCTTCTTTGCCCTCGAACCCCGGCTCGCGCAAGTGAACGTGCATATCTATTATGCCCGCCATAACCGTCTTTCCCGACGCGTCTATCCTTTCGTATTCGGGCAATTCGGGGATGTTTTGTGCTATTTTAACTATTTTTCCGTTTTCTATGAGCAAATCGCTCTTCACTACTCCGCCGGGCAGAACTACATCGCCGCCTAAAATCAACGTTTTCATAAACCGTTTACCTCCCTGTATTCGGAAAGAAGTTTGAGTACCGCCATACGCACGGAAAGTCCGCTCGTAACCTGATCTTCTATCCTGCTTGTTTCGCCGTCAATGAGCTGGGGCGTAAGCTCTACGCCGCGGTTGACGGGACCGGGATGAAGCACTATCGCGTTTTCGTCCGCGTATTTCATAACGCTGTCGTTCACGCCGTAGTAGCGGGAATACTCCGAAAGCGACGGAAACAGCCCGCCCGACTGCCTTTCAAGCTGAATTCTGAGTCCCATTACACCGTTTGCGCCTTCCACACATTCCTCGCGTGAAGTTGCGATATGCGCGCCGAGTTCGTCAAAACCCTTGGGAATAAGCGTTTTAGGTGCGTAAACCCATACTTCCGCTCCCATTTTTGTCAAACCGAACAAATTCGATTTTGCCACTCTGCTATGCTTTATGTCACCCAGAATCGCAATTTTAAGCCCTTTGAAAGAGCCGAACGTTTCTCGGATAGTGAGCATATCCAAAAGCGCCTGCGTGGGGTGTTCGTTCATACCGTCGCCGCCGTTTAAGACGGAGCATCCGACCGTCTTTGCAAGCAGATAAGGCGCACCGCCCATAGGGTGGCGCATCGCGATAAAGTCGGCTTTGAGCGCCTGAAGCGTCTTGCCAGTGTCGATAAGCGTTTCGCCTTTCTGCACCGAGCTGGAAGAAGCTGCGATATTTATTTCAGTCGCGCCCAAATACTTACCAGCAAGCTCGAACGACGAGCGGGTTCTGGTGCTGTTTTCATAGAAAAGGGTTATAAGCGTTTTGCCTTTTAAAAGGTCAAAGCTCTTTTGTCCGCCGTTGACCGCCCTCTTCATCTCCTCGGCAGTATCTAAAATTTCCGTTATTTCTTCGGCGGAAACTTCGTACAGACCCAATAAATCCTTACGTTTCAACATATGTATTAATCCCCGTTTTTTAATCAAAGCCATAAAAAAAGCGGAACGTTTTGCCGTTAATAATAACCCGTTTCAGAGCAATTACGGCAATTTGTCCGCTTGAATTTTTATAAATATTCGTAACGCAACCGCAAAAATTCATTTGCGGAAATCAAACGTCTGAACACCTTGATTTTTCCCAAACCTCAATTTTTATTGAGTATACCACATTCAATAAATAAAGTAAAGAAATTAAAGGGATTTTTTCATAAAACTTTACAAAATCTTTTGGAGCGCAAACCCCACTTTATCGCACGAAGTCAACACGTATTCTATGCCGTTTTTTACGGTGCGGAAGGGAAAATAACTTTCGCCGTGGATATGACCGAATATGACTTTATCCACCTTGTTCTCTTCGAAAGTCTGAGTAAACATCGTAGGCGAAAGCTTTGCGGACATAGGCGGATAGTGAATGAGCGCGAGCAAAACGTCGCCTTCCTTTCTCACCTTTTCTACCTGCTTGAAACAGAGTTTAAAGCGTTCCGCTTCCCTTAAATACAGCTTTTCGTCCCGCTCGGTATAGTCCGAACTTTCGGGACAAGTCCACCCGCGGGAGCCGCAAATTATTATATTTTCAAACTTGACGCAGTCGTTTTGCAGAAAGTAAAAACTGTCGTCAGGGGCGAGCGAACGAAGCTTGGTTATACCGTTCCACCAATAGTCGTGGTTGCCGCGGATAAAAACCTTTCTGCCTTTTAAAAAGCTTAAACGGCGCAAGTCGAACACACCCTCTTCAAGCGTCGTCCCCCAACTCGTATCACCGCACAAAAGCACGATATCGTCATCGTTTACCTTGCTTTCCCAGTCGGCGCAAATTTTTTCGAAATGCCCTTCCCAGTTCGTGCCGAATATGTCCATAGGCTTATCGGCAAGACCCGAAAGGTGCAAATCGCTTATTGCAAAAACGTTCATAAATACATTATAGCACGGTTTTCCTCTCTTTTAAAGCGTTTTGACATTTTTAGCAATAATTAGTTTATAATAACTATAAATTGAGTCATTATGTGTGACATAGTACTAAATTTAACCATTAAAAATACAAAAACGGGCAGTAAAACAGCTAAGTTCTACCGCCCGTATCTATTTTAAGTGTTAAAAAATTGGCGTTATCGCACACCTTTACAGTGCGTTATTTACACGCGTTGTTTTTGCCCTGAGGGTATAAAGGAAGCTCGAAAAATCCCGAGCATACTTCCTTCGAATAGTCCTGTGCGGGGGGAATTGCGCAGTATCCGTAAGCGGGTATAAGCAGTTCCACGTCGATGGCTATTTTTAATATTACCGTAAGGCAAGCGTTAACCGAGAACGTGTTATTTTCCGCATTGAACGTACCTTCCGCACATACCGCGCTTGCTTCCGCAACCGCAGAATAAGGCATTATCGAAGGCGCGGGAACAAACAGTAAAACGTCCTCAGAAAAGCTTATCGTCGCGTTGGCTACCCCCTCCGTTCCGTTTGCGTCGGTGTAGACAACTTCTACGGGAATACCCACGGTTGCCTGCACTCTCGCACATCCCGGTTTATCGGCAAGCCTGTCGATGTTGATATTGGTAAGCGTCGTGCCGCCCGCAATAGAACGAGCGCTGACAAACGTTAAAGGGTATGTAATATCGGTGGGTAAATCTTCGAGCGCAAGAAAATAGTTTTCTAACTGCACCTGCTTGATGCACGCGTCGAAAATTTTCTTCACCTGAATACAAACCTTTTCGTTCATGCCGTTTAAGGGGTTACCGTTTATCACGCCCGGACACCTATCCGATTGAAAATTTGAAAAGAACGACATTTTAAACCTCCGTTAGTTTTATATCGGTTACTTTACTATATGCCCGCATAATTTTTTGCGTTACATCGCTAAATTTTTACTGCCGCTTAGCAATGCTGCGCTTACGACTGCCGCTTAGCAATGCTGCGCTTACGGAAGCCAAACCTTTTTAGAAGGATAAATTGGAGAACCGCCGTTCAGTTTATAAAGCTCCTCTTCCTTTATCCCTACACGCTGCGCAATTGAAAAATAACTGTCTTGCGGAAGGGCGTAACAATAGCCTCTTGGCTTTGCTAAAACGGGAATTATCGCGCCCGTAAAAATTTCCGCATTGACAGGAAAGCTAAATACGCGTTCAACGTCGCGCTTCTTCACGCCGCTGCGGATACGGATATAACTGCCCCTTTCCAAATTAAGCGTAAACATACAACGTATTATATGCAAAATCGACTTATTTCGTTCATAATCGGCGGCTTTTGACTGTAAAATATTGTTGATGAAAACCAATATTTATAAATCCGCCGCTCAGGTCACCGTGTTTTCCACGGTTGAAAAATTGCTCAGCTTTGTATACAGAATTATTCTTTCGCGTTCTATCGGTGCGGAAGGTCTCGGAATTTATCAGATTTGCCTTTCGATATTCGCAGTGTTTTTAACCGCGGCTTCGAGCGGAATACCCGTAACGGTATCCCGCCTTATCGCCAAAAACAATGCGAGCGGAAACGTAAACGGCAAACACGCGGTTGTCACTGCGGGCGTTATATGTACGCTGGCTTTTACAATACCCGTCGCGCTCGTACTCTTTTTCGCAAAAAATCTTTACGCCTCGCTGTTTCCCGACCGCGACTGTGTTTATATTTTCGTCTGGCTGTTGCCCGGACTGGTTTTAACCTCGATTTACGCAGTTATGAGGGGTTCTTTCTGGGGAACGAAGCAGTTTTTGCCTTACAGCATAATAGAACTTTTAGAAAACGCAGTTATGGTTGCCTGCGGTTGCGTGCTGATAAGCTTTGCGGCAACACCCGAAGGCGGAGCAAAAGCGGCTATTATCGCCGTTCTTATTTCCTACGTATTTTCTTTTGCCGTATCAACGGGCTGGTATTTGTTCAGGGGCGGTAAGTTCGTAAAGCCCAAAAAGCAGTTAAAACCTCTTCTCGCCGCTTCCCTTCCCATAACGGCAATGCGCACTTCCACCTCGCTCTTAAACTCCGTCGTGGCAATGTTTCTGCCCGCGCTTTTAATGGCTATGTGCGGATATTCCAACAGCGAAGCCGTTGCTTTATACGGCATTGTCTGCGGTATGAGCGTGCCGATGCTCTTTACCCCTAATTCTCTTATAGGCTCGATTGCGGTGGTTGTCGCGCCCGAAATGAGCGAAAATTTTTACGCCAAACGCGACGATTTGCTTAAAAAAGACGTTGAAAAGACGATAAGAGCCGCCGTTCTGATTGCAACGGTGCTTATTCCCATATTTTTCACACTTGGAAACGACCTCGGCGTATTCTTCTTCGACAACGAATTCAGCGGCACAGTCATATCACGCTTTTCGTTTATGATGCTTCCGATGTGCCTTTCGATGATAACGACGACGATATTGAACTCTATGAACTACGAAGTCCGCACTTTGATTTATTTCTTTATAGGCGCGATAGCAATGCTTGCCTGCATTTTTATTCTTACGCCCAAACTCGGCATTAACGCGTACGTCGTGGGGCTTACGCTGAGTTTTATTATAACCGCAGCCCTTAATTTGCGCCTTCTGAACAAGAACTGTCCGGGGATAAACTACTTGGGTTACACAGTAAAAAGCGCGTTGATAAGCATTTTCGCCTGCATTTTCGGTAAACTTGTAGGCAATTTGTTTATCGGTTTTGCTTCGCCTTTCGTGCGCATTATCCTATGCGGAGCGGCGGTAACGCTGTTTGCGGTAGCGGCGTTTTACGGTATGGAAATGTTTACTCTCAAGCCCGTTAAAAAGCTGTTTGCAAGGAGATAAATTCAGTTAATATAGTCTTTTTGAGGCTTCTGCACACTTTCTTTGAGCGAAAACGACTGCTTTACTGCTAAAATTATGAGAAATGCACCGAACAGTTTTTTGAGCATTTCACCCGATAAAGCCGCCATAATAAGTCCAGTCAATACCGTAGCGATTACGGCGGGAATTATTACTTTCGCCAAGCCCTGAGTGCGCAGAAGCCCCTGTTTTTTATGCTGCGGAAGTGCGAACGCCGCCATAGGCAAAAACGAAATAACGTTAGCCGCCTGTGCATAATGCTGACCGACGCCGAGCAAAATCGTAAGCACGGGTATTAAAATAGTGCCGCCGCCCATACCCATACCGCCCAAAAGCCCCGCGGCAAACCCTGCGGCGACGTAAATTAAAAACGCCATTTTCAGCCCAGCAACATTCTTATGCCCGCAACAAGCATTACGGCAATAAAAGTTAACTGCACGAACAGTTTGGGGAGCTTGCCCAAAAACTTCGCGCCGAGCAGTCCGCCTAAAATATTTCCTATAGCGGAAGGAACGACAACCGACAGGTCGACGTAGCCGTTTATTACATAAGTAATAACGCTTACCGCACATACCGGCGCAATGATAAAAATCGCCGTTGCGTGCGCCTCTTTCTGTTCGTAATCAAGGACGTTTGTAAGAAGCGGAACGGCAACCATACCGCCTCCGCCGCCGAATAATCCGTTAATTCCCCCTACCGCAAGTCCGCTCAATATCGCCCGTCTGTCTCTTTTTTTCAAATAAGTACTCTCCTTTTCAGCGCAAAACAGCAGCTTTACTATAAAGTTTTTGCAAAATTTCCGTAATAATGAATTTTTTTAACGTATGATTGCCCATAATCAGTTGCCAAAAATTTGGTTTTATATTAAAATAATAGGGTATGTAACTGTAAGCACGCGTATGGATAAAAAATACGGACAAGCGGTTAAAAAAATTCAAACACTAAAATTTTTAAAGGTATGCTTTATGAAGTTTAAGAACAAAGCAAAATTAAAGGCTACGCTGTTATCCGCGGCGGCGATTGCGACCTCCTGCCTTATAGGCGTGGCGGCTTGCACCACTACCCCCGATAAAGATAATAACGAGGATGACAAGACCGTAACCAAGCAAGACGTTCAGTTGATTAAAAACGGCAACTTCGAATTTTACGACGACAACGACGGTCTTTACCCTATCAGCTCACCCGACAACTGGTCTAGCGGCAGCAACGGCAGTTCGTCCGGCGCTATGGGCGGCGTTATCAATACGAGCAAAAAGAGCTGGGATTACCTGACCGACCCCGAGCTTCCCAAAACGTTGGAAGCTAATAACGACTTGGATTCCGACGACGAGAATAAAAAGGATTACAACGGCGCCCTGGAAGGCGATATGCTTTACAAAAATACCCACAAAGGCACGTTGAAAGACGATGATGAAGACAAGGACACGACTTACATCGACAATCCTTTCACCCACGAGTACAAGTACGATAACGACGGCAATATTATAAAATCCGACGGCTCCGTACAAACGACGTACGAAAAGGACGGCAAGACTTATATCGACGAAGAATGTACGCAAGAGTTTGAAACTTCCGTTCTTATGCTCCACAACTACAGGAGTTCTTACTATAACGGTACGGAAACCTATTTCTCTTCTTCAAGCACAATAACGCTCGAAGCGCGTACTGCGGCAAAGTTCTCCGTTTGGGTAAAAACCGACGAACTTTATTTCGACGGCACTGAAAACAAGAGAACGGAGGTTGTAAACGAACACGGCGCGTATATTCAGGTTAACACCACCGTCGGCGGAAACAGTCTTGACAACTTCTATATCAGAAATATAAACACCAAGCAGCTCAACCCCGAAAACGAGAACAACGGCTGGGTGCAGTACACCGTGTTTATTCAGGCGAGCAGTTTTGCCTCCACCGAAGTTTCTATAAACCTCGGTCTCGGTCAGAACGAAATTTACACCGTGGAAGGCTACGCTTTCTTTGACGACGCGGAAATTACCCCGTACGAAAGCGTCGATAAGATGATTGAAATCGAAAAGATTGAAAACTTCGAAACGCTTACTAAAAATTCTACGGCCAACCTTCTTGCACCCGATTCCAAATCCGAATTCCGCGTTGACAAGGTTTCTATGCAGACCGACAACGAAGAAGGTAAAAAGGATTACGATTATAACTTTGCGGACAGGCATTTCTATATCGACTTGACAAGCTCCTCCGCAAAATCCACTTCCCCTATCGCGTTTGAAAAAGCTAACGTTAAAGCGGGTCTGACGGTTGAAAAGACTACGACTAATGGCGCATACGTAAGTTCAAAGAACAGCCCCTTACTTTACAGAGTAAACGAGTTAGATTATGTGGCTGAAAACTTAAATTTACACCTTCCCGCACACTTCCCTGGAAGAAAGACTGACAACGACGTTCTTGCTACAGTTAACGTAACCTCTGAAAATTATCAGTTCTCGATTTCAGGCTACACGGACAAGTACAACAAAATTATGACCGACGCGCTTGCAAGCGCAGCTTCCCTTCCCTCGGCGAACGGAAATACTTCGGCGCTCGTAATGCTCAGCGCTAACGGTGCGGCATACGAAGCGGAACTTAATAACGAAGCCTTCAACCTCGAGGCGGGCGAATACGCTATGCTTACTTTCTGGATTAAGACTTCGGATATGGACGGAAAAACGGCGGCTACCGTAACCGTAAAGGATGCGGACGACGAAGATAATTCTTCCGACTTTAACATCGACACCACCACCGTTGATACCGTTACCATTAACGACAGGGAAGATATTTACAACGGTTGGGTTGAATGTTTTATAAGGGTTGAAAACACTGCGGAAGTTGACAAGCAGTTTAAAGTAAGCTTTAACTTCGGCAATACCACGATTAAGGGTACGAGCGAAGCGGACTATAAATACGGTTGGATTACGGTTGCAAACGCTTCCTTAATGAAACTCGACAAGGACGTTTACGGCTATACTTCAGGCGTCAGCCACTCCGCTTCCCTTACGCTTTCCGAAACAGAAAAACAGTCGAGCAATCATTTCGACAGCGAACAGGGCGACAAAAACGTTATTAAGCACGATTTGGCTATCCCTTCGAGCTATACCGGTGTAAACGGCGCAAGTGCGGAAGTTGTTAAATTGGACTTGGGCGGCGAAGAGTATAAAGAAGAAAACAGAGTATACGACGAAACGAACAGAAATCCTTATGCCGGTCTTCTGAACAAGGAAAACCTTTCTAACTACAGAGAAGGCTGCGCATGGTACAGCATTATCACGGCTTTGCAAGATCATAACCACAAATCCGACGATGAAGTATGGAATATACTTGCGGGCAATTTATCCGTACAGCCCCTGCTTATCGTAAACGCAAACCGTAAGTTCTTTAACGACGCTGTAGGAAAAGTTTACAATTACGGCTATATAGGCGGCAATTCTTCCGTAAGCTCGGACGGCTACACCGCTGTCAGCGTAAGAGTTAAGGCAAGCGCGGGCGCGATTGCAAACGTTTACCTTGTAGATACTGACGCTTCAAACAAACATGTTCTCGACTTCTCGATGCCTAAATACACCTATTGGTATGACGATGACGGCAACATTTTAAAGGACAAACCCGCTGAAAAGGCAAGCATTGCCGAGATTAAGGAAAATATAGCCTACACTCTAAGGGCTGACGGCTTATATGAAAACGGCGACGGCAAGCTTTACGCTAACTACTACAACCTTGAAAAGTATTACGGTTACGACCTTGAATACGAAACCTTCTATAACGAGGATGGAATAGTCGTCAAGTTTGAAAATCTTGTTCAGGGTGAAACCTACTACGCTAACGCAGATAAAACCGCTTACGCACCCCACTATCTGATTGCGGGCGATGCCGGCAAAGCGGTTTACAAGTACGTTTCAGGTCTCGGCACTTCCGCTACTTATTATTATATGGTAAACGGAAAAGCTGACACTTCCAAGCTTGTTTACGGCGTAGACGTTACGGGTGAAACGGCTAAACTCAGATACGACAATACCGACAAAGAGAAAAACAGTTACCCTTATCAGTTCACTATCGACACAATAGCTAATCCCGATTACGCGGGCAAGTGGGTAACGGTTACCTTCTATATCCACGCAGGCAGCGAAACCAAGAACTACAAGCTCGAGCTTTGGAGCGGTTACCGCGACGAACAGACGAGCGGACAGACTGCGGGCAGTTACGTATTGTTCGATTATAATTCAGTAAGCCTTAGCGAAACTTCTTACAATAATATAATCGGCGAATATACCGACGCGATTATCAACGAATACAAGAACGTAATTACGGATGAGCTGGAAAAGAACAGCGACAATATCACAGAATACGAAAAACTTGCCGGCGAAAAGAGCGATATCTTCAATTATGAAGCTAAGTACTATACCTACACCCTGTACGATTCCGCTTCTTACGTTCCTTTCAATGCAGATACGGCAGAAGGCGACGAATCGGGTTACGCTTATAATTACAGCGATTACAGCGAAGAACTTGCTTATCTTAAAGTAGAGAACTTCGACGACACAGAATATACGATGTCGGCGTTTGTAAACTACTCCACTCTTGATAAGGATATCGAAATCGGCACGACAACCAAGGTTGACGACGATAACAACGATAACGACAGCACGACTAAGAACAACGACACTAACTTCTGGCTGTTGCTTGCCTCCATCATTCTGCTTGTTGCAATTCTGATTGCGTTCCTTGCAATTATTATTAAGTGGTTGGTTAAGAAGTTCAGACGCACTAAGAAAGCGGGCAAGAACACTTACAACTTCAACAAGAACAAGCGCTACGTAAGAAAGTACGTTAAGGCAAACGGCGAAGTTACCAAAGTTGAGGAAGGCAACGTTGACGAAAGCCTTTTGACGGATAAGGTTGAAGAACCCGCAGAGGACACTCCCGTAGATGAAACACATGCCGAGGAAGCTCCCGTAGACGAAACTCCTGCGGAGGAAGCTACCGCAAACGAAGCTGTTGAAGCTCCCACGGAAGAGGCACCCGTTGAACAAGCTCCCTCTACCGAGGAAAGCAGCGGCGACGGCGAAAACAAAGAATAATCCGTAAAAGGTTTTATAAAGTACGCTTCTTTCATTAAAAAACTATAAAAAAAGCTCTTGGGCAATTGTCCAAGAGCTTTTTAATTATGTTGAACATAAGTATATCTATAACAACTTAAAAATAAAATAAATCTTCAAACTTGCAATCTAACGCTATGCATAACAACAACGCAAGTTTTGCGGTAGGGTTAAAAATCTGCTTTTCTATTGCAATTATAGTCTGCCTTGTAGTTCCGACGAGTTCCGCTAGTCTTTCCTGCGAGTATCCCCGTTCAGTTCTTACGGTTTTAAGGTTATTCTGAAGTTTTAATTTTTCGTCCATTTTATCTATCCCTGTACTTAAAAAAGAATCCCTAAGTTAAATAAAATATAAAGTACAATCATAGCTATTCCCCCAAGCCCTTCAAGAATAGCTCCGATAAGCACTTGCCAAGGTCTTTTTGCGACAAAGTATTGACAAAAATAGAATACGCTTGCCCAAATAAAACAAATTGTAGCAATGGCAAAGATAGCTGAAAAATGCCCAAGACAGCCTTCCACTATCATAAGTGCAACTGCCGCCACCACAGCTACGATTAAAGCAATCCAACTTGATTTGTTAATCTTCTTTTCTTCCATCTCGCCTACGGGGTGCTTTTTTCTTGCCTTTTCTAAAATTTCTTCCTTTTCCATGAACTGCTCCTTTAAATCATATTGTAAAGTTTTCTTTACATTTGTATTATATATTAAAAGAATTAATATGTCAAGTTTTCTTTACATATTTTTTAAATAAAAAAAGCGAAAAGTACCGTTTCGCTTTCTCAATTAACTTCACAACTATATTCTTATCCCCTTGGGCAGGTGGTTTTTTGCCGTGCCGTTTACCGCTTTGCACCAACCGAGCGGATATCCTTTATACGTTGCCAGCTTCCAACCCGCAAGCTTTTCACTGCAGACAAAAGTGTTTCCGCCGAGATAGGAAAGCGCAGTTTTTTCGTCCAACTCTATGCAATCGGCTTGTGTATTTGTCATCGCCATCGCAAGTGAATGTGAAGGCTCGAACCTGCCGTTTTTGAATTCACCCAAGCGCACCCCGACGCGCAAAGTCTGCACGTTCACGGCAGGGCAATCTTTCGGAATAGAATAAAGCGTATCGCCGACAAGGTGTAAATTATCAAAAGTCTGTGTTTTCAGACAAGACTGTTCGAAATCGCGAAAAACCTTTAACATTTTTTTATCTTTAAATACGGCAGTAAAGGGTTGAAATTCGTTATCCTCGCCGTCCATCTTTTGCATCAACGCCGCAAAATGCCCTTCACCTTTAACTTCGTGCGGGTAAAGCTTTTCACTTTTTATAAGCGTAAAATTGCCGTGTTCGGCAAGGAAATTTTCTATCTGCTCTTCGTCCTCTTCGGGTGCGAACGTGCAAGTCGAATACACCATTTTTCCGCCGTTTTTAAGCGTTTTCACCGCACAATTCAAAATTAAACGCTGGCGGACTGCACACGCGGAAACGTTAGCGACGCTCCACTCCGTCACGGCTTGCACCTCTTTTTTGAACATTCCCTCGCCCGAACAGGGCGCGTCGACGATTACCTTATCGAAATATCCCTCGAAAGCGCGGGCTATCGCTTCGGGCGGGGCGCAAGTTACAACCGCGTTTTTTATACCCAACCGCTCCACGTTTTGGGATAGAATTTTCGCACGCGAAAAATTAATTTCGTTCAGAACAATAATCCCCTCGCCATTCATTTGCTGGGCGAGCTGCGTTCCCTTCCCGCCCGGTGCGGAACACAAATCGAGTACTCTTTCGCCGCCTTTGACCTTCAACAGCGGAGCGGCGCACATTGCCGAAGGCTCCTGCACATAATACAACCCCGCCGCGTGAGCTATCGTTTTTCCCGCCTTTTCACTATCGACGTAAAAACCGTTCGGCTCCCACTCAACCCGTCCGCAAAGCGGCAACGGCTCGAGCTTTTCAAAATCGTCCACGGTGATTTTTAAAGTGTTTACGCGCACGGCTTTACGGGGAGGAATTTCGTATGATGCTAAAAACTCCCCGAAGCTTTCGCCGAGGAGATTTTTCATTCTTGTTTTAAATTGTTCGGGAAGCTCAATCATTCAAAAGCTCCTTTAATTTTTCGGGTGATATTATTTCCGCTTTTCCGCTTGTTCTTGCATTGCGTGTGCGAACGGTATCGTCGTTGTCGCGGCAAACGTAAACGTTGCATTCTTCCGATTTCTGCGTATACCTTCCGCCGTGGATATAAATTCCCTCAACGAGCGGTATGGACAATTCTATTTCGTCTTCGAGCGGGCGGGAGAAATTGAATACTTTGCCGTGCAGTTTGCCCGTCTTTACCGCTTTTCTGCGGCTTAAAAAGACGTAAAACTTATTTCTGCGGACAGCACGTTCCTTTTTTGCCTTTTCCTTTTGCTCCAAATACGCCGTAAACGCTTGCGACGTAGGCTTTGTTATGCGGTGGTTTTTAATTCTTCCGCGCTTTATCTTTAAAACGTTTTCAAGCTCTAAGCACGAGCAATTATATTTTTTACAAAGCGCTTCCACAACGCGCATAGTTGCGTATGCGTCGTCGGCGGCGCGGTGCGGGGTGAACTCCACGTTTAAATCTTTCGTTATGTACTCAAGCCCGAACTGCCTTGAAAAATCGTTCATAGCAGTCATATACATAAGCTGACTGTCGGAAAACGAAAAATCGAACGGTGCAAGCTTAAATCTGTTAGTTTCCAAATCGAGATATTTTACGTCGTTTAAAGTGGCGTGACCGAAAACAAGATTATTTTTATCTTCCAAAAGCTTTTTAATTTTTGGGAAAATCTGCGGAAAAGTCGGGTAATTTTTAAACTCCGAATACTCATACGGAAGAACCAACCCTCTGTCGCCGCGGTTATCCGTTAAATGAAACTTGCCTTTGGGATTTACCAACACGTCGTTTTTTTCCAAAATATTGAATTGTTCGTCGCATAAGACGTAGCCGAACGCACATATTTTAGCCGTGTACTTGAACACGCTTGCGCACTCGATATCGAAAAAAACTAAATTCATTTAAAAGTTTGTTACTTCTTTTTGGGTAAGATGTACTCTTTGCCGCCCATATACTTTCTTAAAACTTCTGGAATGTACACGCTGCCGTCAGCTTGCAAATGGTTTTCAAGGAAAGCTATCAACATTCTGGGGGGTGCTACAACCGTGTTGTTAAGGGTATGCGCGAACGCGTTTTTACCCGTCTTGGAATCTTTATATCTTATGCCCAAACGGCGCGCCTGAGCGTCTGTAAGGTTGGAGCAGCTGCCTACTTCGAAATATTTTTTCTGTCTGGGACTCCAAGCTTCGACGTCCAAGCTCTTATATTTCAAGTCAGCTAAATCGCCCGAACAGCAAACCAATGTGCGGACGGGTATTTCCATAGAAACGAAAAGTTCAACAGTGTACGACCACAGCTTTTCGTACCAATACTCGCTTTCTTCGGGCTTGCACACGACAATCATTTCCTGCTTTTCAAACTGGTGAATACGGTATATTCCCCTTTCTTCCAAGCCGTGAGCGCCTTTTTCCTTTCTGAAGCAAGGCGAATAGGAAGTGAGCGTGAGAGGTAAATCGGCTTCGTTCTGGACCGTGTTCATAAATCTGCCTATCATCGAATGTTCGGAAGTGCCTATAAGGTACAAATCCTCTCCTTCGATTTTATACATCATACCTTCCATTTCTTCAAAGGACATAACGCCCGAAACGACGTCGCTCCTTATCATAAAGGGCGGTATGCAGTAGGTAAAACCTTTGTCAATCATAAAATCGCGTGCGTAAGTAAGCACTGCGGAATGAAGGCGGGCAACGTCACCCGTGAGATAATAGAATCCCTGACCGCTAGTTCTGCGCGCGCTGTCTATATCTATGCCGGCAAGATTTTCCAAAATATCCAAGTGATAGGGAACTTCAAAAGGCTTTTCCTTTGCTTCGAGGTAGGTATTCCACTGCACGTTTTCGCTATCGTCCTTGCCGATAGGCACGTCGTCGGCGATAATGTTGGGAATAGCCATCATTGCCTTTTTAAGCTTTTCCTCTACTTCCGCCGTCTGCACTTCTATTTGAGCAACGGCGTCGTTGTTTGCTTTGGAAAGCGCTTTTATTTCTTCCGCTTCCGCCTTTTTGCCCTCGCGCATCAAAACGCCGATACTCTTAGCGTACTCGTTTCTCTTTGCTCTTCTTTCGTCGCCTTCGCGCTGAAGAGCGCGTTTCTGCTCGTCAAGGGTAAGCACTTCGTCAACTAAAGGAAGCTTTTTATCCTGAAATTTCTTTTTGATATTCTCTCTTACTAAGTCGGGATTAGTTCTTATAAGATTTATGTCTATCATCTCATCTCTCCGTATCCTTTAAATACTGCCTTAATTATAATTCAAATATTGTATAATTGCAATTAAAATAGGCTTGAACTGTTGAAAAAATGTTTCGGGTATGATATAATTAAAATGTTATAATATAATAATGTGAGTAATTGCGTTAAGGAGATATATGAGCAAAATCTATTTTAACGGAAAAAAGTCCGAAAGCTTAGACAGCGAGGAACAAAAAGCGGTTGAAATCGAACCCGCCGAAACCTTTTCCGACAGCGCCGAAAACTCCGTTACCGAAGAAGAAACCGCCGCGACAAGCGCGGCCGTGAACGCCGATTTTGCAGGCGATACCAACGTAGCGGGCGAAACGGAGCTAAATACGGAGCAGACTTTCGATAAAGAGAAAATTATCAAGTATTTCAAATCTCACCCCAAGGCTGCCGTAAACTCCAAGGTTGAAAGGTTTTCACCCAATATCAAAGACGGTCTTTCTACCCCCGAAGTGGAAACGCGCTTTAAACAGTTTTTGTTTAACGACACTAACCAGAAATACTCCAAGTCATATGCGAGTATTTTTATCGGAAACATCTGTACGTTCTTCAACCTGTTGTGTCTGCTTGCGTTTATCGCGCTTATACTTGCCGGCACTCCCGGTATAACAAACTACCTCGTAATAATTATAACTACGGCTAATATCGTTTTAGGAATTATTCAGGAAATCCGTTCCAAGCTTGCCATTGATAAACTGTCGCTGCTGGCCACCGCCACTTCAAAAGTCATACGAGACGGCGAAATAGTGGAAATTCCGAGTAGTGAAATCGTAATGGACGACGTGCTTATTTTGGAACTGAGCAATCAGGTCCCCGCAGACTGCATTGTTGCGGAAGGTTCTGTTGAAGTAAACGAAAGCCTTTTAACTGGCGAATCGGTGGCAATAAAGAAGCAGGTCGGCGATATTCTTTACGCGGGTAGCTTCATCGCGAGCGGAAGCTGCAGATGCAGGGTTGATAAAGTAGGTAAAGAAACCTATCTTGAAAAGCTTACTGCAAAGGCTAAGAAATATAAGCGCCCCAACTCTGAACTTATGAACTCCACAAAGCTCATAATAAAGACGGTTGCGTGTGCGATTATTCCCATTGCAATAGCAATATTCTTCGTTACAAACGCAAACTATCAGGCTACCGACGAGGTTGCTCCCTTTATATTCAACGGAAGAATAAACTTCGCTATTCAAAGAACCTGTACCGTGGTTATCGGTATGATACCTTCCGGTATGCTTCTGTTAACCTCGATGGCGCTTGCCGTCGGCGTTGTTAGGCTTTCCAAAAACAACACGCTTGTACGCGATTTGTATTCACTGGAAATGCTGGCGAGAGTAAACGTGCTGTGTCTTGATAAAACGGGTACTATCACCGACGGACGTATGCAAGTCAGCGACACGGTAATTTTAAATACCGTCGGCGAATATACGCTGAACGATATAATGGGCAGTATTCTCGCTTCTTTGGACGACAATAACCAGACTTCGATTGCTCTTTTCAATCATTTCGGTCACAGCGAAGTGCTTTCGCCCATCACCAAAATGCCCTTCTCTTCCAAGAGAAAACTTTCCGCAGTATCGTTCGAGGACGTGGG
>CAYXXB010000022.1:0-19061 GCA_964468955.1 uncultured Clostridia bacterium | reverse complement strand
ACATAAAGCGGTTTCCCGTTCCCCTACGAAATGCACGCCTCACAGCGAACGGCGCACTCTCTGAAAAATCTTCGGCGGTACTTGTCTTTAATACGACAGAAATTCAACTGACACAATCTTATTACTTTTTTTTGCATTTGTCAACGACTTTAAGGTTATTTTTCATTGGTTTTTATTTGCCAAAATTATTTAAGCATTGTATAATTGTTTCTAAAATAACCGATTTCAGGAAAATTATTTATGGCTTATACTGATTTTAATAAAGTTGAAAAGAAATGGGCGGAATATTGGGAGAAAAACGCAACGTTCCACACCGATTTGCATGATTTTTCCAAACCTAAATATTATATTTTGGATATGTTCCCTTACCCCTCGGGCGCGGGCTTGCACGTAGGACATCCCGAAGGTTATACCGCTACGGACGTTATCGCAAGAATGAAGCGTATGCAGGGTTTTAACGTTTTGCATCCCATCGGGTTCGACAGTTTCGGTCTGCCCGCGGAACAGTATGCGATAAAAACGGGCAACCACCCCGGCGGTTTTACTCAAAATAATATAGAAAATTTCACAAAACAGCTCAAAATGCTCGGTCTTTCCTACGACTGGACGCAAACTGTTTCCACCTGCGACCCCTCCTACTACAAATGGACGCAGTGGATATTCAAACAGCTTGCGGAAGCGGGTCTTGCACGTTACGTTGAAACGCCCGTAAATTGGTGCGAAGAACTCGGCACGGTGCTTGCTAACGACGAAATTATAGATGGAAAGAGCGAGCGCGGAGGCTACCCCGTTATCCGCAAAAATATGAAACAGTGGGTCATCGATATAGATAAATATGCCGAAAGACTGCTTGAAGGCTTGGAAGAACTCGACTGGCCCGAGCCTTCCAAGGTAGCTCAACGCAACTGGATAGGGCGTTCCGAAGGCTGTTACGTTGACTTTAAGGTTGACGGAATGGACGAGAAGTTCACGGTTTTTACCACCCGTTGCGACACGCTTTTCGGCGCTACCTACTGCGTGCTTGCACCCGAACACAAGCTGGTTGATATCATAACGACTGCGGACAACAAACAAACAGTCGAAGATTATAAAAAAGCTTGCGCAAGCAAATCCGAACTTGAAAGAACGGAATTAAATAAAGATAAAACAGGCGCTTTCACCGGTGCTTATGCTATAAATCCCGTAAACGGCAACAAGATACCTGTCTACATTTCCGATTACGTGTTGACCTCCTACGGCACGGGCGCCATTATGGCTGTTCCCGCGCACGATACGCGCGACTATGAGTTTGCAAAGAAATTCAATCTTCCCATTATCGAAGTTTTACAGGGCGGCGATATCGAAAAAGAAGCATATACGCAGGACGGATTACACGTAAACAGCGGATTTTTGAACGGTTTGGATAAGGCTCAGGCGATTGAAAAAATGGCAAGCTGGCTTGCCGAACACGGCTGTGGAAAAAAGGCAGTTACCTATAAACTGCGCGAATGGATATTCGCCCGTCAGCGTTATTGGGGCGAACCTCTTCCCGTCGTTCACCTTGAAAACGGCAAAGACATTCTGCTTTCGGACGACCAACTCCCCCTTATTCTTCCCGAAATGTCGGACTATAAGGCGCACGGAGGAAACGCCCCTCTTGAAAACGCTACAGACTGGGTGAACGTTTCGATAGGAGGAATCAAGGGCAAACGCGAAACGACGACAATGCCAGGTTCGGCTGGTTCGAGCTGGTACTTTATGCGCTACTGCGACCCCCACAACGACAAAAAATTTGCCGATTACGACCTGCTCAAATACTGGATGCCGGTAGATTTCTATTGCGGCGGTAAAGAACATTTGGTGGGACATTTGCTCTACTCCCGTTTCTGGAACAATTTCCTGTTCGACAAAGGGCTTGTTCCCTATAAAGAGCCTTTCAAAAAGCTCTTCCACCAGGGTATGATTTTGGGCGAAGACAACAACAAAATGTCCAAATCGCTAGGCAACGTTGTCAATCCCGACGACGTTGTACGCGATTACGGTGCAGACGTTTTGAGAATGTACGAAATGTTTATGGGACCCGTTGCCGACACCAAACCTTGGAACACCAAGAATATTGAAGGCGTAAAAAAGTTTGTAGACAGAATTTACAGATTGTACTGCGAAAGCGACGTTATCTCCCCCGCGCCCAATAAAAATCTTGAAAAACTGTACAACCAGACAGTTAAAAAGGTCGGCGAAGATTATATGTCGCTGAAAGTCAACACCGCTATTTCTCAGATGATGATTTTTGTGAACGCCGTTTACAAAGAAATTGCGGACGGCAACAACTTCCCCTTGGAATATGCCGAAGGACTTATTAAATTGCTTAATCCCGTTATCCCCTTCCTTACCGAGGAAATATGGCAGACAGCTCTTAAACACGAAAACACGATTGCTTACGAAAGCTGGCCGACATACGACGAAAGCAAATGCGGCGAAGACGAATTTGAATACGCAGTTCAGGTTAACAGTAAAATAAAAGCAAAAATCAGCTTGCCTTCGGATATGCCCAAAGAGGAAATTGAAAGATTAGTGCTTGCGCATACCGATATTGCTCCTTTGGTAGCAGGTAAACAGATTAAAAAATTTATCCTTGTACCAAAGAGATTAATTAACATTATTATATAATAAAAAATTAACCGCCCCGAACGAATCGTTCGGGGCGGTTAATTTTTTAAACATCTCTTTTTATATATTACACCTTTACGTTCACCTTAACAACTCTTATTCCTGCATCATTAACCGCAGCGGAAGTTCCGCAATATGCAATACTTCCGAATTTTTCATCATTCTTGATTTTGACCAGCAATTCACTGTCTTGATAAGTCTCTTCTAACCTATTGAAATAATAATTACTCGCTTCTTGGGTTTCTATCCAATAAAATTGAATATATTCTCCCGTTTCGTTTCTTGCCCTAAGTGCTTTACTTTCATACTTTGTCGGCTCGCCTGCTTCAGAATTAAACCAATAAACATCTTTATAAACTTCAACGAAATATCCGTTATTTTCAAGATTAACTTTCATTTCTTCGCTAGACGGATAATAAGTACCACTTTCTTTATTAGTACAAGCCGAAAGAGCAAAAGCAAATACTGTAATCAGAATCGCAAAAAAACTTACTACTACTTTTTTCATAAAAACCTCTTAAATTTATTAAGATAATTCTATCATAAACAGAATACGGAAAGCAATTGCAGGCAGTAAAAATTTTTTACAATTTTGAGCGAATTTATATTATTTTAGCTTGACTTATTCTTTAAGATATTATAGAATATCAATGTTTTAAAAATACTTTTGCACTCATGGCGGAATTGGCAGACGCGCAAGACTAAGGATCTTGTGGGTAACTCCATGCAGGTTCAACTCCTGTTGAGTGCACCAAAAAGACCGATGGATATTTCCATCGGTCTTTTTCATTTAATAATTTTATTCCGTTTAATTTTGTGTAATTTTTAACACTATTTGCTTAATTATGTTTGGCAATGTATCAATTTTATGGTTATTATGCATGACATAATACTGTGCAAAATCGTTGTTTTGATAATTATATTGATTTTTTATGCGTTGCAAAACTGCTTCACGCGATAAATTATCACGAGACGTTACGCTGCAAATACGCTCCTCTTCTTCTCTCAAAACAACGATAACTTTATCAAATAATTTTTCGTATCCACCTTCAAACAAAATCGGAACTTCAAAAAAGCAAAATTCGCTTGCACAATTTACAGCATCGGCAAACATTTTTTCGAAAATTTTCGGATGAGTTAATTCGTTTAATTTTTTCAATTTATTGTCGTCGGAAAATACTATCTCACCAAGCTTTGCTCTGTCTAATTTCCCGTCGCTATCTATTATTCCTCTACCGAACTCTCTTGCTAAATCATTGTTAAAATATCCCGCGTTTAACATTTCGGCGTAAATCTTATCACAAGAAAAAACAGGATAACCAAATTCTTCGATAATTTTACATACGGTTGACTTGCCGCTGCCTATTCCGCCCGTTACGGCAATTTTCATTTTACTTTGCCTCATACCAATTGTGACCTATTGCAACTTCCACTCTTAAAGGAACTTTCAGCTCAACGGCGTTTTCCATTTCGAATTTCAAAATTTCCGCCGCTTTTTCCTTTTCATTTTCTGGCGCGTCTAAAATCAATTCGTCGTGAACCTGTAAAATAAGCTTAGTTTTCATTTTTTCGCGCTTTAAGGCATTATTCAAATTGACCATGGCTATTTTAATTATATCCGCACTCGAACCCTGTAACGGCATATTCATTGCGGCGCGTTCGCCAAACTGACGAAGATTGTAATTCGACGAATTAATTTCCCTGATATAGCGCTTTCTACCCGTCAAAGTCGAAACGTAGCCATTGGCTTTAGCAAATGCGACGTTACTTTCCATATATTCTTTAACCGCGCTGTACTGCGCAAAGTATTTTTCAATATATTCGCGTGCAGTTTTTACGTCGATATTTAAGTTTTTAGCCAATCCGAAATCACTGATTCCGTAAATAATTCCGAAATTAACGGCTTTAGCTTCTCTGCGCATTTTTGAAGTAACTGCACTTAACGGCACTCCGAATACCTGAGAAGCTGTAACAGCGTGAACATCATCATCGTTTGCATACGCCTCGATAAGCTCTTTACAGCCCGAAAAATGCGCAAGCAAACGCAATTCTATTTGAGTGTAATCGGCATCGATAAAAACGTTGCCTTCACGCGGAACGAAGACTTTTCTCAATTCCCTGCCTTCATCTTCGCGCACGGGAATATTTTGCAAGTTTGGATTAGTACTCGAAAGCCTGCCTGTCGTCGTTACGGTTTGATTGTACGTCGTGTGAACGATGTTGTCGCTCTTATTTATGAGAGGTTTAAATCCTTCGATATACGTTGAATACAGCTTTTGGAATTGTCTGTAATTCAATATAAGCCTTACAACTTCGTGTTCGTCGGCCAATTTTTCCAAAATGTCCGCACTTGTAGAATATTTTCCGTTCTTGTTCTTCTTGCCGAGCTTCAATCCAAGCTTTTCGTACAGCACTTCACCGAGTTGTGTTGGCGAATTTATATTAAATTTACAATTGCACAGTTCGTAAATCTTTTCGCTTAATTGCGCTATTTTTTCTGCATATTTTTTACCTAATGCGTCAATTTGTTTTGTATCCACCTTGACGCCCGCATTTTCCATTTCATACAGAACGTTAATAAGCGGTTTTTCTATATCGTTATATAGCTTAAGTGTACCGTCTTTTTCGAGAATAGAAACGTATTCACGATAGAATTTACTCATACAATATGCGGAATAAGCTTTATCGTAGCCTTTAATTTCACACAAATCGGACAGATTATCGCTTTTTTCAAAATAATCGGCAAGATATTTCAGAACAGACAAGTCGTCAACACTGCAATTGAATTCAAAATCAAAACCGTTCACGCTGTGCAAAAACGCCTTAAAATCATATAAAACAACTTTGTTTACACTGTTTGCAAACACCTTACGTAAGCACTCAAGAAATGAATTAAACGACATTTCGCAAAGAAGGTCGTCAGTTTTCTGATAATTAACTTCGTATTGTAACGAATTTACATAAATTTTTGCGCAATTTTCGCCTAAATCAATATAATATTTACCTACATAATCGGTCAATTTCGCAACGTCATCTAAAGTTTTGCATTGACGTATTTCCGGATATTTTTCGTCTGTAGTCTCGGCTTTGACATCATCCGCGAAAATATCCAAATTCATAAGACTTCTGAACTCGAAAGTCGCAAACATTTTCTTAACTTCATTTGAATACTCATGCGGAACCTTGCAGTTATTCAAATCTATATTCAAATCGCAATCACAATTAATCGTTGCCAGCGTATACGAAAGATAAGCGTCGTCCTTGTGTTGTGAAAGCTTTTGCCTTAAAGAAGCGGATTTAATTGCATCAATATTTTCATAAACCCCGTCAAGGGTTTCATATTGTTCCAAAAGCGTTCGCGCGGATTTTTCTCCTACACCGAACACTCCGGGGATATTATCCGATTTATCTCCCATTAGAGCTTTCAAATCCACTATTGCAGGAGGTTTCAAGCCGATTTCACTCTCAAAATTATCTGCCGAGAGCTTCAACAAATCACTTACGCCGCGCTTGGTAAAGTAAACGTCCGTCTTTTCGTTAACGAGCTGAAAACTATCCCTGTCGCCCGTATAAATGTAGCTATGCACGTCAAACTTGCGTGAGAGCGTTCCTATTAAATCGTCCGCTTCGTATCCTTCTTTTTCGCACATTGCGATATTCATAGCTGAAAGCAGCGATTTCAACGGCTTTACCTGCGAGGCAAGCTCTTCGGGCATGGGGCTTCTTGTTGCCTTGTAGCCTTCGTACATTTTATGTCTGAAAGTCGGAGCTTTGAGGTCAAACGTTACTATTATATACTGAGGCTTTTGGTCGGAAAAAATTTTAAAAAGCAATTTGATAAAACCGAAAATTGCGTTTGTAGGTTGTCCGTCTGCCGTACTGAATACGGGCGTTGCGTAAAATGCTCTATTCAATAGGCTGTTGCCGTCAATAAGCACTAATTTATCCATAAAATAATTTCCCTGACCTTAAAAAAGCTTGATTTTTGCTTAACGCTATTATATAATAATAAAGTAATTTGCCGGTGTGGTGGAATTGGCAGACGCGCGGGACTCAAAATCCCGTGGTAGTGATACCGTATCGGTTCGACCCCGATCACCGGCACCAAAAAGACTTCGTTTTAACGAAGTCTTTTTTACTTATTATTCCGATTTATCTTCCGTATTCTCACTTTCCGGACAAGACAGCTCTTCAGTATTTTCCTCTTCTGCTTTTGCTTCTTTGCCGTCTGTATTAGACTGTTTGGAAAGCTTAATTATTTTAATTACCTGCGTAACTATTATCGGCAAAGCGATAAGAAAGATTATAAGAAAAATACCGTATTTGCTTATAAACGAAAACAGTGCGCCGAGAAATGCCGAATTGAAAGTGCAGATACCGATAAAGTTTTCTGCGGTTACAAAATCAACATCTGCCGAAGGATTGTTCACGCCCTTCGTCTGAATACCGTACTCAGTTACGTTTATTGCTTTATGAACAATAGTCTGCCCGCGCATTTCGCCGAAATGTTCACCTGCAAAAAAAACGATATTATCGTCCTCACTTACTTCGCTGATATCGCAAATGTGAAAAACTATCAGATCGCCCGTCATAATTTCAGGTTCCATAGAATTCGTCATGACGATTGAAAATGAAGAACCGAACAGATTGGCGGGCTTGTTTTGCACTTTTGCGACAATAACGCTTATAATCACGTAGCAAGTAAGAACGGCAAAAATAGCGGTCAGAACCGTACAGATAATCGAAAATATTTTAGCCGACGGCTTCTTTTTATCCTTTACTTTATTTTCGCCCATCTTTCTTATCTAATTTAAGTTTAATTTTTGTTATGCGCCTAGGAGCGTTTTTAAGCTTTTCATTCTCTAAGTCTTGTTTTAGATTTTCAAGCTTGGCCTCCGCACGTTCAACCATGCGCTGCGCGCGTTCTACTTCTTCCCACTTAAGCTTTAAATACAGCCTGCGGCGGCGAATTCTTTCACGCTGTTCCTTAACTTTGATTCTCTTCTTTTCAATAACGGATAACTTACTGTCATCGTCGCGGTTACTTGAAATCTGCTCTTCAATAAGCTCGTTATACATTTCGTCGTTAATACGCGAAACGGAACGGAAATACTTGGTAAAATTGATATTCAGCTTGTTTTCTACTGCGACTTCGCCTTCCTGCGCCGTCTTTACAAGCTCGTCTTTCATACGGCGGAAATAGTACTCGTTAATTGTATCTTCGCCGGACTGACCGCCCGTCTTATCGAAATCAGGTACAAAGGAATAGTTTGTGATCAGTTCGTACTCCGTTTCTTTCGGTTCGGAGTATTCTATGCCCTCATACTTTTCCTTATTAAGCAAGTTATCTGCAAGCAACGACTGTATACTAAGACCCGCAATAACCGTCAAATCATCGTAATAATCGCCGTCGACAGGCAAACCCTTGTCCTGCACCTCAACGCTGTAACCAAGATAAGTGTACGAAGAAATGTAAAGCCAAAGCTTATAGCAGTTATTGTAGTCAACGTTTTTGTTGAGCAAGTTGGTTTTCTGAATGGGCGGGCGAACGGGCTTAACCTTGCTCAAGCTCTTCATAAAATCGGTTGCCTGAAGCACGCGCAAACGCCGCCTGATTATCTCTATACGCTCGAACAAGTCCTGATTGCGTACCAGCTGCTCTTCTTTGCCTTCGGGCGGTTCCTCCACCTGCAAATTAATATCGCACTTGAACTTACTTTTTCCGTAATTGAACTTTGTCTGCATGCAAACATTGGTCTGTTCGCTCACTTCCACTTTTCCGTTCAAATCGGTATAGCGCTGTTCGACGAAAATAATAAGACGGTTAATCAGAGCGCAGATAAAACGGTTTTCGTAAATGGCGATATCCTCGTCCAGCTCGACCGTAAGTAGCTTTTTAGGCATTACCTCGCCGTCGTCGGAAATATTCTGCACGTATTGTGAATGTGAAGAAAGGTGCCTTACCGTCTTGGAATTAACTCGGCGCGCCTTTGCTACGTCCACTATCAGCTCGTTTTCGGCAATGAATTTACGGGGATTGCGCACAATCTGTTCAATGGAATAAATTGCACCCTCGATAGCGACAACCCAGCTGTCGTCCAAAGCCACAGACTGCATAACGTTATTATGCAGAACTTTATTCTCTCCCCCGCGAATTGCGGAAATAAAGTTAGAAATGCTCTTTTCGTCCCCGAACCTTTTCATAAAGTTATTCAGAAAAACTTTATCCATAATTCACCTTAAAATTACAGCCTAACCCGTAAGGTCAGGCTGAAACAACATACTGATTTTTTAAGAAAGCTTTTGCAATTCCTTAACGTATTCTACGCAGTACGGCATTGCCCCGTCACCAAACTTTTCATTGAAGAACTCGATAAGTTCTTTAAGTTCTTTGGTAAGGAACGGCAGGTTAAGCGCCTTAAACTTACGCAAAATCTTGGAAGTAATTATGAAATCCGCACCGCCGAGTTCGCTGCCTCCGCACGCCATATACACGGGAACAAAAAGCTTAAGCTGTTTCATAATACGGTTACCGAAGCTGATTTTGAACTTATCGCGGATAAATGCGTCAAGCTCTTTGATAAGCCCCAGCGTTTCTTCCGAAATCTGGAAATCGTTATGAGCGCGCTCGAACAAACTGTCGAGATAGCTGTAAGAGCAGTTGTAGCTCTCCGTTAAAGGCGCGTCGAAATAGTCCGCCTTGTTGTTGAGTTCAAGCGTAACCGCACGGTCGTAAACCTTATCGGTTATAGTAAAGGTCGAGTCGTCGTTGTTAGCGGTGCCGATAAACCAAACGTTCTGAGGAACAAGGAACTTGCCGTAAACAATGTTCTTCGGGTCGCTGTCCGCAGGAGCGGCAATCAAATCGATTTTCCACTCTGCGACGTCGGGCATTTCCATTATTGACAGGAAGTCAGCAAAATAGTACTCGATACGGGCGAGGTTCATTTCGTCCAGAACGATGAAGTTGGGATCTTCCCTCAAAGACACTTCGTACAATGAAGCGAGGAAGTCGGTTTCGTTGAACTTCTTTGTGAATTCGTTAAAGTAACCGATAAGCTCCGCTCTGTCGCGCCATGAAGGCTGAACGGAAATAATCGAAGTTCCGTTATTGAAGAACTTGCCCATTGCATAAGGCAACGAAGTTTTACCTGTACCGGATATACCTTCCAGAATCATAACCTTGGAGGTTGCAAGACCTGAGAAGAAAAGCCTTATAGTTTCTTCGGTATAATACAGTTTTAATTGAGATGCTGCGAAATTGGTGAAGCGGGTGACGATCTGCGGAAGCGTGAGCATATCCTCGTCCTGCATAAACACAACGTTAGGATTGCGTTCGTACTTGTCATCGAGGTTAACAAGCTTGGTGAAGCGCGAAGCGCTCTCCTGCTTCTCTTCCCCGTCTTCGGTCAAGCCAGAAACCTGCTCGGGGAGCTTTGCTCCGCCGCGTTCCATACTTGCGCCCTGACCCATTTTAAGTGCGAAAATACGGCTCTTTTCTTTGACGAGTTGGTCCGCTTGCTCGCGCAGACGGGCAACCTCTTCCATAAGCTTATCCTTATCCACTTCCTTAGCGCGGAAGAATATGTATCTGCGTACAAGTTGGAATAACCTGTAACAGACGAAGAAAAGAAACGCGATATTGCACAAAGATACGATTATCAGACATATCCAACCCCAAACGTCGAAGTTAGAAACGTTCGCGCCGAGATTAAGGCAATAGGAAATAGCGTCCTCTATCAGCAGTTTATAAAACAGATAGAAGAACGTTTTTATAAAATACCATAAATTTTTTAACCACATCCACAAAAAGTTGACGTAGTATTCGGCAAAAGCAGCCATAATTTATTCCCTTATCAATTAGTCAGAGTTCTTACTCTTCACTTTTATTTTCCTGTTCGGACTCCTGAGGCTCTTCTTTAACCTCGGGCTGTTCTTCGCTTGTTTCAGCCTTTGTTTCGGCGGGCATACCCATTTCAGCCAAAAGTTCTGCACGCATTTTTTCGCGCTCTGCCTGTTTTGCGTCTTCCGCAGCAACAGACTGAACCTTTTTCTCCTTTAAAATTACAAGTACAAGATTTACCGCGGCAAAAGCAACGACAATTAACGTAGGTAAAACAACGCAAACAAAGAAGCCCGTGGAAGTACTCATAAACAAGAACATATGACCTATTCCGCTTGCCTTACCCTGATAAACGCCAACGACGTCGGTAACGAGTACTCTCTCGTTTGAACCTTCGGGATTATTATCGCCGTGAGTAACGTACGCGGTTGCTTCGCCCTCATCGCCTACAATTTTTATAATGCGGTGGGAATTTAAAACCATTGTGCCGTCGTCGGTAATATCGCTCGTTTTGAAAGAAATAATATCTCCGACCTTTAAATTACGGGCTTCCCTATCTCCGATGGTTTTAATAACAATCAAATCACCCTTTGAAAAGTTATCTTTCTTATCGCCTTTCATTGAATCCGATTGAACCGCAAGATAAGATCTGCCAAAAATTTCCGTATACTGGTCATAGCCCTTAGTTTTTGAAGAAATTGCAGATATGGCGAATATAAGTGCGATAACGAGAATTATACCGCAAACTATATCCACTGCTATATTCGCTATCTTTTTCGCCTTAGGCGATAAGTTGATTTTAAATGCCATTTTAACTTTCCTTTGCAAGCTACAAAAGTGTAATATCCCGCTTTTACTGTTTATTTATATTATACCTAAATCATTTTACCATATTATTTTAATTAAATCAATATCAGTGCTTAACTTTTTTTATTAATTTGTAACTTTTTTGCAAATTTTAAATAAAAATACCGACGGGATATCCCGTCGGTAAATTCATTTGTCAAATATTAATTAGGAAAACGCCTTGGTATTGAACTCAAGCTCAATAGTGAGTTCTTCAACGTTTATTGCATTATCAGCAAAGCAGTCTTCGTCATCGCCGTCATACCAAACAAGGAAAGCGATTTGAGCGATTTCATTATCAGTCAAAGAAGCAATTAAATTGTTCTTCGTGAATACAAACTCTGTAGTACCTGTACCAACACCAGCATCAACATAAGAAACTGTTCCGTCAACAGTAACAACAAACGCGCACTTTAAGAAAGTCGTCGTATTAGTTCCGCCGGTAACCGTAACTTTAACGTTTATGGGATTGGTTTCCTCACTACCTTCAGCAGCTTTATTTACGATAGACATAGTCTGTCTGTAAACATAATCGGTAATAGGCGTTGCAATTGTATCGGCTGTACTTGCAATAGTACCTATTGTCGTATATGTACTAGCAACACCGGAAGTAGAAGGGGTCGGTTCTGTCGTATACTCATCAGCATCTTTAACAGTTATGGTGCCGCTTGCTTCCTCAAGCCTTGCAGGGTTAAGTTCGACAGTATCGCCGTCAAATGCGATTGTCGAAAGCGTAATGTTGTCAGCATCATTTTGGAAGCCCTGTGCTATGTAAAGGTTAGTAGGAACTGCCGCCTGAACCTTCATTCCGGTTGCCGTAACTTTACCGCTTGCCGAGAACCATGCGAAGGTCGAACCAGCGGAAAGAGCTACTGCAGCAACCAAGGCGCAAGCTGCGCCAACAATTTTCTTTGTTGCTTTCATAATTTTCATTCTCCTTTTTTTATCATAAATTTATTTTTTACGGGTCCTACCCCGCTTATAAAAGCCGACGTTAAATAATCAATAGCCCATAAAATCTATACTCATTTTAAGGCTGTCATGCATAATTTCGTCGATGCACTCCACGTCCCAGCCTTCCAGCCAAATGACCACTGTGAAGCGAAGCGTATCGCCTATACCTATATTTCTGTAACCGAGTTCGCCCTTTCTTTCGAAAATGCAAGTATCGCTTAAAAAGTCCGTCGCGTCCTCGTTGTTATAATCTACGTTTTCGTTTAAATGCTGCTGATTCTCTTCGTTCTTTTCCGCTTTCTTATAAATCCTGTAAGCGCCCTGCGATAACAACGACTCGCCGTCGATAATCATTATCCTTACCGCATCGTCTACGTGTATATCCGAATTTTTGTCGGCGACCACCAAAGAATCGATATTAAAGCGCATATCTACGTCTACCGCTCTCGCCGAGTTGTTTACAAGGTAAAAGCTGAACGAGTAAAACGACATTTCGTCTTTGCCCATATAAACGTTATGCACGCCGTCCTGCAGCGCTATGTCGTCGGGAAGGTTAGACATATATTGTTTAGAATCGTACTTCAAATCCGGATTGGGAATATAAGTTACGTCCTCGAACCTGCCGCCGACAGGCACTTTCAGATAAGAAGTCTGCTCTGTTAAATCGCGGTTTAAAGTTAAAGAAAGATTAACTTCGTTGTCGTTATTGATACGCAAAACAAAGTTTTCCGCTTCTTTAGCAAATACCGAAAAGCCCGCAAACACAAGAGAAACTGCAAGCGCAATTGGTATTACTACCTTGGATATACGTAAAAGTTTTAAACGTTTAGTCCATTTCACTTGCCTTTTTCCCCTCTTACCACTACGGATACGCGCAGAATACGCAACAGCTGTTAAAGGATGAAAAAAGCCAAAACACATCCCCGAAAAATTCCGAAAAATGTAGCTTTGGCAACTGACAACCATGAACCGATTTGCCTCGGCTTTTAGGTTCTTAAGCTTTGCGTCCTGACCTTTCGGACAGTTTGCTATTGTCAAGCAGTATTTCCTGCAACAGTATTCTTAGCCTTTACAGTACATATTCTATTACAAGAAACTTGAATTGTCAACACCAAATTCAAAATTTTTCACAATTTTTGTGATTTTTTTTAAAATATTAAGTTTTTATTGTAAGAATTAACCAAATTTGTTAAATTTTATATTCTTCGGGCGGCTGAGGCTTGCCGTAGTAATACCCTTGACCGTAGGTAATTTTTAAACCTTTTATGTAATCGCGGACAACCTCGTCCTCCACGCCTTCCGCTACAACGGCGAAATTTTTGCGTTCCGCAAAGCCGATAAGCGTTTCGACAACGCCGCCGATAAGGAAGTCGTCCTGCGCTTGTTCGATAAACTTTCTGTCAAGCTTAACCCAGTCGAACTGAATATCTTCAAGCATTTTTAGTGACGACATTTCAAGTCCGAAGTCGTCGATAGCAATCTTGAAGCCCATTTGCGTAAGCTTTAAAATATTGGAGCTAACTTCGGGAACTTTGTCGAATATAGCGAATTCCACTATTTCCATACAAATATACTTTGCGGGGATTTTAAAACGCTTGTAAATCTTGCGGAATTCCTCAGCCAAATGCGGGTACATAAGCTGTTTGGGCGAAAGATTTATCGTGAAAATCAGCTCGCTGTCCTGCGGATTTTCCTTTATATGCTTTGTCTGACGGCGTAAAAGTTCTTCAAAAGCCCAGCCGCCTATCCAGTTTATATCGCCCGTCTGCTCCATAATGGGCAAGAATTTATCGGGAGAAAGAACGCCGAGCGTAGGGTGATTCCACCTGACAAGCGATTCGTAACCCACGATTTTGTTTGAATTGATATCGTAAATGGGCTGATAGAAAAGCGTGAACTGGTGTTCTTTTATCGCTTCTTTTATTTCCTGATACTGTTTATATTCCTCTGTCTGCATTTCAGCAAGCTCTTCGGAATAGATTGCAAACTTGTTCAGACCGCCCTTTTTCGCGGTTACCAACGCAAGTTCCATATTCTGAAGCATAGAAACGGCGTCCGCACTGAATTCGTTGTTGCTGACTACGCCGATATTTACGTTTACGACAAGCTTTGCGCGGGTAAGAAGGGTTATCGTTTTATTACATTCCATAATGCAAACGTTCGCAACGTTGCTTATGCCCGTATTATCCATATGCTCTTCGATATACAACGCTATTCTGTCGTCGTCGTAATCGCAGATTTTAGAGCCGTGGGGAATTACGCGGATTAACCTTTCTTTTATCGTTTCCGTGATTTTCTTGGTCTGACGTTCGCCGAGAGACGTTTTCATATTAGCAATATCGTCAATCTGCAAAAGCATGACGGTGAAATGTGTGTCGTCGCGCGCGATATCGTATTTATGCTTTATCATTTCTTCAAAGCCAAGCCTGTCAAGCTGTCTGATTTTGTACTTTTCCGCAATCAGTCTGTTTCTGTCCTTCTTAATTCCGAAAAACAGAAATATGCTCGCCGCTATACAGAATACGACAAACAGAATCAATAACAATATATATACGCCGATATCAAGGTTAAGCGAATTTTCTGCTTCTAGCAGTGAAAATTTCATTGCGCTTCCCTCCCTTTTACCATATTATAATATAATTTTATGCTTTCTTTGCTTTTTGAGCCGCCACAACCTTTTTGTAGTCGAACGTTTCGGCAAACGACAATGCGTCGTCGGGCTTCATAGATTTGCCGATTAACCATCCCTGAATCGTATCACATTCGAGATAATTAAGCATATCAAATTCCTGCGTGGTTTCTACGCCTTCGCAGATAGTTGTCAAATTTAAAAGTTTAGCAATGCTTGTGATAAAGCGGATAATTGCCTGACTGCCCTTGCTTTCCAATACGTCTTTAACGAATTCCTTATCTATTTTTATTGTGGAAATGGGCAATTTTTTGATATACAGCAACGACGAATATTCTGTACCGAAATCATCCAAGTGTACGTCTATGCCGTTTGAAGTGAGTATATCAAGCTTTCTCAACGTTTCCGTAAAGTTTGTCATTAGGAAACTTTCAGTTATTTCCACGCAAATCGAACCGCGTTTTAAATCGTACTTTTTATATAACCGCAAGAAATTTTCGGTAAATCCCGCCTGCATAAGCTGTACGGGCGACACGTTGAGCGAAACGCTGATGTCCTTGCCTTCCAAACGCTTTGCAAACTTCATACCAGTATCGAATATGAAATCACCGAGCTGAACCATCGCTCCTGTACGCTCCGCATAGGTTATGAAAGAGAAAGTGTCTACGTTAACGTTCCAGCTCTTTTTAACACGGAAAAGCGCTTCAAAGCCTTCAATACGCTCTTGCTTGATGTTGTACTGAGGCTGATATTCCATTTCAAACGCGCCCTCGGAGAGCATTTGTTTGATGTCGTAAGTGATGAAATATTTTGCGTATAGCTTTTTCTGTGACTCGTGGTAGACGATATAATCTGCAATTTTCGTGTCGATTGCGCGCTGACGGGCTGCTTCCGCCGCCTTCATTGCATACTCGAAACTGAGATTTTCCATGGAAGCATCGCACATTGCAAAACCAGATTTCAGCTCAATCGTGAACAGGTTATCATCCATGGTTATCGGCGTTGACACGTAGCGGTATATATCTTCCAAATCCGCCATTAATATATCGAGCTTCTTGCCGTCGGGATACGTTACGCCGATATTAGCAAAGTCGAGTTCAAAGACGTAGGTGAACTTTTCTCTTACTTTTTTTACTATTATCTTTTGAATATCCTGAGCCATTTGCTTGCCGAACAGAGTTTTAATCTGTTCGAGATTGGCTATCGTCATTACGCCGAGCAAAGTGCGCTTGCCTTTTGCCACAAAGCTTTCAAACACTTTGGAAAGCGACGAGAACGATTCCAAATCGCCGCCCGCACCTGTTCCGGCTGCCTGAACGAACGCGTCGGCATTGAGAACGTCGTCCGCATACACTGTCGCGTTTTTTCCGATAACGCCTCGGCGCATTGCCACAAGCTTTTCACCGTCCGTGCCTGTAAGTCTTACCAAACTGTAACAGCTTCTGTCGAACGTGGACGCAGGCTGTAATTCGGCAATGGAAGCAAACGTCTTTTTAAAATTGGCGTTCGCGCGTTTGATTACGCCCGATTTGTCGATTACAAGCTTATATTTGTATTTGCCGTGCAAAGTGCGGTTGCCGTTCCAATAAGCATAGGCAATGAGCGCGGCAACGCTTAACACTCCCGCAACTATGAGCATAGCGGCAACATTACCCTGCAGCTTTTTTATATTTGCAGTGCGTGCAGTGTAATCGGTTAAACCCGCAATACCGTAATTGCTGCCGCCGAGATACGACGGGGCAAACACGTAAATGCTTCCGTCTATCTTTACCGTACTCGCAGCGCTATTCCCGGCGTTTATGTTCAGATTGTAATCGGCGTTAAGATTGCCCTTTAACAGACCGTCGTCGCCGATAATTCTGCCGTTCTGCGCCTGAGCGAAAATAATATAGCTGTCGAATTCACCGCTCTCGCTAAGCTCGGTTTTGAGTTGATTTAATATTTCGGCATCGTCTTCGAGTCTGTTCAGACTTTCTCCGAACTTATCGCTCATCACGACTGAAAGCGAGTCAGCTTTTTTCTGATATGACAGATAATCCTGTTCATACGTGTGAGATGAGAACTGGTTAAACACGAAAATACCCGTGATTAATTCTATAATTACAATCAGCAATGCCACCAACGTAACTTTAATCACGGTCGATTTATTAAGTTGTTCGATAAATTTCTTTTTCTTTTTCAACTTGTTTAACCTATATTTCAATATATTATAACACTGATACATAGTAATAATAAATCATTATAACGCAAATGTCAAGACACCTTGTTAAAATCGGTTCAAAAGAAAACTAAAAAAACGGCTGAGTTTGACCGTTTTATCAAACTCAGCCGTTTTATACTGTTTTAATTTACATCAAACCTTCCAAAATTAGTTTATCCGCAACCAACGCGATAAATTCGGAATTGGTGGGCCTTTCACTGCCGATATATACTCGCACTCCGAATATAGCGTTAATCGCTTCCACCCTGCCCCTGTTCCATGCAACTTCGATTGCGTGGCGGATTGCCCTTTCGACCTTGCTTGCCGTCGTATCGTACTTTTTGCCGATATTAGGGTACAGCTCTTTTGTTACGTTATTTATTATCGAGGGCGTTTCAATCGTCATTTTTATTCCCTCGCGCAGGTACTGATAACCTTTGATATGCGGAGGTATACCGATTGATATGAAAATGTTGCTGATTTTTTCGTCAAGCGAGCTAACCCTGCGCCTGTCCCTCGACTGCGGAGAAACAAGGTATTCGGGAGATTGCTCCTCCAATACCTCTTTCATTCTTTCGCAAACGGTTGTCGCCGTTACGGGCTTGACGAAATAATACTTAGCCCCACGGGCAATCGCTTTACTGACAAGCTTATCGTCGGAGAAATTTGAAATTACAAAGACATTGCAATTAATACCGATTTCCTTTACGTAATTCATTACGCCGAAGCCGTCTTCACCGCTGAGAACCGTATCAACCAGCAACACGTCTGGTTTACACTGATTTATAAGCGTTATCCCAACGTTTCCGTTGGTGCTTATTCCGCATACCGTAAAGTCCTTATCACCCTCGAACACCGTTTTAAGTTCGCTCAAAAATCCTTCGTTATTTTCAAGAATTACAATTTTTGATGTATTCATACTTTTTTCCCTCACAAATTGGATGTGAAAGAATTATAATACACGAATTTGTAAATGTAAAGTGATTTTTGTACAGTAATAAAATAATTCTGTAAAATATTTGTAAATAATTGTCAAGCGCTGTCGATTTCTGTAAATTATTTTGAAATCAAATCAATATATTCGTCGTAGGTCACGTTTTTATCGAACTTCTTCGTTCCGTTGATTTCAATTATTCTGTTTGCAACGGTGTTCATAAGCTCCTGATCGTGCGAAGTGAAAAGCATACAGCCCTTAAAATTCTTCATACCGTTATTTAATGCCGTTATGGATTCAAGGTCGAGGTGGTTAGTCGGTTCGTCCAAAATGAGGAAGTTACCGCCCTCCAACATCATTTTGGCGAGCATACACCTCACCTTTTCGCCGCCGGAAAGCACTTTGGCTTGCTTTAACGCTTCTTCGCCGGAGAACAACATTCTGCCGAGCCAGCCCCTTAAATACTCTTCGTAATGGTCGGTTGAAAATTGGCTGAGCCATTCGACCAGATTCAAATCGCAACCTTGGAAAAAGCTGTTGTTGTTTTCGGGGAAGTACGATGCGGAAATAGTTTTTCCCCAACGTATGATGCCGCCGTCGGGTTCGGCCTTGCCCATTAAAATATCGTAAAGCATGGAAATCGTAGTCGATTTATCGCTTACAATACCTATTTTGTCGTCGCGCTGCACGGTAAAAGACACGTTCTCGAAATATCCCTTTTTCGTAAGCCCTTCCACCATCAAAATGTCGTTGCCTATTTCCTTTTCGTATTTGAAATCTATATAGGGATATTTCCTGAGCGAGGGTTTGAAATCGCTGATAGTGAGTTTTTCAAGTTCCTTCTTTCTTGAAGTAGCCTGACGGGATTTTGAAGCGTTGGCCGCAAACCTTGCGATAAACTCCTGCAATTCCTTTGCACGCTGTTCGTTCTTTTTGTTCTGGTCTTTCTGTTGACGGGCAAGAAGCTGACTTGTTTCGTACCAGAAATCGTAGTTGCCGAGCATCA
>CAYXXB010000021.1:0-19293 GCA_964468955.1 uncultured Clostridia bacterium | reverse complement strand
TTCACGGCAAAAGACGTAATGACTTTAAGAGATAAGAGCGGCGCAGGCATGCTCGATTGCAAAAAGGCGCTTACCGACGCGGACGGCGATATGGAAAAGGCTGCGGAGCTTCTCCGTGAGCGCGGTATCGCAAAGGCAGTTAAAAAGGAATCCCGTATCGCGGCTGAAGGCGCGGTCGGCTCATACGTATGTGAAAAGTGCGGCGTAGGCGTTCTTTTGGAAATCAACTGCGAAAGCGACTTCGTTTCCAAGGGCGACAAGTTCCACGGCATAGTTGACAGCGTTGCAAAGGTTATCGCGGAAAACAAACCCGCTGACGTTGACGCTCTTTTAGAGTGCCCCTTAGAAGGCTCTACCGTTAAGGCGTATATCACGAACGCAACCGCGGTTATCGGCGAAAAAATCGCTATCCGCAGATTCGAAATTTACGAAACCAAGGGCAAAATCGAAACGTATATCCATATGGGCGGCAAAGTCGGCGTTATGGTTGAAGCGGTTGATTTCACCGCAGGCAGCGAAGAAACGCTGCACGATATCGCTTTGCAGATTGCAGCAAGCAAGCCCTACTACGTAGCGGAAGCGGACGTTCCCGCGGAAGTCGTTGAAAAGGAAAAGGAAATTATGCTCGTTCAGATGCAGAACGACGAAAAGAACGCGAAGAAGCCCAAGGAGATTCTGGAAAAAATCGTTATGGGCAAAATCGGCAAGTTCTATTCCGAAAACTGCCTGTTGAAGCAGGTGTTCGTAAAGGACGACACCCAGACCGTAGAGCAGGTTATCGGCAAGAAGTTCAAGGTTGCTCGTTTCGTTCGTTGGGAAATGGGCGAAGGCATCGAAAAGAAGCAGGAAAACTTGCAGGATGAAGTGGCTAAGCAGGTCGAAGCCATGAAAAAAGCGTAAGATTCTTCTAAACAGAGGGATAGGCTTTGTTAGCGGTTTTACAAAATTCGACAAAATTTGAAAAATGTTTTTGACCAATGGGTTGACAATTTTTCAAGTATCGCATATAATATATGTAACAGAACCCCGCACGCCTCTTAACAATGCGTACCACGCGGGGTCATTTAATTTAAGGCAAAAGATAAAAATGGCAAAGCAACATCAACCACCGCTTAACGTCGAACAGCAAATAGGAAATCTTAAAGCAGTTGGACTTGTAATAGAGAAGGAAGCCGAGGCTAAAGAGTTTCTTAATAACGTTTCTTATTTCCGATTGATTAAAGCATTTGGCATAAAAGAGAAAAACTCCAATTTCAGTAACGGAAACTCGTTTAATAAAATTAAAGGGCTTTACATATTTAATGCAAAATTGCGGCACTTGATTTTTAGTCAGTTGGAAAAAGTCGAAGTGAATTTGCGTTGTCGAATAGCGAATTATTTTTCCTGCAAATACGGTGTTTTGGGTTATAAAGATCCCAATAATTTTATTGACGAGGAAAAACACAGAAAGTTTTTATCCGACATAAATAACGAAATTAATCGCAACAACCGTGCGGCTTTCGTAAGAAATTTTAAAGATAACTACGTTGGAGGTGAACTGCCTTTTTACGCTTTGATCGAGCTTTTCAGTTTCGGAATGTTATCCAAATTTTTCAGAAACATGAAGGGCGAAGATAAAAAAGAAATTGCAAATTTTTACGGCGTTCCATATACATATCTTCAAAGTTGGTTCGAACATTTAGCTTTCGTCAGAAATATTTGCGCGCATTATGGGCGGTTGTATAATGCAAAATTTACAATAACTCCGGAACTGTTTGATCAGTATACTGATAAAGGTATCGGCAATCTGAGGTTTTTTGCTTCATTGATTTGTTTGAAACATCTGTTGCCTAACGACAAACATTGGAAATCTTTTGTAAAGAAACTAAAAAAATTAATGAAAAAATTCCCGTGCGCTCAAAGGACGCATTTAGGCATCCCTGCGGGCAATTGGGTACGGTTATTATTAGTACCTATGAATAAAATATAAATCATATGCGCCCGTGCGAACACGCACGGGCGCTTTTATATTTTAAATTATTCTTGCGAGGTTATTTCCAAACCCAAGAGCAAGCCGTGTTTAAAACCGTATGCAAAATAAGCGTCGGTTTCCTCTACGGACATTCTGTCTTCGCAGTCTTTGTACTTTGCAAACAGCTCAGCAAGCTCGGGCAGGGAAGAAAGCTTTTGCGTTAATTCACTGTAATATTTTCTTTTTTCTTGTAAAATGCTCGGGTAGTCTTTACCCATTTGTATTTCGTCGCAATTCAATTCGCCGTGAAAAAGTTTTAAAATTTCAGTACTGTGCTTTGCCATAATAATTTGCACCTTATTAAGACTAATAAAATTTTAACACATATGTGTTCTGGTGTCAACATATGTATTCAAAGTCGGTAAAAATTCCATATATAATAACGTACAAGTTAATTAGGTGTATGGAATGGAAGAAAGAGAGTTAAAGGCGAAAGTCGTAGGCGCCGTAATTGCCGAATTCCGTAATAAAAAAGGTGTGTCGCAAGAAGTATTAAGCGGTTTTGCAGATATTGGAAGAACACACCTTAGTGCGATTGAGCGCGGCGAACGCAAGCCGACACTTGATACGTTTTATAAAATTTGTTGTGCATTAGAAGTAAAAATGGAAACGGTTATCAGCGAAATTGAGAAACGACTTTAGTTAAAAATAAATAAGTATATGACAGTCATTAAGTTTGCGGAAAATTTAAAAGCTTTAAGGAAGAGTAAGGGTTTAACGCAGGAAGAATTAGGAAAAGAAATAGGCGTAGACAAGCGCACGGTCAGTACTTGGAGGGGATAAGTGAACCAAATCTTGCAACCATTGCGAAAATCTGCGATTATTTTGAAGAAAGCTTCGACAGTTTGTTAACTTGATATTTTGCACCCGTGCGAACACGCACGGGTGCAATTATATTTTTACTACCTTGCAATTTATCTTTAATTACGGTTGATTTAGTTTGTGCGGTATGGTATAATCTATAGGTGGTAATATAAATATTCAGGGGGATTTTATGAAGCCTAAATACAAAAGAGTGCTTATAAAGCTTTCCGGCGAAGCGCTTGCCGGCGAGGAAGGACACGGTCTTAACGAAAACGTTATTTCCAAAGTCGTAGACCAGATAGAAACGGTCAAGAAAATGGGCGTGGAAATCGCGCTTGTTATCGGCGGCGGCAACTTCTGGCGCGGACGTCAGGGCAAGAAAATGGACAGAACCACGGCGGACCATATGGGTATGCTGGCAACCGTTATGAACTCGCTTGCAATGATGGACGCACTCGAACAGCGCGGACTTCCCACAAGAGTGCAGACTGCGCTTATAATGACTTCCGTTGCGGAACCCTATATCTTGCGCAAGGCTTTGCACCATTTTGAAAAGGGCAGAATAGTTATAATGGCGTGCGGAACGGGCAACCCTTACTGCTCGACCGATACGGCGGCGGCGCAGCGTGCGTGTGAAATTCAGGCTGACGTGCTTATGATGGCTAAAAACATCGACGGCATTTATGACTGCGACCCCAAGCTCAACGCGAACGCGAAGAAATACGACCACATAAATTATATAGACGTAATCAAAAACGGCATAAAGGCAATGGACGCGACGGCGGCGACGATGTGTATGGAAAACGACATTCCCGTAATTGCGTTCGGCTTGGACGAGACCGACTCTATCGTGCGCGTTGTCTGCGGCGAAAAGCTCGGCACAGTAATAGATAATAACTAAAATAATAGAACGGCTAATAAGGAGAAACGGCTATGGTTGAACAGATTGAAGAGATTGTTTTGGTGCTTGACGACAAGCTCGAAAAGGCGCTTTCGGTATTAAAGGAAGATTATTCCGCAATTCGCGCGGGCAGAGCTAACCCCCATATTCTCGATAAAGTTATGGTGGACTACTACGGCGCTCTTACGCCCGTAACGCAGACTTCCAACATAACCGTGCAGGAGGGCAGATGCCTTGTTATTTCGCCTTGGGATTCTTCCATTTTAAAGGCTATCGAAAAGGCAATTCAGATTTCTAATATCGGCATTACGCCCACTAACGACGGCAAGGTGATAAGACTTGCATTTCCCGAGCTTACGGAAGAAAGACGCCGCGAACTCGTTAAACAGATAAGAAAAATGGGCGAGGACTCCAAGGTTGCGCAGCGCAACGTGCGCCGTGACGCTATGGACGGCTTAAAGAAGCTCAAAACCGACAAAGTTATTTCCGAAGACGAATTCTCCGCAGGCGAGAAAGAGGTTGAAAAAATGGTTGCGGACGCTATCGCGAAAGTAGACGCGGCAGTGGCAGCCAAAGAAAAGGAAATAATGACCGTTTAATTGCGGTTCGGCTTTGAATTAATGGCGGAAAATAAAAACGTAAAATTGCCCGAACACGTGGGCTTAATAATGGACGGCAACGGCAGGTGGGCAAAGAAGCGCCTTCTGCCGCGTTCGGCAGGGCATAATGCGGGAATCAAGCGCATGATAGCTATTGCCGAAAAAGCTCAGGAGCTTGGTATTAGCTACCTCACCGTTTACGCGCTGTCCACCGAAAACTTTTCAAGACCCAAAGAGGAATTGGAAGGGCTGTATACGCTTATAAAAAAATACTTTATGGGCGAGGTGGAAAAGCTTATAAAGGGCGGCGCCGCTTTAAAGGTTATCGGCGATTTGTCGCTTTTGCCTTCGGACGTGCGTACGGTTGTGGAAGACGGAGTTGCAAAATCTCCCGAAAAAGCGGGTTTCACTTTCGTCATAGCAATCGGCTACGGTGCGCGCCGCGAGATAGTGCAGGCGGCTAACCGTGCAATAGAGCAGGGAAAACAGGTTACAGAAGAGGACTTTGCTTCCCTTTTGTACACTGACGGTATTCCCGACCCCGATTTGATTATCAGAACGGGTGGGGAAATGCGGCTTTCCAACTTCCTTTTATGGCAGGCGGCGTATGCGGAATTTTATTTTACCGATACGCTTTTCCCCGATTTTACGGATAAGAAATTCGAAAAGGCGCTTTACGAATACTCTGCGCGCGAAAGACGGTTCGGCAGAGTTTAAAGGAGCAGTTATCAGATGAAAAAAAGAGTGATGACCGGCATTGTTTACGTCATTGTGATGTTAGGTTTGCTGGCGTTAAAAATATACGTTCCCGCGATAGAGGTGAAAAACGGCAACGTTCTCGACCTCGGTGCGATTGGCGTAGATATATTGTTCTGGGCTATCTCCGTGATAGGCGCGTTTGAATTTTTGCGCGCGGTCAAGGAAGTTTCCAAAAAACAGTGGGTAGTAGCTATGATAACGTGCGCGCTTATAACGCCCGCGTTCGTCATAACGAAAATGTTTTTCAGGGGCTTCGGCAGCGCTCATTCTTCGGAAGCTTCGCTTATTATGCTCCTTTCGGTTGCAAGTCTGGGTATGATGATTGTCGCTTCCCTTATGGTTTTCGACTTCAACAACAGCAGCCTTAAATCAACCGCGCTTGCCGAACTGTGCATACTCTACTGCGGTATTCTTACCTGCGTAGGACCTAACATTAACCATATCGGACAAGACCCTTCCATTTCGCGCACGGCAATAATTTTGCTGTTCTTCATAACTCCTGGTGTGGACGCGTTCGCGTTCTTCGTCGGAAAACTGCTCGGCAAAAAGCTTCCGCTTAAGCTCGCCCCGCATACAAGCCCTAATAAGACGGTTGTGGGCGCGGTCGGTGGAATAATCGGTGGTGAATTCGCGGCGTTTTTAGTGTGGGTGGTAACGGAATTTTTACCCGGCGCGTCGTTCAATTACGGCGGTTCGCTTCCTACGATAGCGGTGCTTATGCTGTTTGCTTTGCCCGCCGCTATATTCGCTCAGTTGGGCGATTTGTTCGAAAGCGCGGTAAAACGCGGATGCGGCATAAAGGATATGGGCAAGCTTCTTCCGGGACACGGCGGCGTTCTCGACAGGTTCGATTCGATGTTGTTCGCTTCCGTCGCGGTTGTAGTATGCTTTATGATGATAGCGTAAAAGAAAAAATCAGCCCCGTAAAGCGGGGCTTTTTACTTTAAATCAGACATTAAATAAAATTTTAAGGGTATAATAAACAATGAAGAAAGTTGCTCTCGTCGGCTGTACGGGTTCTATCGGCAGACAGGTTATAAACGTAATAGAGCGCTATCCGCAGGAGTTTTCGCTCGTTGCAATGATAGCGAACAGCTCGGTGGAAGCGTTTGAACGGCAGATTAACCGCATCAAGCCCGCATACGCGGCTTTGTCCGATGAGAAGGCAGCTGAGCTTTTGGGCGAAATTCCTGCTAAAACGCGTTTTTTTAGCGGTAAGAACGGCGGTTTGCGTGCGCTCGAAGATTGTAACGCTGACGTGATTTTCGTCGCTTGCGGCGGATTTGACGGGCTTAAATACAGTTTAAAGGCGGCGGAGCTTGGCGCGGTTATCGCGCTTGCAAATAAGGAAAGCTTGGTTTGCGGCGGCGATTTGCTTATGCCTAAAGCTAACAAACTCGTACCCGTGGACAGCGAACATTCCGCGCTTTGGCAGTGCCTTAATTTTGAAAGGACCGCTCCGTTTTCACGGCTGTATATAACGGCGAGCGGCGGCGCTTTCCGCGGTAGAAAATGGGACACGCTTAAAAATGTTTCGCCCGCAGAGGCACTCTGCCACCCCACGTGGAAAATGGGCGCAAAGATTACTATCGACAGCGCAACACTTTTAAACAAGGGGTACGAGGTGATAGAGGCGCATCATCTTTACAACGCGCCTTACGATAAAATTACGGCGGTAATTCAGCCGCAGAGCGTTATTCATTCTATGGTTATGTTCGCTGACGGAGCGATACTCGCTCAGCTTTCGCGGCCCACTATGGAACTCCCCATTCAGCTTGCTCTTACATACCCCGACCGTATGGACTTGGGGCTTGAAAATATCGATTTCACTAAGCCGTTTTCTCTCGACTTTCAACCGCTTGTGCGCGAGGATTATCCTATGTATGACTTGGCGTTAAAGTGCGGGGAGGCGGGCGGTGTTCTGCCGACGGCGCTCAATGCGGCAAGCGAGGTTGCAGTGGGTGCGTTCCTGCAAGGGCGGTTAGGCTATACCGATATTTTTGAATTGTCGGAAAAAGTGGTTGTGGCAACTTCAAACGAAAAAGTGCGCGAATACGGGCAGTTGGAGCAAGTCGATTGCGCTTCCAGACGGCTTGCACAACAATTTCTTAAAGAGTTTAAATGATAAATTTACTTGTTTCAAACGCGGGTACTGCGGTACTTTCCATATTTTTAGCTATTGTAATACTGCTTGCAATGATAACAATCCACGAATTCGGACACTACATTGCAGGCAGAATTCTTGGTTTCAAAATAAACGAATTCGCCATAGGCTTCGGCCCCGCAATTTTTAAGCGTAAAAGCAAAAAAAGCGGCAGGCTTTTTTCAATCCGCGCGTTCCCTTTGGGCGGTTACTGCGCTTTCGCGGGCGAGGACGGCGAGGAAGAAGAAAAGGTTGTCGAAGTTTTCGACGACGAAAATCTGAAAGAGGAAAGCAAGGGTAAGGAAGAAGTTCAGCCGCAGGGCAAAAATTTTACCGACCAAGCGCCGTGGAAGAGAATAATAGTTCTCGTCGCGGGCGCTACGATGAATTACCTATTAGCACTGTTTCTGATAATGGTCGGCTTTTTTGCGTTCGGTCAGTCTTCGTATAAAATCTGCTCGGTGGAGCAAAGCACGGAATATTCCGCCGAATACAGTTTTGTAGACGGTGACGTCATTTTAACTGCGGGCGGCGCTAATGTTTATCTTGCAACAGATTTGATTACCGCTTTGAACGGCAAGTCGGCGGGGGACAAAGTGGGATTTACGGTGCTTCGCGACGGCAAAAAGGAAAGTATAGAAGTCGAACTGCGTTCCGACTGCAATTTCAAAAATTCTTCGGAAGTGAGTAAAATCTGGCGCGCTCTTGGCGCAGGCACGCGTGAAGAGGAGGGCGGACTGTACTGGGACGTCACTGCGGAAAATTGCCGCTTTAATTTCGGCGAAACACTGGGGCGGTCGTTCGGCTATTCGTTCAGAATGGCGGGTTCGATATTCAAAGTGCTTGGCGAACTGCTTACGGGCAACCTCGGCTTAAACGCTATGGGCGGACCTGTTACGACTATCAAGGTCACCGGGCAAATGGCGGTGCAGGGCGTGCAGAGCTTTTTACAGGTGGCGGCGTATATAGGCGTAAACCTCGCCGTGTTCAACCTGTTGCCGATTCCCGCGCTCGACGGCAGTAAAGTTATTTTCTGTTTAATAGAGTGGATATTCAAAAAACCCGTGCCGCGCAAGGTAGAAGCGATAATTCACGCAGTCGGGTTCGTGTTGATTTTGGGCTTTGCGTTGCTCGTGGATATTCTGCAATTTGCAAGGTGTTAAGAACTTTAAAGAGTATTTTCAGAAAATAGAAAAACCCTCTCGGAATGTTTTCCGAGAGGGTTTTTATTAAATCTTGTTTTTATAATCCGTTCCCCAGTTAAACATTGCGTCGAGAATGGGTTTTAACGTTTTACCGAGTTCGGTAAGCGAATACTCTACGCGGGGCGGAACTTCCGCAAATATCTGTCTGTCAACAAGACCGTCGTCTTCCAAAGCGCGTAAATTATCTGTTAAAACTTTTTTACTGATGGCGGGAATAGATTTTACAAAATCGGTAAAGCGTTGCTTTTCGTTAAATATAAGATTTCTGATAATCAAAAGCTTCCATTTGTTGCCTATCAGTTGTACGCAAGTGGCAACGGGACAGTCGGGTAATTCTTCTCTCGTCAGCATTTTCATCACCTCTTTATAATTTTAGCAAAATTCGTAATAAAAGTCAATGGTTCAAAAAAGAAACTATGTAACAAATCTATTATCTGATAATAGAAAAGTAACGCTCTTGTAATGCTTTTATTCCTTTGCTATACTTAAGGTACAAATTCAAATTCGGAGGTTTCAATATGAATAATTTCAAAAAGGTTAGTGTTGCAAAGGAAGCGCGTACCGAACTTCACGACGCTTTGGGATTGACGGGCGCGGAAATAAGCATTAACGCTTTGCCTGCGGGTGCAAGTGTGCCGTTCGTCCATTCGCATAAGCAAAACGAAGAAATTTACGCAATCTTAGAGGGCAACGGATACGTTGTAATCGACGGCGAAAAAATTGAATTTACAGCGGGAGACTTTATACGAATTTCACCGTCGGCAAAGAGGCAGTTTTTCGCTTCCGACGATACGGCTATCAGATACATCTGCATACAGGTTAAGGAAAATTCCCTCGAAGGTTATACAATGACCGACGCTGTGGTATAACAAATGTATGACTGATAAGCTGGATTTTTTAATCGGAATATTATGCGGAGAGCGGGGCGTAAGCGTACCCGCTCTTGACAGTTATGAAAAAAGCAGATATTTCCGTGCGCTCGTGAACGTGCGTATGCCGAAACCTATAAGCAAAGAGTTTTTGCAAGTTCAGAACGAATACCTGCAAGAGCAGTTACGGCAAAAGGGTATAACGGATATTGACGAGCTGTCGCCCGTTGCTACCGACTTGTATTTGTGGAAAGGCGATATTACCACGCTTATATGCGACGGAATAGTAAACGCCGCAAACTCGCAAATGTTGGGTTGTTTTTGCCCTAATCACGGCTGTATAGACAACGCCATTCATACGTTTGCGGGCGTACAGCTTCGGCAGGAGTGCGCCGAGATTATGAATGCGCAAGGCTATGAAGAGCCGACGGGGCGTGCGAAAATAACCAAAGCCTATAATTTGCCATGCAAGTACGTTTTGCATACAGTCGGTCCGATAGTTTACGGTGAACTTACCGCACGGCACGAAAACGAACTTGCCGACTGTTACAGTTCGTGCCTTTCTCTCGCCGATAAAAACGGTTTAAAAAGCATTGCGTTTTGCTGTATTTCTACTGGTGAATTTCATTTCCCCAACGAACGTGCCGCCGAAATAGCTATTCAGACGGTTAAGGAATACAAGCGGAGAACTCAAAGCGCAATAAAGGTTATTTTCAACGTGTTTAAGGAATACGATTATGAAATCTACGCTAAATTACTCGGAGCAAATAAATAAGTTAAAGACGGCGCTCGATAATGCGGAAGCCGTTTTAATAGGTGCGGGGGCGGGGCTTTCCACCTCGGCCGGCTTTACTTACGGCGGTGAAAGATTTTTCAGATACTTCGCCGACTTCCACGCAAAATACGGCTTTACGGATATGTATTCGGGCGGTTTTTATCCTTATGAAGCGCCTGAAGAGTATTGGGCGTTCTGGTCAAGAAACGTTTTTTATAACCGCTATTCCGAAATACCCAAACCCGTTTATAAAAAGCTGTACGAACTTGTAAAGGATAAAGATTATTTCGTCATCACGACAAATGTAGACCATTGTTTTCAGAAGGCGGGTTTTGACAAACGACGGTTGTTCTATACGCAGGGCGATTACGGGCTTTTTCAATGTTCAGTGCCGTGTCATAATAAAACCTATAACAATGAAGTGATTATCCGCCGTATGGTTGCCGAGCAAAAGGATATGAAAGTTCCGAAAGAGCTTGTTCCGCATTGCCCCGTATGCGGAAAGCCTATGACCATGAATTTGCGTTGCGACGATACGTTCGTACAGGATATCGGGTGGGATAACGCTTGCGGTCGGTACGAAAGTTTTGTGCAAAAGCATAAGAACAGCCGCATACTTTATCTCGAACTCGGGGTGGGAGGCAATACGCCCGTTATAATCAAATATCCGTTTTGGAGGTTTACAAACCAAAATTCCAACGCGACGTACGTTTGCGTAAATTACGGCGAGGCAATCTGTCCGCCGCAAATTGAAGAGCGGTCTGTTTGCATAAACGAAGATATTAATAAAGTTCTTGAACAATTATAAATAGGAAAAAAGGGTGCAGGCAAAATGCCTGCACCCTTTTAATGCGCTTAAATATTAATCTTTGTTTTGTGTGTCCGCGGTTGCCGTTTCGGCTGAGGTCTGTCCGTTTACGTCTTCTGCTTCCGTGGCGGTTGCCTTTTGTCTGACGTCCATCATCTTCAACAGGCGTTCGAGGGCGTGCGTCTTTGCCGTCGCAAACAAAACGGCGGCGCAGATAACGCAGTCTGCGGGAAGATATACGCACTGATAAATAAACGAGTATACGAACATATTGGGCGTAGGCAAATCAACCCAAATCGAATCTTCGGCAAAGTATATAAAGCCCGAAATCAAGTGGAATATAAACCTTACGACGTAAACCAAAACGGTGCCTATCGTAACCTTGGCTGCAAGCGAAAGCTTGCCGAATTTAGGTGCAAAGCCCATAAGCCCTATGCTTGCGAACGCGAATACGTAGTCGAGGAAGAAGGTGAGCGGCGTTAAAATGTAGGGGGCGGATATGAAATTGAACAGCCCGAGCATAACGCCTGCCAACATTCCCTTGACAGGACCGTATTTATACGCGTAGATGAGCAGGGGGACGAAACTTGCAAGCGTAATTGAACCGCCGTACTGCACGGGTGAAACCTTGATAAAGGAGAGTGCAAACGACAGCGCAAGGCAGATGCCCGCGTATGCGATTTCGTGCGTGGTGTATTTCTTAATGAAGATACACATCAATGCAAGTCCGATTGCGAGCAGTGCGATGCAGCCTATCGCAACCCAAGTTACGATATCCGTCGTCTGTTCGGAAACGGCGGTAAGTAGTGAAAAACTTAACATAAAACCTCCCAACCGCCGTAAAGTTAAAAAAGCACCCCGAAAATTAATTTTCGGGGTGCAAAGAAAACACATCTTTGGTACTATCGCTCAACCATTACGTTGCCGATTCAAAGGGTATAATCTCAGCCGTTGTTAAAGAATTTCAACAGCACCCCCGACGGTTAATTTATTTGTTGTTCAAATTATATTCCTAATTCAGCCCAAAGTCAATTGAAATTTATAAAAATATGTTATATAATATCGCAGTGAGGTAAAACCTATGTATAACTTTTACGCATTTATGGACAGAATGAAATATATCAAGCGTTGGTCGCTTATGCGCTCGGTCAGGGATGAGAACATTATGGAACATTCCCAACAGGTCGCAATGCTCGCGCACGCGCTTGCTGTGATAAACAATAAAGTATATAACGGAAGCGCGGATGCGGAAAAATGCGTGCTTTACGCAGTTTATCACGAGTGCAGCGAGGTTATGACGGGTGACTTGCCCACGCCCATAAAGTATTTCAACAATTCCATTCACGGCGCTTATAAAAGTCTGGAAGACAAGGCTTGCGATAAGCTTCTTTCAATGCTCCCCGAAGAGCTGAGGGAAGAGATGGGCTCATACGTCAAGCCCGACGTGAACAGCGAGGAATACAAATTGGTAAAGGCGGCGGACAGGCTTGCCGCATATATAAAGTGCCTTGAAGAACAGCGCTGCGGCAATACCGAATTCGAAAAAGCAAAAAAGTCCATAGAAGAGGATTTGCACTCGCGCAATATGAAGGAAGTGGAGTACTTCTTTGAAAAATTTATTGCAAGCTTTTTACTTACGTTAGATGAGTTAGAAGGCGGAATAGAAGAGTGACAATAATATAATAAGTTAAAAGCACCCGCGCGTAATACTTTTACGCGCGGGTGCTTAGTTTTCCGTATATTCTATAATATCTTCGACTTTACAGACCAATATTCTGCAAAAATCGTCAATCTTTGCCGTGCTTATTCCGTGTCCCTTTCTCATTCTGTCTATCGTTGCGCTGCTTATTCCGTACTTGTTAATTAAGGTGTAAGTCGATTCTCCCCGCGCTTTAAGGGTTCTCCAAAACGGTGCATAGCTAATCATAATTTTATTTTAAGATATGGTCAAATACTTGACAATAGTTATAATTATGACTATAATAATCTAAAACTAATCATACAAAGGTGGGGAGTATGGAGCAAATAATAGTACCTGTAATATTCGGGGTGGTTATTGTTGCGATTGTCGTATTGGTTTTAGTTTGCAGTTCTGCCGCAAGAAAGAAAAGGTCTACTTGTAAAAAGTGCAAAACCAGATTAAACTATGAAAACGATATAAGCTGGACTGTAACGGAAGAGTATATCACTACCGATAACAGGAGAAAAATAGCAAAAGTTGACTTTGAAACGGTATGCAGTAAGTGCGGGTATAGCAAGCGTTTTATGAAAGAGTACACGATCGCGAGAATTGATAATAACGGCAACTTGCGCGAATTCAATCTCAAAGCACTTATACGAAAAGATTTTCTTTAATAAATGCATTGAATAAAATATTAAACCCCTGCGCCAATACGTCGGAGCAGGGGTGCTTTTATTAAGTTTTATTACGGAATTTCACGCCTACGGTTGCTTAATTCAGCAAGGTGGGACATATAACCCGCGCAGTTTCGGCACGCGTAGCCAAAACTACTTTAATTAAAACCGTGTTCGCGTTTTATTTTCCGACAGATGAATAGTACATCGGAGTTTACCTTCCCTTTTCTTCGTTCTTTCTGCAAAACAGTTTCATAATAATTACTCCTTTTGCAAGACTTTTAAGTTTAGGTATTTATACGGGCGGTCGCCGTAAGCTATCCGCTCGGGTGCCAAAAAGAAACTTGAATTTTAAAAGATTAACATTGACCGGCTTTCGCCGCTACTTGTCTTTCATAGCTTACCTCATAGATTTTTGTTAAGCGCTAACAAATTTTGTAAGTTATTTTCTTTTTTCAATTACAGTATAACATCAAATTAACATTTGTCAATACTTTTTTTGAAATTTTTTTATGGAAAAATTTTCACGCAGGGTTCTTTCTATTCCTTATTATATAAAAAAATTAGCAAATTTTCTTTCAAAAATGTTAACTTTTTTACGTCTATAGTGGTATAATATAACGGTTCACAAAATTAATTTGAATTTACGGATGCAGAGAGATTATGTTTGCAGTTGACAGCGCATTGGGTTTTGTTGCAATACTCGCCTTAATACTGTTTTTCACAAAATTTATAGGGCTTGCGTTCAGGCATTTCGGTTTGCCGGAAGTCCTCGGCTTTATTATTGCCGGCATTTTAATCGGTCCCGCGATATTCGGCGATTTCTGCGGAGTTTGCCTCATCGGTTATTCGGGCAAAGGCTATCACGCTTTGTTCGTGCTGGACGGCGAAAACTTCACGCTCGGCAGGGACGGAATTTCCGTGTTCTCAAAAATAGGCGTTCTGCTTTTAATGTTTTCAACGGGTTTGGAAACGGATATCAAAAAGCTTAAACAGACGGGTCTGACCGCAACTCTTATCGCGTGCGTGGGCGTTGCCGTGCCTATGGTTTTGGGGATATTGATATGTCTGCCGTTCGGCTCTATCGGATTAGGACCGCAAAACATTTACAGGTGCGTTTTCGTGGGTGCGATACTCACGGCGACGTCGGTTGCGATAACCGTTTCGGTGTTCAAGGAACTCGGCGTAATTTCCACAAAGCTCGGTACGACGATTGTTTCTGCAGCGATTATCGACGACGTTATAGGTATAGTCGTGCTGTCAATTCTTACGGGCGTTGCAAAGAGCGGAGCGGGGGAGAGCGCGAACGCGTTCGAAGCGTTTAAGGCAACTCCATACGGCACTATCATAATGATAGTCGCGTTCTTCATATTTGCTATCGGAATGGGGTTCGTCATTTCCAAGCTGTTCCGCTATATGGATAAGCGCTGGCCGAATACGCACAGAATACCTGTATTCTCGCTTGCGGTATGCTTCGGTTATGCGTGGATAGCGGAAGAAATTTTCGGCGTTGCGGACATTACGGGCGCGTTTTTGGCGGGCGTAATTCTTTCTACCGCGCACCGTGCAAGCACGTTTGTTGATCACGCCGTGGACGTTAGCACTTACACTTTGTTTGCGCCCGTGTTCTTTGCGAATATCGGCATAAGCTATATAACCTTTGCGGGAATGGATGGTAAAATTGTGCTGTTTGCGTTCCTTTCGGTGCTTATGGGGCTTATCGGCAAGGTTGTCGGATGCGGTGCGGTTGCAAAGCTTTCTCGCTATTCCTGGCGCGAGAGCGGTATCTGCGGCGTAGGTATGATGGCGAGGGGAGAGGTCGCTTTGATTGTAACCTCAACCGCAATGAGCGCGGAGCTGGGTGCGAACGCGCTGCCGCCCGAATTTATGATTATGACGGTGCTTTTAATACTTGTTTCCTCGATATTGACGCCGATATTCTTAAAGCTTATGTATAAGGGTATGCCGCTACCGACGCACGAACACCCGCTTGCGATAGATCCCGACGATTAAAAGAAAAGCCCCGCGCTTCTGCGCAGGGCTTATTTTATTTTTTCTTTATGCAAGATAGAATTTATCGTCTACCTTGATAACTTTTACTTCTTCCGCTTTATCGCCGAGGACGACTTTAATTGCGGGCATTTCGTTTGATTTGCCTTCAAATTCAACCGTCAAAGTCGCTTTTTCGGTAGCGGCAATGTGCAGCACTTCGCCGTTCGGCGTTTTTATAAGGTTGCCTTCTTTAATCTGTTCGTCATCGTCAAGAGTGAGCAGATAGTCTTCGTCGAGGTGTTCTTCCACCGCAATTTCGGGCGAGGCGTCGAAAACGCCGGTGCCGCTGTAAACGGTGTACTTTGCGTGCGTTGAATCAAAGTTGCTCTGTAAGCGCATAGAGTAAGTCGCGTCATCGAGCTTTTTACCTATCTTTTTGAAAAAGCCGCTTATTTTGCCTTCTTTCTTTTCACTTTCCTGATTTTCGGGCGTTTCGTTCATTTCGTCCATTAGTTCTTCTCCTTTAAAGCCGCTTCAGCAGGCTGGTTTTTAATATTGACATCAAGCTGATTGAAGGGAATTTCTATTCCGTTTTCTTTCAGCGTGTTTAAAATCGAGTCCAAAAGAGCGAAGTTTACAGTCCAATAATCGCCGCGGTTGCACCATACGCGTACGGTGAAGTCAAGCGAGCTGTCGCCCATATTGCTCAATTCCACGAAAGGCGCAGGGTCCTGGAATACAAGCTCGTTGGCTGCGCAAACTTGGGTGATAAGCTCTTTAACTTTTTTTACGTCCGAACCGTATGCAACCGAGGCAACTAAGTCAACGCGCCTCGTATCTTTGGCGGAGGTATTGACAATTACGTTGTTGGCAAGCGAACCGTTGGGGATAACAACCGCTCTGTTGTCTGGCGTTACTATGTGGGTATAGAAGAGTTTTATGTCCTCGACCGTACCCGATTCGCCGTTTGAGGTTATGTAGTCGCCTATCTTGAAGGGGCGCATAATTATAATGATAACGCCACCCGCAAAGTTGGCAAGCGTACCTTGTACGGCAAGTGAAATACCGACTCCGAGCGAAGCGATAAGTCCTGCAATAGCCGACGTTTCAATGCCGACGAACCCTATAAGGCACACAAAGATTAATATCTTTAATATGATGCGCGCCGCTTGCGTACCGACGCGGGAAAGAGTTTCGTCCCGGCCCTTTTTCTTTAATTTCTTGTAGATGCCCTTGGTTATTCCGTTTACTATTTTAAACGTAATAAACATTATGAGCAGTGCGATTATAACCTTTATTACCGCAAGTGCAATTTGCCCCTGTACCGTTGACGAATCAAGAAAGCTTTCCCAAAAACGTTTTGTGGTTTCAGCCGCCGTTTCAGTGCCTTCGGTAGTTGCATCAAGTAAGTTGAACAACATTTTTTATCTCCTTATTTAATAAAATTTATTCGTGCCAAGCACACAAACGGTATTATACAATACCGCGGTAGAAAATGCAACAGCGTTGTTTTTGAAAATAAGGTGAAATTTTGTACTTTTAAGACAGGTTTGCAAAACAGAGGCGGGACGTTTCAATCTTGGAAACGTCCCGCCGTAAAATCATAGTTATATCGTTGTCAATGGGAAAGCACCCAGTCTTTAACCTGTTCGCGCTCTATCGGCGAAATGCTTTCTTTGGGGTAGCGCGAAAGCTTGCCTCCGTTGGTGTATATAAAATATCTGCCGTCGAAAGTAATGTACAAAGTTTCCTCGTAACCGTAAGGGTCGCCCGGGGTTCCGTAGGTAAATTTTTTATCCATAGTAGCTTTACCCGTATCGTAGGTACAGCCGTTTATTATAACCGTCATTGTATTACCGTCCCAATGAAAAGTTAAATTGCTTACTTTATTCTATCACTTTCGATTTATTTCGTCAACCCGTTTTATATTATTTTGAATAAATGCGGATTTTGTCAAGTAAAAATGCTTGACAAGGCGTTGTTTCTTCTTTATAATCTACGGTACAGGTTTAAGCCGAGGGGTGGAGGATATGGAAAAAATCGCGTTTATGCGGTTGTGGGATTTGTACGGAAAATTGCTAACGCCCACCCAGCAGGAAATTACGGATATGTATTTTAACCTCGATTTGACCGTTTCCGAAATCGCCGAACAGAAGGGCATTTCCCGTCAGGGCGTTTCGGAGTGCTTGAACCTCTGCAAAAAGCAGCTTCAAGAATACGACGACAAGTTAAAGCACGATAAGTTGCTTGCGGAAGGCGATTTATTTACTTCGCTTATGATGACGGATATTAGTAGATGGGCGGAGAAATTTGCACAGTTGCACCCCGAATATGCCCGGGATATTGCGAAATTAACGGCTATTTTAGATAAAGATTATTCGGAAGAAATTCAAGACTGTTTAAAGAAATTAGGTAAAGATTAAAAGGAGGGTATATCATATGGCATTGTTTGCTTCATTGTCCGAACGGTTAAATCATATATTCTCCAAGCTTACCAAAAGGGGCAGACTAACCGAACTTGAAATCAAGACGGCTATGCGCGAAGTGCGCGTTGCGCTTTTGGAAGCGGACGTCAATATCAAGGTTGCAAAGGAGTTCTGCGCTCAGGTTTCGGAAAAAGCAGTCGGGCAGGAAATTCTTCAAAGCCTTAACCCTGCACAGCAGGTTATAAAAATAGTCAACGAAGAGCTTATTGCTTTAATGGGTTCTTCCAATTCCAAGCTTACGGTTGCTTCCAACCCGCCTACCGTCATTATGATGTGCGGTTTGCAGGGCGCGGGAAAGACCACTCTTTGCGGAAAGCTTGCGTGCCTTTTAAAAAAGGGCGGCAAAAAGCTTTTGTTGGTTGCGGGCGATATATACCGCCCCGCTGCTATAAATCAGCTCAAAGTAGTGGGCAAAAACGCGGCTGTGGAAGTGTTTGAAAAAGGCACTCAGGACCCAGTTAAAACGGCTAAAGAGGCGATAGTATACGCCCGTTCAATGGGCTACGATACCGTGATTATAGATACTGCGGGCAGACTTGAAATCGACGAAGCCTTGATGCAGGAATTAGAGCGCATAAAGGCGGCGGTGGAAGTTCACGAAATTCTTTTAACCGTCGATTCTATGATGGGACAGGTTGCTGTCAATGTCGCAAAGACTTTCAACGAGCGGTTGGAAGTTACGGGCGTGGTACTCACAAAACTCGACGGCGATACCCGCGGCGGCGCTTGCCTTTCCATAAAGGCGGTTACGGGCAAGCCCATCAAATTCATCGGTGTGGGCGAAAAGCTTTCCGATCTGGAATACTTCTATCCCGACAGAATGGCTTCGCGTATTCTCGGTATGGGCGACGTGCTTACTTTGATCGAAAAGGCGCAGGAAGCCGTCACCGAAGAACAAGCCAAGAAAATGCAGAAAAAGATGCTCGAAAATTCTTTCACGCTGGAAGACTTTTTGACGCAGTTCGAAAGTATGAAGAAAATGGGCGGCGCTCAGGCTTTGCTCTCTATGATGCCCGGGCTTGGCAATAAGGTCAAGGACGGAGATATCGACGAAAGCAAGATAGAACGCACCAAGGCGATTATTCTTTCGATGACCCCCAAGGAGAGGACGGAGCCTTCTATTATAAATTCGTCCCGCAAAAAGCGCATAGCCGCAGGTTCGGGTACGACCGTTCAGGAAATAAATCAGCTTTTAAAACAGTTCGAACAAACTAAGCTGTTGATGAAACAATTAAAAGGCGGAAAACGCAGACTTCCGTTCTAACGGTTTTTAATTAAAAGAAAAAAATAAATTTATAATATATATTTCAGGAGAAAAAACTTATGGCAGTTAAAATGAGACTTACAAGAATGGGCGACAAGAAAAGCCCTTTCTACAGAGTAGTAGTAATCGACTCTCGTAAAGCACAGAGCGGCGAGTATATCGATAAAATCGGTTATATCAACCCTCTTACCAACCCCGCGGAAGTAAACATCGACGTTGAAAAGGCGAAGGATTGGCTTTCCAAGGGCGTTCAACCCACCGAGACCGTGAAGAACTACCTCGTTAAAATAGTCGCTATGGAGAAAAGCAAAAAGCCTTCCGC
>CAYXXB010000020.1:0-19427 GCA_964468955.1 uncultured Clostridia bacterium | reverse complement strand
TGCGAGTTTTGGGAAAGCGGTGAAAATATAAAAGAAGAACGCAAACGATTAATCAACAACGAAATTTCAAGAATGTGCAAACTGCTTGAAAGTATTTCGCTGATTTTATCCCTTGACGAATAACTTTGTGCGTTCCGCACTCCCTTTTTTATTGCAATAGTTTTGATATAAGCTTGGGGCGGAGGTCGGTTTGCTCGCCGTAAGCTTTCTTTTCGCAATTAGCTACGTCCCATACCGCGTTGCCCGCTTTTAGCACTACTATCCTGTCCGCAAGATACACCGCCTCGTCAACGTCGTGAGTGACGAAAAGCGTGGTTTTGTTTCTCTCGCTCTGTAACTTCTTGAACTGTTCCATTATGGAAATTTTCAGCTTTAAATCGAGAGACACGAACGGTTCGTCCATTAAAAGCAAGTCGGATTCGAAAAGGAACGCACGGCAAACGGAAACCCTTTGCGCCTCTCCCCCCGAAAGATACGCGGGGAAGCTTTCCGCCTTTTCCGAAAGATTGGTTGCTGCGAGCATTTCGTCTATGCGCTTTTCGTCATTGCAGACGAGGCGCAGATTGCCCCTGACCGTGAGGTTGGGCACTAACCGAGGCGTTTGAAACACGTAGGAGCAAGCAAGTTCAGGCACGTTTCCCGTGTGCGAAACAATGCCCGCGATAACGTTTAAAAGCGTGGTTTTTCCGCAACCGCTTTCACCCAAAACGCAAGTTACCTTTCCTTCTTCAAGCTCTAAATTAAAATTTTCGTAGACGGTTTTTTCGCCGTAGCGCACTCCTATATTTTGCAGCTTAATCATTTTCAGCCCCCCTCTTCCACTTAAAAAGCGCGACCGAAAGAGCGCGGAAAACAAGCTCTACTATAATGCCGAAAAGCACCGCAACCAAGGTGAGTGCGGCAAGACGGGGCGTGTTCCCGTAAATCTGCGATTCACTCATCATTCCGCCTATCGCGGTATAGGTAGATACCATTATCTCCGCTGAGATTATGAGTTTAAGCCCGAACGACAAGTTTGTACCCGTGTTTATGACGGTTGAGGGCATAATATGCGGCAGATAAATACATTTAAGCTTCTGCATTCTTGTCAACTTATACACCTTTGCCATCTCTTTTAATTCGCCGTCCACCCCCGATATTTGCCCGTAGAGCTGGGAATACATCATGGGGAATAGCACGAGAAACGCGACGACGACGGTTACAGGTGACGTGCGCGGCGCAAACCACACTAAAATGAGCAGTAAAACCGCCATAGTAGGCAGTGTACGGAAGATTGCGGCTATCGGGCGCATAAACGCGGCGAAGGGTTTGAAAATAGCCGCGACGCACGCGCAAGCCAATGCGAGCACGAACGAAAGGGCAAACGCGTAAAGCGTTCTTAAAAGCGTATAGCCGAAGGATTTCCAGAAAAACGGCTTTGTAAAGAGCGCGAAAAACTGCGCCATGGTAGCGGAAAACGACGGGATAATTTCATCGTTCTGCTTGCACGCATAGGCGATTATCCAGACGAGCCACGCCAAGATCAAAGCGCAAGCCGAATACGCTATATTAAATTTTTCCGAAAGAAAAATCTTTTTCATTTAATTCTGATAGAAAAAATTATCGGAGGGAATGCCCCAGGATAGAGGAGCGGATACGGCGTTGAACTTTTCCATAAACGCAATCACTTCCGCTTTACAAACTTGCGCGGAAACGAAACGGATTCCGCAGTTGGCAATTACGGCGGGCGTTAAGTTTTCCGCCGTGAAAGTAGGTGCGGTGTCGCTTGAATAGTGGGTGCGGATAATTTCCGCAATCTCGCTTGCCGTTGTGCTTTCGGCGGTGAGGAAATTGCCGTTAAAGGAATTTATAAACTTATCTACCGCCGCCTTATCGCTTTCCGCAACGGAAGCTTTTACAACCGCTACCGCCTGAGGATAGCCGTTTTCTCCGCCGTAGAGAGTTTGCAGACTGCCCGCAATCGACAGCTTGCCATTCGTTACCGCCTGCTTGGTGGTTGCAGCGGGTTCAGGCACTACGAAATAGTCGCAAGTCAAGTTTGAAGGTATTGCTTGGCTCGCATCCGACAACGCCCTTAAATTAACCGCCTCTGAGGAAATATCAACTCCCTCTTTGAGTTCGTTGAAGGCTATATTGTTATCGTTCAGAATAACCTTAAACGTAAGCCCGGGCACGTTGGCAAGATTTATTATGCCTACCGTTTTGCCGACTAATTTGGTTAAATCGGCTGCGGAAGAAATATCCTCTCCCCCCTGCTTTTTCATGAGATACAAATTGCCGTGGGTTACCGTACCGAGCATTTTATAGCTTTCCCCGTCGCGCAGAAAATTGACTGCGGCGTTGACGGGAAGAACGGCGAAATCCGCCTCGGGATTAGTACCCGTAACGTAGTTTTTTATCGTTTCCGCTTTGACGAACTGCACGTCGAAATTATCGCTCTCGTTTTTCGCAAGAGCGGCAAGGGAAAGCGCGGGCGCGCCGTCGGGGGCGTAAACCGCATATTTACCGTCCGCTTTATTCGTGCATCCGGCAATACCCAAAGCGCACGCAATGCAAAGTGCAACGGTTGCAATCATAGCCAAAAACTTTTTCATATAAAATACCTCTTTAATTTTTTACTTATTCTTGCTCATTATAGCTTTTGCCGTAACTCCTGTAAGCATACCGAGCTTGCCCGTGACGGTGTTCACGACTTCCGCAGGGGCGTCTATTACTACGCAGATGACGGAAACGCCGCGCTCTCTGTACGGTATGCCCATTCTGCCGATTATATAATCGCCGAAAGAAGAGAGAATATCGTTTATCGCCTGCGCTCCCTGCCTGCCTTCCGCCATAATGCTTACTACCGAAATTCTGTTCTCGGACATAAAAAAAACTCCCACACCGTGAGAGTTAAAAAGGAAAATACGGACGTAACAAAATCACGCCCTTAATATTAACCCCTTTACCCTCAGGCGAACCTTTGCGTTCAGGTAAATTTATTATATCAGCACAAGGAAAAATTTACAAGCGTTTACGCATATTAGCGTTAAAATTTTGCATACTACCGATATGAAGATTTTAAACTATAAGTTCCTCTGCACGGCGGCTCTTCTTGCCGCACTTCCCCTTGCCGGTTGCACCAATATGAATAAAGGCAACGAAACTACGGATAACGGCTACGAGATTTCTCAGCAGTCGAGAACCGTTGACGGAGAAGAAAATTCCGAAGGCAATGAAAACGACTGCCCCGAATGTCCCGACGGTGAAAGCGATAAAGACGAATGTCCCGACTGCCCCGACGGCGAAAAGCCCGAGTGTCCCAAAAAGAGAAAACACAAAAAAAGAATGGGCAAAAAACACGTAGAATTGCCGAGAGGCGATATCCGCAAACACAGAAAACGCCCCGTTCCTCCCAAAAAGCCCGTAAAACCGCCTAAGGATGACGACGTTATTTTACCCGACCCGCCCGTTGAAGGCGAACTTCCCAACAATTAAAATTTGAACGGCGTTGCGAATTATAAACCGCAACGCCGCTTTTTTACTTATTCCAAAGCTGTCAATTTACCCGTTTGCAAAGAATACTGATAATACGCAGTTTTATCGGAATAGTTTTCGTTTGCCACCCACAGCACGGTTTTTTGCGTGAGATTGTAAACTGCGCTGTGAACCGTAACTCCGAAATATCCGCTCACCTCATCCCTCCACGTTCTTCTGCCTACGCTTGCGAGTATGTTCATTGCGCTTTGTTCGTCCTTAACAATACCGCCGCTCTCTTTAAGCTGAGTGTAAATCTTCTTGTACCTATCGAATCCGCGTTTATTGAAATCGTCCTGATAATAGCCGTCCTGCACTATATAGTTTGTTATCCACTGATAATCGAACTGCGCGTTGCCGCGATATTCGTAATAATCCCTTTCAGCATCCGCATACCTTGCGTCGGTGTTGTACGTAACTTTAAGAACTCTGTTCCTTCCGTCCGTGTCGGTTGCGTTAGTTCCGTTTTCGGGAACCCATTCCAAAATCGCGCTTGCACCGTTTGCGTCTGCAATCATATAGTGGAAAGAAGTATTAGCCGAATCGTGCAGATTGTAGCTCTTTATCAGCTCGACCGCCTTTTGCGTGCTGTCCGCATAGTCGAGAACCATTCTCAGCATAGTCGTAGAAGTTATGTTATCCTTTTCGGGGTCGTTCTGATTTGTCGCTACCGTATCCGAAAGGGAAACGTTCTCCTCGTTTCTTACGTTGCCCTGATAGGACATAAATATTCCGCAGCTTAAGCCCTTTTCGTTTACGCCGTCAAGAGGCGCATAGGGCGCCGCAAGACAGGTTATTTTGTTCATCAGTCCGTCAACGTCCTCTTCGGTATCCATTCCAACGTAATTTAAGTCTACAGTTGAGAACGACTTATATCTGCCTTTGCCGGGGTTATCGCATATCGTTATGCATACGTTGGTCTTGTCGAAATCATAGTTGCGCCCGAAAAGAATATCCCCGCTTTGAGTTTTAGCCGTAAATGCCGAACAGCCGATATCCGTTTCGGAAATACTCATTTTAATAAGTCCGCGCGTGATTTTGCTCGTTATGAAGCTTATAAGCTCCTTATCGGAAGAAGCTCCGCCGTTTGCAAGAAAATCGTCGAAGTAGAAGCCGCCCTTGACTTTCATTAAATATACCGAGCCTTCGTCGTTTTTATCGTTGCGCGAACGCAGTTGTTTGAAACTGTTTACAGTCGAAATTTCATTGTTCCATACGCTTACGAACGTTATGCCGAGTATTGCGCCTATAGCTATAATTACGCATAGAACTATACAGATAATTTTAATTAATAATTTTTTCTTTTTTGTCATTTCAATTTTATACGACCTTTATTTTAAGTAGCTTTCGGACCCATTAATGAAGAAAAAGCTTTACTAATTTCTGATAAAAGTTTTTAAAAGGCTGATAGCGCATAGGCAAATCGAGAAGCGTACTCTTTTTAACGATGCTTTTGTAGTGCGTGAACGTTTCAAACCCGACTTTACCGTGGTACGAACCCATTCCGCTGTCCTTGAAACCGCCGAAAGGCATATACGAAGTGGCAAGATGAATGACTACGTCGTTCACGCAACCGCCGCCGAAACCGAGTTCGGAGGTAAATTTTTTAATTCGCTTTTTGTTTTTCGAGAATATATAAAGCGCGAGCGGTGCGGGGTTTTGCGAAACGTAGGAAAGCACCTCTTCTTCCTTTTCGTACTCTATGACGGGCAGAACGGGGCCGAAAATTTCTTCCTGCATCACCGCGTCGGAAAAGCTTACACCGTCCATTACCGTCGGTTCGATTTTCAGTCTTTCCGCGTCCGTCTTCCCTCCGCATACAACCTTGTTGTTATCAATAAGCCCGACAAGGCGGTTAAAGTGCTTTTCGTTTATAATCTTGCCGTAATCGGTGTTTTCGAGCGGATTTGCCGAAAACTGTTTTGCTATCTGTTTTTTTATCTCCTCCACAAGCCTGTTATGCACGGATTTGTGGCAGAAAATATAGTCGGGAGCGACGCAAGTCTGACCGAGATTTAAAAACTTGCCCCACACTATGCGCTTTGCGGCGAGTGAAATATTCGCCGTTTCGTCCACTATACAGGGCGACTTTCCGCCAAGCTCCAACGTTACGGGGGTTAAATTCCTTGCAGCGCTTTCATAAACAATCGTGCCTACCCTCTTGCTTCCCGTAAAGAAAATATAGTCGAATTTATGTTGTAAAAGCTCCGTATTCACAGCCGAACCGCCGAAAAGCACGTCCACGTAACCACGGGGGAAAACGCTTTCGAGTACTTTTGCAATAGCTCTGTTTACGTTGGGAGAATACGCGCTCAGTTTTAAAACCACGGTATTGCCCGCGGCGATTGCCTCTATCAACGGGTCTATCGAGAGCAAAAACGGATAGTTCCAAGGGTTCATTACAAGCACTACGCCGTAGGGCGAGGGCAGACGGTAGCTTTTTGACGGAAACTGGGCAAGCGGAGTTTTAACCTTTTTGGGCTTTGCAAACTTTTTAAGATGCTTTAACGTATAGCTGAGTTCGCTTAATACAAGCCCCGTTTCGCACATATAGCTTTCGCTTTCCGATTTTCCCAAATCAAGCTTCAGCCCTTCGTGAAGTTCGCTGAGATTGCTCTTTATAGCGGAATAAAGCGCCTTTAAATATTTAAGTCTGAACTTAACGTCAAACGTTTTCCCGCTTGCGAAAAACGCGTTCTGACTGCTGATAATTTCCGTTATTTCACTCATTTTAAGTTACCTGCAATTTCGTAAATCTGCTTGATTTTTGCCTTGCCCCACATCGCGGGAACGGGATATAACGGCGTGGCTTCCTTATACGCATAGGCGACGAGTTCGGGCAAATCCTCTTTCTTTACAGTAAGAGTTTGGGGGATATCCAGCTTTTCGTTCAGCTCCTCAATTTTTCTTATAACCGCTTCCGCACCGTCGGCGTAAGATGCGGTTTTATCGCACAAACCGCAATATAAGGCTATCTTTATGAGCTTTTTATGTACGCATTTGCCGTACTGCCTTAAAACTATGGGAAGAAGAACCGCATTGGCAAGCCCGTGCGGGGTATCGTACTTGCCGCCGAGAGAATGGGCGATTGCGTGAACGTAGCCCACGTAAGCTTTGGAAAAAGCTCTGCCCGCCTTGTGCGAAGCTACAAGCATATTTTTACGAGCCTCTCTATCCTTTTCGTTGTAAGAGCTTTCTATGTTTTCAAAAATGGCTTTAATAGCTTCGAGTGCGTCCTTTCTCGTACCCTTGTTTCCGCTTTTGCCTACGTACGCTTCAATTGCGTGGGTGAGCGCATCCATACCCGTCGTCGCTGCAATGTGCGGTGGCATACTCATAGTTACTTGCTCGTCAAGCACGGCATAGGACGGAATGAGCGGGAAGTCGTTAATTGCATACTTGTGCCTTGTTTCGCTGTCAACTATGACGCAAGCCAAGGTCGTTTCACTGCCTGTACCCGCAGTAGTCGGAACGGCTATCAGAAGGGGAATTTTCTTCCTTACCTTTAAAATGCCGCCCAGCTTGTTCAAGGTCTTTTTAGGGCGGACAACGCGTGCGCCTACGCCTTTCGCACAGTCCATAGGCGAACCGCCGCCGAATGCGATAATGCAGTCGCACTGACCTTCTTTGAAGAGCTTCAACGCGCTTTCCACATTTTCTGTAGTAGGATTTGCAACTACGCCGTAAAACAGTTCATAACTGATACCCGCGCCGTTCAGACTGTCTTCCAATCCCTTGCAAAGACCAAGCGAATATATGGTTTTATCCGTAACGACGAGCGGTTTTTTCTTACCGTTGGTCTTTAAAACGTCGGGAATTTGCTCTACCGCTTCTATAATTTTCGGATCTTTATAAGGAAGAATCGGCAAAGCTATTTTAAATACCCACTGATAAACACGGCTGAAAACCTTGGTAAACGGGTTCATTTTACCGTATTTTACTTTACTCATTATCCGTCACCGACATTGTTTTGCAGTATTCTTCCAGCCGGTCGGAAATAGTTCCGAGGCACTGATAGAAATTGTTTCTCTGTTCTTCGGTCAACGTGCCGCCGGCCGCGTCCACTGCCCTTTGCGCCTTTTCGCATATCGCTTCCGCCACTTTAACGCCGAGCGGGGTAAGCTCAATCGGCGAATTATAGCTATCCGCGTCATAGCTTAAATATTTCTTTTCCGAAAGCAGTTTAAGCGCGCGGGAGATTGCGGCTTTGTCTTCAAGCGTTTGTTTTGCAAGTTCGCTTGCGGTCATTTTTCCGTGTGTGAAAAGATTGTAAATGCACATAACGTGTACCGCCTTCAAATCATACTCCTTCATCTCTATGAGTTTGATTTTCTGCACGAGCTTATACAACTTTATTATTCCGAATGTAAAATTCTCAAACCGTTCGTTCATATGCCTTAGCTCCTTTTATCGTTGATTAGTCAACAGGATTATAACAACCTATTTTATGTATGTCAAGTATTATTGTTGACAAATCAACATTCGTTTATATGTTTATGAAATAAGGGCTTTCGGATATTCGTCCGAAAGCCCTGTAAAATCAGTTTTATTTATTGCTTTTTATTGTAATTGATAAGACAGCCGCTTAAAATAATTGCCTTTTCTTCCTTTGTGAGCGGTCCTATCGTCAAGAAAATTTTCGTTGTTTTGCCGCCTGAAATTACTGTTGCGGGAATTGCGGGGTCGTTCTTTTCGACATAATCTCTGACGTTTTCTATATAGACTAAGTCGCCGACTTTAAAATCGAACTTCTTGCACACGAGCGGAAGCATGCCCCAGTTTATGAGGTTGGAGCGGTAACGCTTGGTTGCGTATTCGAGGGCGATGTTCGCCACTCCCCCCAGCACTCTCTGACAGGAAGCCGCCTGCTCGCGCGCAGAACCGTCGCCCGGTTTTTTTGCCGCTACCGCGCTTCCGAACATAATATCTTCGGGGAGGTCTATTCCCACCTTTTTCAATATTTCTTCCGAAAGCTTTCCGCTATTCCGCCTTTCCTCTTCCGCCGCCTTGACTTCCTTTGCCTTGCCGACGTATTTGGGGTCTTTGCGGGAAAGCGCAAACTCGGCAAGCCTTAACGGGTTGGAACGATACGAAGAAGTTTCGCCCGAGGGAATGAGTTCGTCCGTAGTCGTTACGTGGTCGTTTAAAACAGATGCAACGGAGATAAGCAGATTGTTTGCAAGCGGAAGCTGTTCGGGCCAATCCGCAATGTTGTTGCCGTAAACGACTTTCGCATTAGCCTGCGGTTGAAGAGCGCCGTGATAAACGCGGTTTTTATAAATTGCACTGTCAAAGTAATATTTTTTAATCTTTTTGGTATAGTTTGCTTCAGTTGCCGGTGTAAGCACGCCGCCGTTAGCCGCGGTTGCCGCAATTGAACGCGCGTCCATAAGCGCCACGGCAGAAAGCTGGTTTTCACCTAATTTACTGCCTTCCCTGTTTTCAAAATTACGGGTTGTGTGTCTTATTGAAAAACCGTTGTCGGCAGGGGTGTCGCCCGCGCCGAAGCAGGGACCGCAGAACGCCGTTTTTATTATAGCGCCCGAGCTTATAAGATCGGAAACGTAACCGTTGTCCGCAAGACATTTGAACACGGGCTGCGACTGAGGATAGAGCGAAAGCGAAAATTCGCCGTTTCCGCAGCTGTGTTTGCGCAGAATATCCGAGGCTTCCGCAATGTTTTCGTAAGAGCCGCCCGCACAACCTGCGATAATGCCCTGACTTACGTGAATTTTGCCCCTCTTTATCCTTTCCAAAAGCTTAAACGGTTTGCCGTCCGCTCCCTTTAATGCGTTGCCTTCCTTTTCAACCTCGCCTAAAATATCCTTGGCGTTGTCTATAACCTCGCGAATTGTGAACGCGTTCGACGGGTGGAAAGGAAGCGCAATCATAGGTTCCACGCTCGATAAGTCGATTGTGACGGCGCCGTCGTAATAGGCGGGCTGAACGGGATGCATTTCCTTGAAATCTTCCTCCCTGCCGTGTAATGCAAAATATTCTTTCGTCGTTTCGTCAGTTTCCCAAATGCTAGAAAGGCACGCCGTTTCTGTTGTCATAACGTCTATGCCGTTACGGAAATCCATCGAAAGGTTTTTAATTCCGGGGCCGATAAATTCAAGAATTTTATTTTTTACGAAGCCCTTTTTGAAGGTTGCGCCGACAAGAGCAATTGCAACGTCGTGAGGACCGACGCCCTTTTGAGGCTTGCCTTTAAGATATACCGCTATAATTTCGGGGCGTTTTACGTCGTAGGTTTGGTTTAAAAGCTGTTTAACGAGTTCGGGGCCGCCTTCTCCCACCGCCATGGTGCCAAGCGCACCATAGCGGGTATGGCTGTCCGAACCCAAAATCATCTTTCCGCAACCCGCTTCCATCTCACGCATATACTGGTGAATTACCGCAAGGTGGGGCGGAACGAAATTACCGCCGTATTTTTTCGCGGCGGAAAGTCCGAAGACGTGGTCGTCTTCGTTGATAGTTCCGCCGACTGCGCACAAAGAATTGTGGCAGTTCGTAAGCGTGTAAGGCACGGGGAATTCCGTCAAACCCGAAGCTTTAGCCGTCTGGATTATGCCTACGTAGGTTATATCGTGGGAGGCGAGGGCGTCGAACTTTAATTTCATATTCTCTTCGCCGCCTTTATTGTGCTTTTTCAATACGGAATATGATATCGTACCCTTTATGGCTTTTTTCTTCTTTTCCTCTACCATAAAGGCGACGTTTTCTTTGACGAGTTTACCTTCCATATAGTACACCCCGCCTTTGATGAGCTTAATCATAACTCCTTCCGCCTCCTTTTTTGAAAATGTGTGTGGACTTCATTCTATAACAAAATAATTTTTAAAGCAAGCTTAATTAAGTAAAAAAACAAATTTAAAAAATATCACGGCAAAATCACACAACTTGGCTTGCGTTTTTTATTGCTTTGATTGTATAATGGCGGTATGAAGCGTTTTAAATACAAGTTCACACCGCTGATGAAAACTATGATATGGCTGGGCATTGCACTCAGCGTTGCGGCGTTTACCGTCAATCTGGTTATGTGCATAACCAACGGCGTATCGTCGGCGGCTAACCCCTTATACCCCATTTTGCAGTATTCGCTTATGTTCTATGCAACGGCGCTGTTATTTGCAATTCTCGTATCGGTTATCGCGCGTTCAGCATACGTAATCGACGGCAAAAAATTCAAAACGCAGTTCGGGTTTATAATAAGCAAGTACAACTTGGAAGATATCGACACCGTTACCCTTGACAGAAAGACGAATAAGCTTGCCGTAACGTTTGAAAACGGAAATTATATCGTAATCGTAGTCAAGCAGGATTGGTACAACGATTTTATCGAAGCTATGCTTAAAGCAAATCCCAAGATAGAATATACGATAAACTCTCTCGAAAACAAACCTGAGGACGAAAAGAAATAATTACTAAATTAAATATAAAAATAACTTGCGCCCCGCGTTTATGAAAACGCGGGGCGCACTGTTTTAAATGCTATTTTAATTTATTATTCGATGCCGAGAACGGTTTTTACGTCGTCGGGAATGGTTACCGTAGTCGTGCCGAAATCGGAATAAAGTACTTCGGAATTGCTTTCGGTCTGCATACTGATATTGTAAGTAGGCTCCGTCATCGAGAACGAGAAGTTGCAAACTGCTTTGGATAGTCTGCCGTCGGTTACGTAATAATCGCAATTACCGTCGAAATCGGCAATATCCAACGCACCGCCCGCAAGTTCCTTTAACGCATTTTCTTTAAGCTTAAAGCCGTAGCTCGTCTTAACGAAAAGCGAACACTGCGCTTCCGTCAACTGGGAAGCATACGCTTCGGAAACGGAAGTAATATTAAGACCTGTCTCATTAAGACGTATAGACGTGGCAACGCCGTTTACAACAGCCGCACATTTAACGCCTTCGGAAGTGTCAATCATATACACCGTCATTGCAATCGTCTGAGTATCGTCACCCGTAGTTGAACTAACCGAAAATTCCATCATAAGTTTATCGGAGTTGATATACATATTATACTCGACTCTGGAAGTGCTTGACTGCGTAACTTCGCCCACCGTCTGCGTTGACGAACCTGTTGCAACGCTTCTTATAGTACAGTTTTTATAGCTTTCTTCGTTCAGAACGGAAGAATAATAGCTGTAAGAAATAGCTTCGCCGTTTTCGGGAAGAGGCACGTAGTATTTGTACGAAGTCACTTCCGCACCCGTTGCGGTGAATACGATTATATAAATCGTAACGTAAACGCTGTCGTCGGTTTCCGCTACGGGAGCCGCAACAGACCTGACTGCGCCCGCTTCATGATAGTAAACCCTGCCCTTTTCAACCGAGTTGACAGTGCCGTCGATTTCCCCTTCGATATTAAGCTTGCTTATTTCTTTTGAAGAAAGGTCGGACTGCTTTTCATACTTGGTCATTTCCACTCTGTAATCGCTTCCGCTGAGTTCAGCCGCAACGAACGCGCTTGCCGCATCGTTTTGCGATTCGTAAGACTGTTCGGAAACAGTCCCTTCGTAAGTATCGTTAGAATTGTTTACTTTAATTCCGAGTTCAAGCGAATCGCACGCCGTAAACAACGTACAGAACACCATACATAATGCTAACAAACAGCAAACAGCAATTTTTTTCATACCTTTTAAATTCCTTATTTTTTCAATAGTCTACTGACATAGTTATTATATTACCACGCATTTCATTTGTCAAACAAATGCAATCACGCTATTTTGCACAATTGCGTTTCAGCTCTTTTTCTTCTTTTTGGCGAGCATTTTTTTGATAGACGTGCGGTGTTCTTCCCCCGCCATCAATCTCTTTAAATTAGCTTGGTGCTTCAGCCAAGTAATTAAATTGAGAGCGAACAGGAACATAAACATAATGATTACGTATACGTTCGTTATTACCGCCGCGTATCTCAATGCGAATATTATCCCCTGCCATACGGTATAGATAGCCACGCCGAAAAGCGACCCCATCGACCCCCACTCGGTAAAATACATATAGAAGAAAAGCAGGAAGAATATTGCAAGTCCGATAAACGCGAACCACCATACCTCACACGATATGGAACACCAGAAAAGCCCTATCGTCGTTGCAATTCCCTTGCCGCCCTTGAACTTCATAGTTACGGGGGAAACGTGACCTATTACGGCGCATACTGCGAAAAGATAGCGGACGAAATCCGCAACGGCAACGTACTGAGTACCTGCAAAATAATAATTTTTGAAAACGAGGAAGCCCACGACTACGGGTATACCGCCCTTTAAACCGTCGCAAACGAAATTCAGAATACCGAATTTTAAGCCAAGCTGCCGCGAAATATTCATAGAGCCTGGGTTCCCGCTTCCTTCCTTTCTTATATCGTGGTGTTTTAATCTTGCAATCAAAATCGCAAAGTTGAAACAGCCGCAAAAGTAGCTTATAACAGCGCCAAGCACCAGCCAATACCAGCCGTTTGCCAAGTCGAACGGCTTCATATTTGAAAAATCAAATTGATACATATGCGTTTAGTCGTCCTTTTTCTCTCTCGTTACAATTCTTATAGGAGTACCCGAAAAATCGAAAGCGTTGCGAATGGAGTTTTCCAGAAAGCGCTCGTAGGAAAAGTGCATTAAGTCCTGCGAATTTACGAACAGCACGAACGTGGGCGGTGCGACGGCAACCTGCGAAGAATAATACACCCTAAGCCTTCTGCCGTTATAGGAAGGCGGTTCGTTTGCGCGCACGGTGTCCGAAATCAAATCGTTCAAAGTGCCGGTCTGCACGCGCATATGGGCGTTGCGGTACACCATGTCCGCCGCCGTCATAATTTTTTCGTCGCGCTGACCCGTCTTCGCCGATATGTAAACGGACTTGAAATAGTCCATAAACTTCAGATCTTCTTTAAGCTTATTTTCAAACTTATTTATCGTGTTCGTGTCCTTTTCAATCAAGTCCCACTTGTTCATTACGATAACGGATGGTTTGCCCTGTTCGTGAACGTAGCCGATAATTTTAGTGTCCTGTTCGGTAAGACCTTCCGTGGAATCGACTACGAGAAGGCACACGTCGGCACGGCGCACGGCGTCGAACGCACGCATAACAGAATAGTATTCGACGTCGTCTTCCACCTTGCTCTTCTTTCTTATACCAGCGGTGTCTATAATCGTGTAGGGGCGGTTATCGTAGGTGAAGCGGGTATCGATAGCGTCGCGGGTCGTTCCCGCAATATCGGTTACGATAGAACGCTCGAAGCCCAAAAGCCTGTTCACAAGGCTCGATTTACCTGCGTTGGGTTTGCCTACGACCGCGATTTTAACGCTCTCGTCCTCTTCGTTTACGTATTTTTCGAAATAGCTGACCGTTTCGTCTAAAACGTCGCCTATGCCCTTGCCGTGTTCTGCGGAAACGGGGAAAGGCTCGCCCAAGCCGAGGGAATAAAATTCGAAAACCTTTTCTTCGGAGTATTCGTCTATCTTATTGACGACAAGAATAACGGGCTTTTTACTGCGGCGGAGCATATCCGCAACGTCGTAATCGGACGTGGTTAAACCCTCCTTTCCGTCCACGAAAAAGAGAATTACGACCGCCGTTTCTATTGCGACTTCCGCCTGTTTTTTAATCTGCTTCCACATTAAATCGTCGCTTTTAAGCTCTATACCGCCAGTATCGACGATAGAAAATGCCTTGCCGCGCCATTCCGCGTCGGCATAAAGCCTGTCGCGGGTGACCCCCGGTCTGTCTTCCGTAATGGAAATTTTTCTGCCAGCAACCTTATTGAAAAACGTGGATTTGCCGACGTTGGGTCTGCCGACGACTGCAACTAAAGGGTTAGACATATAACACCTCACGCAAATCTTTTACTAAAGCAAAATCTTTGCCGTGAATTTATTTCTTGTCGTAAATTTCTTAACGGGCAAAATCAATCCGCCCTTGAAATTTCCGGCGTTAATTATATTTAAATTATAAAGTAAACGGAAAAAATTGTAAAGCGGTTTGCGCATAAAACGCGCAAACCGCTTTGAATAACAATTCAAGTTAAATCAGAAGCCGAACCACATTCCCAGAATGTTGAAGCCCAAAAGGCTGAGGAACGCCAGAACCGAGAATACCCAGAAAAGAATTCTCCACGTCTTGCTTTTGCCCCATGAATATGCGTATGCAGCGAGGAATACGCTTACAAACAACGCAAGGTTTGCAATAAGGTTCATAATGCCGAGTGCGGAAGATACCGCAGCGCCTGCGCCCGTGATAATTTTAGCCGCTACCAAAATTTTGATAACCAAAGTTACCAAGCCAGCAATACCCGAAATGATTATGCCCCAGAAAGCTGTGGCTTTAACTATCGAATAGTTGCTGTTAGTACTTCTGTTAGTTCTCTTTGCCATAAAAATTGTCTCCTTTTTATTTATACGCGTATATTATACCACGCTTTAATTAAAAATCAACCGTTTAAATCAAAATTATCGAGTCCGAGCTTTTTTAAAACCTTTACAAAATAATCGGGAAGCGGTGCGCAAAACTCCATCGGCTCTCCCGTCGTCGGGTGGGTAAACTGCAATTTATATGCATGAAGAAGCTGACCGTTCAAGCCGAATTCCCTTTTCTTTCTGCCGTAAACATCGTCGCCGACCACAGGGTGATTGAGGTGCTTCGCGTGTACCCTTATCTGATGCGTTCTGCCTGTCTGCAAATCGAAACGGCAAAGCGTATAGCCGTTGTTTCTGCCCAAAACCGTATAATCGGTTATCGCGATTTTACCTTTTTCGGGAGGCACTACCGCCATTTTTACGCGGTCGGAAGGGCTTCTGCCTATGTAGGTTGTAACCGTTCCGCAATCGTCTTTTAAGTTGCCTTCCAAAAGCGCGACATATGTGCGGTGGCAACTCTTTTCGGCAATCTGTTCCGCAAGACTTAAATGCGCTTTATCGTTCTTTGCAACCACGAGCAAGCCCGAAGTGTTTTTGTCTATGCGGTGAACTATCCCCGGTCGGATTACTCCGCCTATACCGCTTAAATTATCCAATTTGTATAGCAGCGCGTTGACAAGCGTGCCGTCGTCGTTGCCGTTGCCTGCGTGTACGGTCAAGCCCTGCGGTTTGTTCACTACTGCCAAATCGCCGTCTTCGTACATAATTTCCACCGGAATATCCTGCGGAACGGCAACGCACTCCTTAGGTTCGGGCAGAATGACCTTTATTTCGTCACCCGCTTCAACCTTTTGCGAAGCTTTAGCTGTTTTGCCGTTGATTGCGACCGCACCGCCGTCAAACAGTTTTTTTACTGCCGAACGGGTGAATTCGGGCAACATACTGTTTAAGTACAAGTCCGCGCGTGAAAATTTTTCTTCAGCAATAAAAACTTTTTCTTCCATTATTTGGGTTTATCTTCTCCGCCGTTATCGTCCGTCTGCGCGTTTTCCTGTTCTTGTTCTGCAATTTTTTCCTGCTCTTCTGCTTTTTCGCGGGCGGCAACGCGGGCTTTCGCGCCCTTAGTAAGAGGTAACAACGCCCATTCGTTGAAAAACAAAATGTCGATAACCGCCAATATTACGCCTAAAACCACCCAGAAGTCGGCAAAATTACAGCACGCGTAGTTTCCGAAAATCCACATCCACACGAAGTCGCGCACATAGCCCAATGCAATGCGGTCTATAAGGTTTGCAATTGCACCCGAACCTATCATTGCAAGCGCGAGTTTAAGCACGGCAAACCGTTCGGGTAGAATGACAAAGCACGCCGCGATAACCAAAAACAGGAAGCTTGAAAATATTATAAGAAAAATTCTGCCGCCCGCAGAATCGGCGAAAATAGAAAAAGCCGCGCCCGTATTTTTCTGCCCGCTCTGCACCCAGATAAACTTAGGAATAACCGTGAAATTCCAATTATATTTAACCTCACACGCCTTTAAAATCAAATCGACGGCGAGCAGAACGGCAAACACGGCGAGCATTATAATCGTGATTTTACCGAACTGTATTTTGAGTTTTTTGAAAAATTCCTTTATTTTCATATCCCGATTATAACACACCGCTAATCATTTTAAAAGCGTTTAAATATAAAAAAAAGTAACCGCAGTTACCTTTTTTGAAAATCAAGTCCCGTTATAAGATAATCAATTGAAACGTTAAAATATTTAGACATTGCAACAAGCATTTCGATATTAGGACTGCGTTTGCCGTTTTCATAATGCGAAAGGGCTTCGCGACTTATATTCAAATCGTACGCTACCTTTAACTGATTAAGATTCTTCTTTTTTCTTATTAATTTCAGCCCCAACATTTCCATAACAGCATTTGTTTCCCTTGACTTCTCTGTAACATTATGTTACAATTTATGTACAATAAAAATGTTACGATTTGTTACATTAATTCAAAGGAGTATTTATTATATGAAAAAGAAACTGTTGGCTTGTTTACTTGCCGTATGCTCGGCAGCTGCTTGCGTTTTTGGCTTAGCGGCTTGCAATAACGGCGGCGTAAATAATCAAACTCAAAACAAATGGGGAAACGAATACTCGTTTGCAACTGCATACGCACAGGCTCAGGAACTAGGCTATGCGGGAACGCTTGAAGAATTTGTTCAAATGATTTCGGGTAAAGACGGAGCTAACGGAAAAAACGGCAATGACGGTATGACTCCCCACATCGGCGAAAACGGTAATTGGTTTATAGGTGAAACCGACACAGGGGTTAAAGTCACAGGTTCAAACGGTACGAACGGAACAAACGGTAATGACGGTTTGGGTATTAAGGAGATAGAAATCAACACTGATAACGAAATTATTATTACTTGGACAAACGATACAACGACTAATATAGGCAAAGTACCTCCCTGCAAACACAAATTCAGCGTATGGGAAACGGGGATAGACGCAACCTGCACTTCTATCGGCTTCAAATACCGCATTTGTTCTGATTGTAATTACAAAGACTACGAATTTATGCCGAGCGCACATACCGTAGTAATAGATGAAGCGGTTAACCCCACTTGTATCAAAGAGGGCTTAACTGAAGGCAAACATTGCGCCGTTTGCAATACGGTATTAGTTGAACAAACGGTATTAGAAAAAACACAACATATTTGGATTAACGATATTTGTGATATTTGTAAAATGGGCAAACCGAACACAGGATTAGAATTTAACTTGTTTAATGATCATTGCACTGTGACCGGCATAGGTAAATGCACTGATAGCATAATAAATATTCCTTCAATATATAATGATTTACCTGTTACTACTATCGAATCCAGAGCGTTTCAAAATTGCAGTAAGTTGACGAGCATAACAATCCCGGACAGCGTCACTGGAATCGGCAATTATGCGTTTGATGGTTGCAGCGGATTGACAAGCATAGCTATCCCTATTAGGGTTAATTATATCGGCAGTTATGCATTCAGAGGATGCAGCGGGGTGACGAGCATTACCGTTGACAGCAAAAATGAAACTTATCACAGCGCAGGCAATTGTTTGATTGAAACAGCTACAAAAGCCTTATTAGTAGGTTGTAATAATAGTATTATACCGACAGACGGCAGCGTTACTTCTATCGGCGCAAACGCCTTCTATTATTGTAGCGGATTAGAAAATATAACAATCCCCGACAGCGTTACTTCTATCGACAGATCTGCGTTCTTTGGCTGTAGCGGGTTAACGAGTATTACCGTTGACAGCGAAAATGCAACTTTCCATAGTGTGGCTGATTGTTTAATTCAAACGGCGACAAAAACTTTAATATTAGGTTGTAAAAACAGTATTATTCCTATAGACGGAAGCGTTACTTCTATCGATGGTTCTGCGTTTCAATATCGCAGCGGATTGACAAGCATAACAATTCCCGAGAGTATAACTGCTATCGGCAGTAGTGCGTTTATCGGATGCGGCGATGTGACGAGTATTACGGTTGATAACAGGAATGCAACTTATCACAGCGCAGGCAATTGTTTAATTGAAACAGCGACAAAGACTTTAGTAACAGGCTGTAAAAACAGTATAATTCCAACAGACGGAAGCGTTACTTCTATCGGCGACAGTGCGTTCAGAGGTTTGAGTGATTTGGAAAACTTAATAATACCTGACGGTATTACTTCTATAGGCGCTCATGCGTTTCAATTTTGCAGCGGGTTGACAAGTATTACAATTCCTGATAGTGTAACTTCTATCGGAAATAATGCTTTCATGGGGTGTAGCGAGCTGAAGAGTATAACGATCCCTGACGGTATTACTTCTATCGGCAATTATGCGTTCAGAGATTGTGGCAAATTAATGAGCATAACTATTCCTGATAGCGTAACTTCTATCGGCAATTATGCTTTCTATAATTGCATCGGCTTAACAGGAAAAGGTTTTACATTTAAAGGAACGATGTTACAGTGGAAAGCTATTAAAAAAGGTTCTAACTGGTATGGGTATACTACGAGCGCCGATTATAACATTCCTGGTCTTCCTGATCTTGTAATTAATTGTACAGACGGGCTACTTGATAAAAACGGAAATGAGCTTGGGAGTCAGATTATAGAAGGGGATATATTTTTTGGGAGCGAAGCTTAGAAAAACGCGGACGAAAATTTTCGTCCGCGTTTTATTGTTTAATAAATCCCAAGCTGATTAAAATCGCCTTGTCTACCTTTGACATAGTACCTTCGGGTATCTCCCCTATTTTTTCTTTCAACCTGCGCTTATCGAGCGTGCGGATTTGTTCCAAAAGTATTACGGAATCCTTTGCAAGCCCGAACGAGCCGACAGGGAGTTCTATATGTGTAGGCAATTTTGCTTTGTTGATTTTGCTTGTTACCGCCGCCGCGATTATCGTGGGGGAAAACTTGTTTCCCACGTCGTTCTGCACGACGAGGACGGGTCTCACGCCGCCCTGTTCACTACCCACGACGGGCGACAAATCGGCATAGTACAGTTCACCGCGTTTTATCG
>CAYXXB010000019.1:0-19949 GCA_964468955.1 uncultured Clostridia bacterium | reverse complement strand
GGTGGTTCAAATCGGCGTTTTCGATGTCGCCGAGGTTTTTGATATTGAAGAAGCGTTCCGCTTTTTCCGCGCCGAGTTCGGTTATGGTAACCGACTTATCCTTGCGGTCTATAATGTAGTCCCAAGTTTCCATATCCTTGCGGATAGCTTCGAGCTGAGCGTTGACGGCTTCCTCTTCTTCGGTGAATTTCTGATTTTTCTTCTTGCGGATAGGAGCTTTCGCTTCCGCTTCCTTTTTATCGTCGTCGAAACCGCCGTGAAGATTTCTTACGAACCTGTCGACGTCCTCGTACAGCTTGCTGCTTTCGCCGCCCCTGCCCGAAATGATAAGGGGCGTTCTCGCTTCGTCGATTAAAATGGAGTCGACCTCGTCGATTATACAGAAGTTAAGTTCACGCTGAACCATAGCGGGTATGGAGGTTTTGAGATTATCCCTAAGATAGTCGAAGCCCAGCTCGTTGTTGGTTGCGTAAATTATGTCGCACTTGTAAGCGGCTTGCTTTTCCTCATCGCTCATTCCCGCAACTACAACGCCGCAGGTCAAGCCCATAAATTTGTGAACCTTGCCCATCCATTCCGCGTCGCGGCGGGCGAGGTAATCGTTGACCGTTACAATGTGTACGCCCTTGCCGGTAAGCGCGTTCAAATACGCGGGCAATGTTGAAACGAGCGTTTTACCTTCGCCCGTTCTCATCTCTGCGATACGTCCCTGATGGAGACATATACCGCCGATAATCTGAACGCGGAAGTGCTTCATTTTGAGTACGCGCCAAGCAGCTTCCCTTAAAGCCGCAAACGCGTCAAATAAAATATCGTCGAGCGTTTCGCCGTTGGCAAGTCTAGCCTTTAAGATGCCCGTCTGGCTCTTAAGCTCTTCGTCGCTCATAGCGGAATACTTAGGCTCTAACGCCTCGACTTTATTTGCAAGTTTTTCAAGTTTTTTTACAGCTCTTCTGCTGTCGGCGTTGGATAAAAAATTCAACAATCCCATACAAACTCCTTTTCCGAAGCCCTTTGGAAAGATTTCGGCTCTTCGGGCTTTACGGACGGGGAAGCTCATCTTCCCCTGCAAACCGCCAGTAACTTAAGGCGGCAAAAATATAATTTAAGATTATTGCTTTTATTGTACTATATTTTCGCCGCTATGTAAAAGCATTTTTTTAAAAAAAATGAGATATTTTGCTTTTTGTGAAAAAATCCTCCGCTCGGAGCGTTTTATTCTTTACGAGCGGAGTTGATTTATCAGTCTGCGTTGATGTCCGTGAACGCGAATTTATCCACGTCGAACAGCCCCGTATCCAAAAGCTTTATGTGCGGAATTACCGCAAGCGATAAGAACGCCAGCGAAAGAAAAGCGTCCAAGTCGGGTTTAACGCCCATAGCGTACGCCTTTTCAATCAGCTTTTTGCTCTCGTTTGCGTGAGTTTCGGGGTCTTTGGAAGTCATAAGCCCGCCGATATCAAGGGCGAGTGAATATACCTTGCCCGTCGCCTTTTCGGCTATTACCATACCGCCGCCGATATCTTTAAGCTCGTTTGCGGCTTTTGCTATGCTTTCGTTGTCGTCACCGAGCAGAATTATATTGTGCGAATCGTGCGAAATGGTTATGCCCATAGCGCCGCCCTTGAAGCCGTAACCCTTCAATATCGCCTTGCCGATATTGCCCGTAAGCTTGTGCCTTTCCACCACGAACAGTTTCAACAAATCCGTGCCTTCCACTATTATGTCGCCGCCGACGGATTGCACTTCTTCAACCGAACAGCCCGTAACCACGCTGCCCGCGGGCACCGTCATAGCTTTTACTTTTTTGCCTTTAAGAGTAATTTTAAAATCTTCCGCAGTCAACGGCCGGGAAAGGTGAACTGTGTTCTTCACGCTTTCGGGGAGATAGCGCTTCGAATAATCGAACAGAGGCTTGCCGTCTTTAGCTACGAGCTTGCCGTCCTTAAAAACGTATTTAACGTTGAAATCTTTAAGATTGTCAACGACTGCGATATCCGCGAAATACAGCGGAGCTATCGCGCCCCTGTGGGTGAGTTTATAACACTCCGCATTGTTTAAAGTAGTAATAGTTACCGCCCAAACGGGGTCGAGTCCCGCCGCAACGGCTTTTCTCAAAGCGTCGTCCAAATGCCCGATCTTTGCCAAATCGTCGGCGTGCCTGTCGTCGGTACACATCAAAAACCTGCGCATATTGCCCGTCGTAACAGCCTTTGAATTAGCGCCCAAATTTCTCGTGGAAGAGCCGTGGCGCAGATGCACGTACATTCCTTTTGAAATTTTTTCCTGCAATTCTTCGACAGAGTCACACTCGTGGTCGGTCATAATTCCGCCGCACACGTAGGCGTTGAGCGCGTTGCCGTTTACCGCAGGAGCGTGTCCGTCGCATACCTTGCCCGCTGAGCGAACCGCTTCGAGCTTTCTGCACGCGTCCTCTTCGCCCGCAATTACCGCGGGGAAATTCATAAATTCGCCCAAGCCGTAAAAGTCGTTATTTGAAATATTCTGTTCGATATCCTTTCCGCTAAGCACCGCTCCGCTCGTTTCGAACGGCGTTGCGGGAACGCATGAAGGAAGCATCACCTTTACGTCCAAGGGGACGTTTTGGGAAGCGCGGACTATGTAGTTCGCCCCGTCGAGTCCGCACACGTTCGTTATCTCGTGCGGGTCGGCGATTATCGTCGTCGTGCCGCGGGGAACGACTAAGGATGCAAATCCTTCGGGCGAAAGTTGGGAACTTTCGATATGCACGTGTCCGTCGATAAAGCCGGGGCAGACGGTAAAGCCCGTCATATCGTATTCTTCCTTACCGCTGTAATTGCCCACACCGATTATTCTGTTGCCGAGAATACCGATATCGCCCGTACGCAGAACACCCGAAAACACGTCCACAAACGTCGCATTTTTAAGCACTATATCACATTCGTTGCGGCATATTGCCGCGTCAATGTATTTTTTAAGCATAAATTAACCCCCTCGGTTTATATTTTAGAATTTTATTTGCATATTTCCGTCGGAGTATTCCGAACGGTATTTAAGCGCAACAACGGCAGTAACTTCCGAAGCCCTTGCAAGCGGTTTGCCCTTGGACGGACGAGGTTCTATCGAAATGTCCTCCGTATCCAGTTCCTCCAAAGAATTATCCGATCGCACCACTCCGATTTTGTAAGGCACGGTAACGTAATCGGCGAATATAACGCGAGATTTGCCGTCCACAATCATCATACCCTTTCGTCCCCTGCCCATAGGCTGGAACAGCGAAGCTATTACGCGCTTCACCGCACCTTGGTCGGAAGCTATTAATATTTCGCCCTCTCCGTACATCTGGGTTGCGAACGCAACCTCGTCGCCGTCGTTCAAAAGTATTCCGCGGACGCCGCCGGTAACTCTGCCCTGACGGGGGATATCGTCCTTGTCCGCGTTAAGGCAAATACCCTCGGCGGTTACGAAAATCATAGTGTTGGCGCTGTCGTCCACGTAGTTTTCCACGTTAAGCACTTCGTCGCCTAGTTTCAGCTTGATTGCGGGGAACACCTGACGGGCTACGTCGTATTCTTCCCACGCAGTCCGCTTTACAGTACCCATTTTCGTGAAGAACAGCAAATCGCCCTCGGGCATGCTCTCATCCAAAGCGAACACCTTTACAGGCTTTTCGCCGCGCAACGCCGCGTCGTAGAATTCTTTCAGCTTGACCGCCGAACCGTTGAATCCCGAAGCGTCGTATTCGTTAAGGTCGATTTTTACGCAGTCGCCGTAGTTTGTGAACACCATGACCGTCTTGTCCGAACGGGTGAACATAACCTGTTTGTAAAGGCTGTCGGCGCGATATGAAGCGGCGAGCGGCTTTTTATATTTTTGGTCGAATTCAAGCTTGTCTATAAACTTGATATTATCCCCCGCCGTAATCGTTATCGCCCAATCGGTTGCGGCGCGTTTGATATCCTGCCTGAACACGGCGATATCTTCCGTCTTATCCACAATCTGCGTTTTCCTGGGGCAGGGATATTTTTCCTTGATTTCACGCATTTCGCTCTTGACGATTGCCATCTGTTCGTCGCGGCTGGCAAGTATTGCCTGTAAACGCGCTATCTTCTTTTTGAGGTCGGCAAGCTCCTGTTCGAGCTTTTTGACTTCCAACTTGGCAAGTCGTGCAAGCCTTAAATCGAGGATAGCCTGTGCCTGACGCTCACTTAATGCGAACGTTTCCATAAGGCTTGTCCTCGCAACTGCCGTCGATTCCGACGATTTTATTATCCTAATAACCTCGTCGATATTGTGAACGCCTATAATAAGACCTTCCAATATATGACAGCGGGCTTCAGCTTCTTTGAGTTCGTATTTCGTTCTGCGGATAATAACCTGACGCTGATACGCCACATAATATTTTATGACGTCGAGCAATCCCAGCTGCTGGGGTTTGCCGCCCGCAATCGCGACCATATTTATGCCGAAAGAACATTCTAAATCGGTATACTTGAACAGATACGCGAGAATAGAATCCACGTCCGCTTCTTTTTTGCAGTATATAACTGCCCTCATACCGGTGCGGTCGGATTCGTCCACAACGTCCGCAACGCCCGAAAGCGCTTCCTTTTTTTCCTCTTTCAGAATCATTATCTTTCTGAGAAGTTCAGCCTTGTTGGTCTGATAAGGAAGTTCCGTAAATATAATCTGTTTCTTGCCGTTGTCGCCGTTTTCAACGGAATAGCGCGCACGCAGTGTTATTCTGCCCTTGCCCGTTTCGTAAGCTTGGTTAAGCTCGTTTTTGATGATGAAACCGCCCGTCGAAAAGTCCGGTCCGGGGATAATTTTCATCATTTCGTTAAGGGATATGCGGGGGTTATCGATATATGCGCACACGCCGTCTATAACTTCGCCGAGGTTGTGCGTGGGTATATTTGTCGCAAGTCCGACGGCTATGCCGTTAGCGCCGTTTACCAACAGATTGGGATATCTTCCGGGGAGAATATCGGGTTCCAACAAGCTGTCGTCGAAGTTGAAAGAAAACGGAACAGTTTCCTTGTCTATATCTTTCAACAGTTCGAGCGCGAGCGGCTCTAACCTCGCTTCCGTATATCTCATTGCCGCCGCGGAGTCACCGTCAACCGAACCGAAATTGCCGTGTCCGTTGACGAGCGTCATTCTCATATTGAAGTCCTGCGCCATTCTTACCATAGCGTCGTAAACCGAGCTGTCGCCGTGCGGGTGGTATTTACCCATACAGTCGCCGACGATTCTCGCCGACTTCTTGTGCGGTTTATCGGGGTTCAGCCCCATCTCTGCCATAGTGAAGAGTATGCGCCTCTGAACGGGCTTCAAGCCGTCTTCGACGCGGGGCAAAGCTCTGTCCAAAATTACGAATTCCGCATAGGGCAGCATCGACTGCGGCATAACCTCTTCGAGCGGAGTCGTAAAGACTTTGCCCTGCGGTATAATGGTTTGAAAGTTATCGTCGTTTCTCTTCTTAGCCATTTATCAGCCCTCGTCCACCGTATTCTGCTTGACCACGTTCACCTTTTCGATGAAGCCGTCAACCTTGTTGAAGTCCGCGTTTTCCGCAAGGAACTGCTTGCGCCCTTCAACCTTGTCACCCATAAGCATTTCTATTGTCTGAGCCGCCTGAGCCACGTCCTCTAACGTAACTTGAATAAGGTTACGCGTTGCTGGGTTCATAGTCGTGTCCCAAAGCTGTTCGGCAGACATTTCGCCCAATCCTTTATAGCGCTGAAGCGAATAGCCCTTGCCCACTTTTTTAATCTTCTCTTCCAGTTCTTTATCGTCGTATGCGTACTCGACTACGTCCTTTTTATAAACCTTGTAGAGGGGAGGCATACCTATGTAGACGTAACCGGCCGCAACCAACTCGCGCATGTATTTAAAGAAGAACGTAAGCAGAATACAGCGTATGTGCATACCGTCTTGGTCCGCATCGGAAAGTATGATAACCTTTTTATAGCGCGTTTTATCCAACTCGAAAGAGCGGTTGAAGCCCGCGCCTATCGCCGATACAAGCGTTTTGATTTCCTCGTTCTGCAACGCCTGCAATGCAGTCTTTTTCTGTACGTTAAGAGGTTTACCGCGCAAAGGCAAAATCGATTGGAATTGCCTTACTCTCGCTTGCTTCGCAGTTCCGCCCGCCGAATCGCCCTCGACTATAAACAGTTCGTTCATATCGGGGTTCTTGCCCGAACAGGGCGCGAGCTTACCTATAAGGTTAAGTCCGTCGCTCGAAGAAGCGGCTTTAGCCACGTCGCGTTCGGCACGGTGTTTAATTCTGTCGTCTGCGGCAAACTTGGCTTTCTTTGCAATCTCGTCGAACGTAGTTTTAAATCCGCGCGTATTCATAAGCGCAGTCAAGCCCTCTACCACCGCCTGTTCTACGGGCGCTTTTGCTTCGGGATTGCCGAGCTTGGTTTTTGTCTGCCCTTCGAACTCCACGTTGTTCATCTGCACGGTAAGAACGGCTGTTAAGCCCTCTTTAATATCGTCGACGACGAACGCAGGCTCTTTCGCCTTCAAAACGCCGTTTGCGCGCGCATAGTCGTTTACCGCTTTCAAAAGTCCGTTGTGGAAGCCAATCTCGTGATAGCCTCCCTCCACGGTGGAAATATTGTTTACGAACGAATACAGATTTTCTTCGTCGTCCTTTGTGTGAGAGAGCGCAAATTCTATCTTAATTCTGCCCGCAGGCGCGCCTTTAACCTGAATGTCTTTAATTGCGGAGCAATACAAAGGCTGACTGTAAAGCGCGCTTTTACCGTCGTTTAAGTAGTTTACAAAGTCTCTTAAACCGCCGTTATACTTGAACGTTATCGGTTCTTTTATTGGCAGAGCAACTTTTGTGCTGACAATTTCGCCGTCCTCGTTTTCCACCTCTTCGATTTTGTACAACTGGCGCTCGTCGATGAAATTTATCTTAACGCCCTTGTTTAAGAATGCAAGGTCTTTAAGGCGCTTTAGAACGACGTCGTGGTGCCACTCCACCGTTTCGAAAACGTTTTCATCGGGCATAAAACGCACGATTGTACCCTTCCTGTCCGTCTTTTGGTGGGTGTTCAGAAGGGGCGCTTCGGGGATACCGCACAGCCACTTTTTATTTGCTTTATCGTAAGTGGAAGTAAAACGCATTTTAAAGATTGTGCCGCGATGCACTTCAACGTCCACCCATTTGGAAAGCGCGTTGGTAACGGACGCGCCTACGCCGTGCAGCCCGCCCGAAAACGCATAGTTGCCGCTGTCGAATTTACCGCCCGCGTGAAGCTTGGTAAAAATCAGTTCAACGCCCGACATACCCGTCTTGGTGTTTTTATCCGTCGGCATACCTCTTCCGTTATCGTCGACCGAAGCCGAACCGTCCTTGTGCAAGGTTACCGTAATTTCATCCGCATAGCCGTTTGCCGCTTCGTCGATAGCGTTGTCCACGATTTCCCAAAGAATGTGGTGCAAGCCTTTTACGCCCGTACTGCCGATATACATACCGGGGCGCACCCTGACCGCTTCCAGCCCTTCGAGAACTTTTAAATCGTCCGCGTTGTAACTTTTTTCTGCCATTATCTTCTTCCCTGTATCTTAATTTTAAAACGTAAGTGCAATGCGCACACTGCCATTGGAAATTATACCATATATTGTATAAAAAATCAAGCGCGGACACAATTTCCGCAAAAAATTTATGTCCGCACATTAAAAAAAACGGCGGTTACCTTAAGGAACAACCGCCGTAAACATTATTAATATAATTATTCTTCGCCGCCAACTTTGGAATGAGCTACCTGCGGCAAATCCTCAAGTGTTTTATTCTGATAATGCAGAAGCAAGCCTATAGCGTTTGCCGCCGCCATTACGATAGAAATTTCCGAATTCTGCCAGATACGCACGGTGCTTACCGTATCTATTCTAATAAAACCGTAATCCTTGCCGTATGCGGAAATTTTGCAATAAAGCGTTGAACTGATATCCTGCTGTCTGAATTCCTTAGCCAGCTCTTCGAACGCGTTCTCGTTAAGCGTGCTTGTATAGTTCAGACTGATATATCCGATAGGATTGATATGGCTGTTAATCAAATCGAAATCTATATGAGTGAAATCGAATTTTCTTGCAAGCGCGTAGGAAACGCTGTAATTCAAACCGTTACGCGCTTCTATGCAGATATGGTCATACATATAATGGGAAACCAAACTGCGGAAAAGCGTGTTTATTGCAGTTCCTATATCCTCGCCGTTTGCGGTAAGACTTGAAAAAACATTCGCTACAAGCTGCATGCTAGTCAGCTTCTTATCGCGCTCCTTCTTTAAAAGGATATTTGCATGCTTTTCGGGCAAATAGATAATAAAGCAGTTTCTGCCTTTCATCTTTGCACGGTAAAGCGCCTTATCGGAAACGGAGAGCAGTTCTTCGTAACCCTTTGCGTCAATAGGCGAACGGGCAATACCCATAGAAACGGTTATTGAAATATTGGGCGCACCGCTGAATACAAGCGAACCGATATTGATATCTATATCGTGTCCGTATTTCCAAACCTGTTCGTATTCCACAACGCCGTCGAATACCATCATAAACTCGTCGCCGCCGTAACGCGCAACAACGCCTGCCCCGAACGTCTTCTCCAAAAGATATTCGGCAGTCTGCGCAAGAACGATGTCGCCCACGAGATGCCCGTAAGTATCGTTGACGTTCTTAAAGTTGTCGACGTCGACAAGAAATAAACTGAACTCCTTGCCGTTATTCGTGAGATAGGTGATATAGTCTATCATCGTTTGTCTGTCAAGCAACTTGGTGAGAGAGTCAAAAGAGTAAGTCAGATCTCTATCTTTGAAATATTCGATTTTTTTGAGATAGCTGAGATGATCCATCGATTTTTTCTGCCTTATCATAATATTGTTTACGCGGTAAACACACCCGAAAGTCATATAAAAACATAATACGACTATTTCTATTATAATATTATATCACTTAGCTTAATAATTGTCAATATGTAAATTTAAGTTATATAAAAGAACAACGGGAGCATTGCGTAAACACCGCAATACTCCCGATATTTGAATGATTATTTTTTCTTGTTTTTCTTGCTCTTTGTACCGTTTTCGTAAATTTCGTCGATGTCGCCCTTATCCTTGGGTTTAACTACGAGCAGAATTATGAATGCAATGAACAGAACGCCCGCTACAGACAAAAGCACGATTGCGGGAATGTTGTTCTTCAGCCACTCGCTTTCGCCTTTGAGAGAGTTCGCCTGAATGGATGCCGCAACCGCAACAAAGTTCGTACTGGAAACCTGAGAACGGTTATCCGTAAGCGTAAGTCTTACGATATAGAAATCCTCCGCGCTCTGGGGAACGAAGCTTACGTTGCTTGCATTCCACTTGATTGCGTTGAAAAGTTCGTAATTTTCGTCCGTCGGCTGTAATTCGCTTGCGGGTTTAACCGTAGTGAAATACTTTCTCGTGTTCAGGTTAGCGTCGTAAGAGTTATCGAAAAGCTTTTCGAAATTTTCTACAAACGCGTTATAAGTCAAATCGAGGTTAAGTTCGTTATAAGCCGCGTTTCTGTCGAAAATATAAAGGTTGTACTTCGTCGAATACGTGCCGGTAACACCTTTGATATCGAAAGATACGCCGCTGTAGCTCGTACCAACGTAAGCTACGGAATGACTGTCGGGTTCTTTTGCGGTAGCTTCCTTATAGGATACGCTGAATTCAAAGAAAGGCAACAAGTCCGCAAAATCCTCGTCCCAGATATCATCGGTCTTTATCTCCTGCCATTCTCCGTTTTCGTCGGGATATCTCATAGGTTTGCCGAACGCATCGGTGACGTAAACGGTAAATCTGTAAGTCACGTCGGCTTCGCTTAAGGGGATGGAAAGCTTGTTGTATGCAAGCGAAGCATTCGAACCCGTCGTCTTAGCCCTATAATATATAGAATATTTAAAGTCCTGCTTTACGAAATATTCGTCTCCGAGAACATAATCGAATTCGGGAAGATAGAAATTGCTGTCGCTGCCCGCATAAAGCTTTTTATCTTCCAAAGCGTCGATTGCATCTTTAACCTTTTTCTGATAATCTGCCGTTATGCTTTCGATGGTTTTCTTATAATCTTCAAGCGTCTTATCTTCGTCCGTCGCATAAGTCAAACCGTCCTTGCCGTCTATAATCTTCAGGAAGTTTTCTTTCTTACCGGACGTATCGCCTTTGAGGTCGTAAATATTGATGAGCGCTTCGTCCTTAGCGTACCAATCCACGAATATCGTATCGGTATTGGCGGAAGAACCCGTTACGTCGGAAATTTCGTAATAAATTTTAATTAAACCGTAAACTTCCAAATCCCCGTCCTCATTGAGATATTTCTCGGGAACGAACGTGTTCTGGTCTCTTATAATTCTTATGTCTGAGCTGGAGTTGACGGTAATGAAAGGGTTCTTCCAAACTTTCTTGTCCGTTTCGCCCTCGCCATCTTCTTTATTGTCGGAGGAGCTGTCGGAAGAAGAACTTTCATCGTATTTGATTTTGGAATACTCGAAATCGTCCGCTCTGTACTGTTCGCCCGTAAGCACGTAGAAATAAGCCGTTGAACGGGGCGACGACGCAAGCACGTCTATAACCATAAAATCGAAATCGAGCTTTTTGCCGAAATTCACGTAAGAAGGAGTTTTTGTGAAGCAGATTACGGGAGGAGCGTTGTCCTTAACGTCGTTGTAAACGCCGTCTTTATCGTTTTCGAACATCTCGAACGACTGTCCGTTAAGAGAGTAAAGCACCATATCGGCAGTGAGTTCTTCCTCTCCTTCCGCAGGCTTAGCGTCTTCTTCGAACTCAGCGCTGAATGTCAAAGGAGTAACCGCGGTGTCTCCGGAAGACACGTAAGAAGCATAAGGGAAATAAACGTTTTCAAAAAACAGGTTGGGTCCCGTCTTTTCTTCTCCGTCGATGGCAACAACGACATTGCCCGCATCAAAGCTTACGAAAGAAATTTTGATTTTCGCGTTATTCGCAACCGAACAGCTTACGGGGTAATCGAAATGCTCGTCATCAAGTTTATCGAGCGACGAAACAGCCGCTATGTTAACTTTGTCGTTTTCCGCAGGGGTGAACACAAGATAATTTTTCGTTATCTTATCTTTGTTCATCATATACTGCTGGGACTGGAAAGCTATGATATATCTTTTGAAATTCAGGCTGTCAAAGCCGATTTCCATAGAAAAGCCTTTCGTATTGGAACCGGTAATAATTCCGTCGTCGTCCTTTATACTCTCAATCCAGCTGTAAGCGAGCGACTTGCGGTATGCAACCGTTTCGTCCTTACCGATTTTGAACAGGGTGTAATAACGGTCTTTATCTTCGCCTTTGTCATCCTTTTCCGTTTGCTTTACGGCAGTGACTTCCGCACCTCTTATCGAGGTATAGAAAATGTTGGAGCCGTCCACCGTAACGTAACGGTCTGCAGCATAAACGGACGCAGAACCCGCAGTCAGCATATACACAGCAATGAGTATCGCAGACAAGAACGCCGCAAACAATACAATTAAAGATACTTTATATTTTTTCTTCATAACGGATAAACCTTTACGTAATTTTTGTATAACACACTGATTTTACTATACACCCGCGCCGTTTGTCAATAACTTTTGCTCCCACAAACCAACTCTATTATAATAAAAACAGATATTTATGCCATTTTAAACTTCGATTTTGAACAGTTTCCACACGTCGGAATCTTTCGGAGGCTCTATCTCGAACCGCATTTTCTCGCCAGTGGTAGGGTGAGTGAACCGCAAAGAGTACGCCCAAAGCGCCAGTCTACCCTTCACCGCCTTGTCCCCGCCGTAGCGCATATCGCCGTAAAGCGGACAATTTATCGAAGCCATCTGCACGCGTATCTGATGCGTTCTGCCCGTATGCAGGTTGACCTCCGCAAGCGAAAGTCCGTCCCGCTCTTCCTTGACTTCGTAATCGAGAGAAGCAAACTTCGCCCCTTCTTCCGTCTGAGTGCAGACGTAAACGGTGTTGTTAACCGAATTCTTGCGCAGATAATTCTCAAGCGTAGCTTTTTTGTTCGCGGGAACGCCGCACAATACGCAAAGATAGCGTTTTTCAAAACCGCCGTTTTTCATCTGTTCGGTAAGCCTAGCCGCCGCCTTGGAAGTTTTTGCGTAAACCATAACGCCGCCCGTAGGTCTGTCCAGCCTGTGGACAAGTCCCAAAAAGACGTTGCCGGTCTTGTTGTAAGTGTTTTTAATGTACCGCTTTACGCAGTCGAAAAGGTTGTCGTCGCCGCTTTCGTCGGGACAGCACGCAACCATCTGAGGTTTCAACACGACTATAACGTGGTTGTCCTCGTATAAAATAACGGGTTCTTCAAGCTGTGAATTTTTCATAATAATCTCCGTATTACCTTTTACCGACAAATAGCCCGCTGCATCCGCAAGGGAGCGGAATACCTTCTTCCGTGGCTAAACCGACCTCATAGGAGGAAACTTCCCCCTTGAAATCTTTAAGAGCCAACGTAAGCACGTTGTTGAGAACGCAGGGCTGCAAACCCGTAGTATAGCTGTTTATCAGCACAAAAAGGGGGTTATCAACCAGAACTTTAACGCAAGATTGCACAAAGTCGAACAAACCTTCCTCTATCTTCCACATTTCGCCGTTCGGCCCTCTGCCGTAGCTCGGCGGGTCCATAATTATGGCGTCGTATTTGTTCCCTCTGCGTATTTCACGGGCGACGAATTTCGCACAGTCGTCAACTATGTAGCGTATACCGCTGGTTATTCCCGAAAGGCGCGCGTTGTCGCCCGCACGTTCGACCATAGCCTTTGCCGCATCCACGTGCGTAACCTCCGCACCCGATTTTGCGCAAGCAACGGTAGCTCCGCCCGTATAGGCGAACAGGTTAAGCACCTTAATCGGCTTTGCGGGATTTTCCGCTTTCGCCTTTTCTATGAGCGAACGCATCATATTCCAGTTAACCGCCTGTTCGGGGAAAAGCCCCGTATGCTTGAAGCCCGTAGGTTTTACGATAAATTTTAAGTCGCCGTAGCTTATGTTCCACTGCTGAGGAAAAGATTTTTTTATCTGCCAACCGCCGCCGCCCTTTTCGCTACGGTGGTACACCGCGTTGATTTCGGGATAAGAATACAAATCTTTGCCGTTCTTCCAGATAACCTGCGGGTCGGGGCGGAGAAGCGTAACGTTTCCCCATTTTTCGAGCTTCATACCCTCGCTCGTCGCAATTATTTTATAATCTCTCCAATCAGCAGCAATCTTCATGAGAATAATTATAAATTATTATCGCAAAAATGTAAAGTAATTTAAGCGGCATAAAAGTAAAGCGCAGACGGCAAATCGCCGTCCGCGCCCCTTTTTTACGTCAGGTAAATTGTTTAAGATAATCGTACAGCGAGTTGTAATACGAACCGAGATACCTTATGGCAACTTTGTCCGCCGCGTATAAAGCAAGCCTTTCGTCTGGGTCGGAAATACCCAGATAGTAATCCCTGACCTGAATATAACGCTCTATGTAAGAAAGCTCGTAATCGACGAGATATCCTGAAGAATCGCTTCCCGAATCGCCAGTTTCGTCATCGTGCGTCGGCTCTTTCAGGCTCATATTGAAAATGAGCTGTTCCCTCAAAATTTCAATCTGTCTGTCATATTCATTGTTTGCTTCAGTACTGAACGAACTGTACAGCGACGATTTAAACGTACCGTTTGCGAAAGTCATTTTTTTGTACTCCGCAAGCTGAAGCTGCAGTTTATGATACAGCTCGTCTTTCTTCTGCTGAGCGGTTCTCAAAAGTTTAAGCTGCACCGTTTCCAAAAGCTTCGCTTCGTCTTCCGAAATATCGATTATGTCGAAATCCATCAACGCACCTCCCATTCCGCTTCGAGTATGCTTGCTTCCCCGCGCTCTTTTATCTCAAACACGAATTCCCTTCCGCTTAACCCCACGGGTATTTTACCCTGCCCGAAAATCTCGCGGGAAACGCCGTCCGCAGTTATTTTGATTCTCGCAAAGTCGTTGACGTCCGTGTAAATACTTTTAAGCGTTTTAACGTCCGAAGTGCCGACGTCGACAGGCTTTGTTTTCCACACGTGTTCGACGTCGTAACCGAACTTGTCCTGTATGTATATGGCGTTGTCCTTGAAACCGAAATATTTTTCTCCGTTATTCCATAGGAATTTCATGTTCGGCGCGAAAAACGCGCACTTGCCCGTAACCACGTCGAGTTCGAACTGACAGTATGTATCGTAATTATCGGGTTTACAGTAATAATGCACGTACCTGTTTTCGTAACTGCAGCCGTTGGTGTAATACTTCGCCTTCATATAATCGGGCAGTACGACCTGTTCGATCTTTTCGCCGTCAAAGGTATAGATATTTGTCTCCGAAGCGAAATAAAGCTTTTTACCGCACTCAACGCAAGTAGTGATGACAAGCTTTTCCGTCATAAGCTGATGCCCGAACTGTTCGACTTTAAAATGCCTCGGCTCGCCGTAAGCTCTTAAAACGTCCAGCCCGAATTCCCTGAATGCGACAAGCTTGTCACCGAATACCACTACGTTGAAAATCTTTCCTCTTGAGGGGTCGAGATATAAGCGCCCCGACCCGTCTATACTTTCCGTCCAGTCCGTAATATTAGAACCCGACCACCTTACACAGTTATTTGTAGTATCGGCGACGAACAGTCTGCCGAGAAAATAAGCCGCTCCGCATGCCTGAAAAGGAACACTGCGTATTTCGTACAAAGACGATTTAACGATTACTATTCTCGACCCCATTACTGCGGCGACGATAGAAACGTCGTTGTAATAGCACGCCGTGGAAAATGGCGTAGTCGTTCCCCCAAGCCCCGCATACTCGTACGGACTGCCGACGGAAACGGGCTTCCACCTGTAAACGTGTCCCGTCGAACACAAAACCACCGCCGCTCCGATATTGGGGTAATAGTGTATGTCAACAACGGGATTAACGGGGGCGTTGTCGTTATAAGGTTTTAACATAACTGAAGGCTTAAGCTTTTTGCCGTTTCGGGCGTAGTATCCCACGCACAGATTGCAATAATCCTCGTCACCACCGAATATCTTTAATTTGACCGACTTGGTTTTCAGATTTTTGCGCTTGTAAACGCGCCTTATTTTCATATCCACCTCCTCGGGGGTATCCGCCCTCTCACTGTACTTCTCGACAGCAGATTTTCTATTTCGTTGCGGTACTTGTTCTCCCACGCCGCCGAGCTTGAAGCGTCACCTAGGACAAGAAAATATTCCGCAATCATTCCGCACTCGGTAAGCCTTTCGCTCACGGCAAAATCGGGGTAGAAAAATTCGTCGTCTTCCGTCAGCGGGTCGGGAACGTAGGCATAGCAAACGGTCACTATTTTATCCTCCGTTTGCAAATAGTCGGGGGATATATGCCACTTAACGGGCTTTCCGTCCGCCGAAACGCGCTTTATTTCAAGCGGTTTGCGGGAAAAATCCGAAAAAGCGATAACACCGTTTTCCCCATACAATTGCTCCTCTTTAATAAGAGGGAAATACTCGCGCGCCAGCTCGTCAAGCACCGCGTTGAGATAGGTAAGGCAGGCACGCTTCAAGCGGGAAACTTCATCTGTAAGCGTATTGTTTTCGCTTATTGCGTCGGCGGCGTCGTTCCTGCCTGCCAGCCTTAAAGCTTCGCATATAACGTCCTTAACCTTCATATCCCCTCCTTACGCGGTCAGCTTTATAACGCCCTGACCGCAAGGTCTTTTGCAGACAAGCTCGGCGTACTTTACAAGCGTTGCGGAATAAGCCGCTTTGCCCGCAATCTGCTTTAAAATTCTTCCGCCTTCGTCTTCTATCCAAGCCCAGTCGCAGAGTTGGTTTAAAGAGAAGTCGTCGGTGTTGATAAAGTAAATTCTGTCGTCGGGGCAGAACTTATCCGCAAACACAGGCACGTCGTTTACGACAATGCTCGAATAGCCCGCGGCAATATCCGTCGTATTCACGATTCTGCGTGAAGCCGACATAATCGTTGCAATCTGCTTTCTTACCTTGTGCGAGCAAAGTATCATATTTACCTTGCCGTCGTTCGCCTCTTCAAGCTTATCGATTACATCCACGATATCGCTTTCGGCAAGCGAAGATAAAGCGCAGGTTTTTTCAAACGGCTTGAAGTATACCTCTTCCGACTTGTTGTAGCCGTAGAGAGAAGCGCCGTCGAATATGCCCGCAAGACCGAGAAGTTCGTTGCCTGCCGCACCCGCAAGGCTGACCTTCTCGTTGCCCGAAAAAGTCGTACTCGTGAAATCGTGGTCAACCGTTATCGTTTTCGCTTCCGTGTCAACTCCCGTTATCGTAGTTTCAACTGGGGAAGAAAGACCGACTGAAACGGTAAGACCGACGAAAAAGCTCTTCGCATTGTTCACCGCTAAAACCTTTGCCGACTTTTTGGAAGTTACGGTGCAAAGATATCCGTTGCCGTCGCCGTAAAGCATACGCGCAAAGTTAGCCTTTGCGCCCGCAACAAGCCCTTCCATTTCCGCATTGAGAAGATTTACGAAAGCGCCCGAGGTATCCGCAGAAGCCCTCATAGCCTTGTCCGAAATCTCTATTGTGCCGTATATATTCTTCAATGGAAGAGTTACGCCGTAGTATCTGTTGGAACGGGGAGAAGGCAAAGCGCCGTCCTCCGCGCCCGCAACCACGCCCGCCATAGTACCCTTGGCTATAGCGACTTTTACGTCCTTACCGAAAACGTTTTCGTTCGTCTTTGCAATCGCGTTGAAGAAAGGGGAAACCTCCCCGTTAAGCTGCGCGCTGACCGCGTCGAGATAGTAGTCCTTCAACGCCGCGTCCGCATTAGTAATAGTTATCAATTTCAATCCTCCTTGTTATCGAAAAATTTCTTGGCGAGCATACCCGCTTCCTTTAAATTTTTGGGTACCCGTCTTTGTGCCGAAACCACGCTTCCGCCCGTAATAATAGGCACTCCGCGGTTTGCCTGAACGCCTGAAAGATATTCCTCTATCACGGCGTTTTTAACTTCGTCGCTCAAAGGAGCCGTAGCCCCTTTTACGGCTTGGGGTAAATTATCCGCCTCGGGCGAGGGAGACGCTTCGCTTACCGCTTGCGCGGGCAAAGCGCCGTTTTCCTTGTTCGCCGCCTCCAGCTCTTTCAACCGCTGACTGCGTCGGGTGAATTCGGCTTCGAGAGCTTCGTAGGCTTGTTTGAGGGCCTCCACGTCTTTGAATTTTCCAAGCTCTGCCGCAGCCTTTCCACATTCCGCCTCCGCGGGTTCTGCCGTAGCTTGTAAATTTTGCGTTTGGTTATCCATTCTTTTTCACCTCCGATTTTATTTTTGCATTTATTTCAGCGCTTCCGCGCGTTTCTTTTTTTTCATCCGAACTATCGCCAATCATATCGGCGAAGCTTTTATAACCCAGCATTTCAAGCAGTTTGCTCTTTACGCAGTTGCTCATTTTTCCGCTTTCGTCGCAGAATAGTCCCCTGTCAATCATATCGTAGAGCACTGCGCGCCTCTGTGCGGGCGAAAGGTTAATTTCGTTGTCGGCTTCTAAAATTACGTCGTCGCTCGTGATATCGCTTCCTTTAAAACTCACTACCGAAAACTCGTCGTTACCGGCGGCAAACCGCATAAGTCTCAAAGAAGAAGCGAACTGCCTGTACAGCCTTAAAACGTACCGTCCTATCTTTCTCATCGCCGCCTTTATCTGTTCATAGCTCGAATACAGGCGCATTTCGTCCTGCTCGATAAGAAGCTGCAAGCCCGTCGCTGAAGTAACCGAATTAAACGAATTTGCCTTCTGGGTTATATCGCTCGTTCCTGAAATTTTGGCAAACTCTTCACTCAGCCTTTCCTCTTCTTCGCCGAACTCGGAAGGAACCGAACCGAGCGTCATCATCTGCGGGGGAGTACCACCCTGACGGTACACTAAAATTTTACCGGGCATGAGTCCGTCTTCCAGAAGACTTTCCGTATCTACCGAGCCGTCCTCCACCGCAACCGTTCCCATAGCTATGCGGTTTAAAAATTCGTGCTTGCGGTTTTTGACCGCGTTGTAAGCACGCTGAACAGGGATAAGTCTGTCCACTACGCTCGCCCCGAAAAAGCTGCCCGCAAGCGTGAGAGAATTCTGCCTGACGAACGGATAAGTTCTCGTTCCGCCGTCGCCGATTAAATAGGGCATAGGTCCGTCGTAAAGCAGTTCATTTCCGCCGACAATCGTAAGCCTTCCTTCTGGTTCTCTGCAATTGGGGCGGGAATATCTTTCGATTACCACCTCGTAACCGTGTCTTACAGCCCTTGCGGGGCGTGCGGTCTCAGCCCTTGCGTGCGCCGCTGCAGACATAGGCGAAAGCGAAAAATCTTCTATATCCCGCCCTTTAAGCCGCACTCCGTAAGCAGCGTAAATATCTTCCACAGGCACGGCTCTCGCATGGATAATGCTCGGCTGACTTTCAATGTTCTCTTCCGAAAGCGAGTACGGATAAATCTCGAAAGGCGACACCGCGGCAATTTTAACCTTGCCTTCGCAAACGCTTTCGCCGTCCACAGTCTTGCCTATCTCCCTGCCGTCGGCGGAATCCCACAGCACTTTAAAGAATGCAGACCCGCACGTTTCCGACCATACTGTAGCCGTTGAAATCACTTCGTCAAGTCCGCAGTCTTCACAGGTAGCCGTCAGTATGGAAGAGGCGAGCTTTGCACTCCTTCTGTCCTCCTCGTCCACTGAAGCCGCGCGCACGGCAAGTTTGGGGCGTATTCGCGAAAGCTTGGAACAGCGCGTATCCACCGTCGGCGCTATGTAGTTAAAAACCCTGCGGTGCTGCCAGAAATAACCGCCGCTTTCCTCTTCTATCTCGCCGAGAGCGTTCACGTCGCAGTATTGGTTTCCGCTTAAAAAATTCATATTAAGCTGCCAGCCGCGCTCTATCCCCCGCCTCTCTTCCTGCCGCCTTTTGAAGTCGGCAACCACCTCGTCCGCAAGCGCTTTTTCCGCCCTCTTTTTAGAGCGTTCTTCATCGCTCGGATTTGTAAAATTTAATTGGTTACTCAATGTTATCCTCCTTTAAAATTTTAATCAGCCGTTCCCGCTCTTTTTCCAACTCCTCGTCGGAAAGTTCCGACACGCTCTCGCCGTCCAAAAGCATCTTTACAGCTTTGATATCAGGCGGTATATCCCGCCTCGTAACCTTTTTCTTGACGAGTTTCAACTCGCCGTTTTCCACCGTAAACTCTTCAACGACCTCGCCCGTTTCAAAGCCCACGGCACACCTTTTCAACGCCTGTTTAATACTGCCGTCCTCCACCCTTACGCTTCAACCTCCTTATCCTTCTCATCTTGTCCGTCTGTATGGCGGAAAGCTCAACGCCCCTCTCGCTCGGCTTGGGTCTCGACATAACGTAATACCTAAGCTCGTCCATACAGTGGTCGTCCTTTTTAACGGGATTGTCCCCGTCTGCCCAGTAATACCCCGTAAACTCCGAAATCATATTTTTACAGGTATCGAATATATAGATATCGGGCAGTCCGTTCCCCCTCTTTAAATACTCTTTAACGCGGCATATCCCCGCATATATGTCCTTGTTAACGTTGGGATTAACAAGTATCCCCTTTTCCCCGAACAGCTCCGAAACGCTTTTAAACGAAGCTAACGTGCGCTGATTTGCCGCACTGTCGATAAGCGCGCGTATTTTACCCGAATTATCCGTATTCCAACCTATTCGCGCGCATATATCCTTGATGCAACGCGTGTGATAGTCAATATCCTTACCCGCGGCGAAGTGTTCCGCAACCACGTAAATATTGCCGTCCCAGTCAACCGCGTACCAATGTGCTGACAGCGGATTGTTAAGTCCGGGATCGATAGAAATATTGTCCTGCCATTCCTTGGGATAAGCGAACGCTTGACCTATGAAAAGTCTAGTGGGAAATAAGGGCGAAATATAAGAACTGG
>CAYXXB010000018.1:0-22541 GCA_964468955.1 uncultured Clostridia bacterium | reverse complement strand
ACTTGTTCAGCTCCTCGAAGTCATCGCGTTTCATAGAGGTGCCCCAGACCGCGTGTGCGGCTTTGCGTTCCTCTTTGTGCTTGTCCTCGTATCGTTTGTCGATTTCCGATTTGGGTTGTTTCATACAGCTTCCTCCGTGTAAATTATTTCGCTTAATATTTCTTGCTCTATGGCGTGTTGCAGAGCGGTCAGCCTGCGGTAATCTTCCATAAACTCGCCCGTCCGCTTATACTGCGGAGATTTGGCAAGTTTGGCATACAGTACGTTGTACATATCCTCGGCTTGCTTATCCACGCCGTGAAGGTAGGTGGGTAGGTCGGCTATCGTCCAGTCGAGACCCTTGTCCTCCAGATACTTACGTTTCAGCGTTCCGTACTTGCCATAAACGTGCTTTAAATCTTTGTCTGTCATCTTGTGCAAACACCTCCCGTAAAAAATGTTAATACGATTATAGCGGCCCGGTTCGAAAAGTCAAGACCCCGAAGCGAAATAATTCCCCAATTTTTAAATTTTTTCAGTGGCGGTATTATTGAAATAAGCGTAGTCGTTAAAATGTAAAGCCGTCCGCAAAACGCGGACGGCTTTTATATTATTCTTATGATTTTATGTATTTAGCGAGAGTAGCTTTGACCGTGTCAATATCGATAGGCTTGGAAATGTGCGCGTTCATACCGCACGCAAGGCATTTTTGCATATCCTCGCTGAAAGCATCGGCAGTCATTGCGATTATGGGGATATCTTTATATTTGCGGTTTAATCCTCTTATGTATTCAGTCGTTTCCAGACCGTTCATAACAGGCATGCGAATGTCCATTAAAATCGCGTCGTAATAGCCCGGCTTTTTCGAAAGAAGCTTATCTAGGCAAACCTGTCCGTTTTCGGCATGGTCAACCAGCAGCCCCGCGCTTGTGAGCAGTACCTCCGCTATTTCCCAGTTAAGTTCGTTGTCCTCGGCGACAAGAATACGTTTGCCTTCAAGATTGACTTCTTTTTTGGATTGAGCGGGAACGGGTTCACTGTTGTTCTTTACGTCGGTGAACTGTTTCAAGCCGTAGAAGAGCGTGGATTTGAAAAGCGGTTTGGAAATAAATCCGCTGATGCCTGCCGCGCGCGCTTCGTCCTCGATTTCCGCCCAGTCGTACGCCGATATGAGCAGTATGGGGATATTCGCGCCTAAAACGCCGTGTAACTTTTTCGCCGTTTCTATGCCGTCAATGCCGGGCAGTTTCCAGTCGAGAAGGATTATGTCGTAACCGTTGCCCTCTTCGTGCGCTTTAACCGTCTTTTCGATTGCGGATTCGCCGTCGAGCGTGTAATCGGCTTTAACTCCGATTGATTTAAGTGATTCAACGGCGGTGTCGCAAAGTATCTGGTCGTCGTCCACGACGAGCATATTCCAGTTCGGCAAAATCATATCGATTTCTTCGACGTTCGCTATTTCAAGCTGTACAACTATATGGAATTTCGTGCCTTTGCCCAACTCGCTCTCAACGTCAATCGTGCCGTGCATAGAATCCACGATGTACTTGGTTATCGACATGCCCAAGCCCGTACCCTCGGTTTTGTTGACGCGGGCGCTGTCCTCGCGGGTGAACGAATCGAAAATCTTCTTTTTGAATTCCTCGCTCATGCCTATGCCGTTGTCCTCAACGATAATGTGAGTGCTGACGTATTTATCGCCCATTTCCGAACGTTCCTGATAGAGCGAAAGTTCGATTTTGCCCTCTGCGGGGGTGAACTTGTACGCGTTGGAAAGAAGGTTTAAAAGAACCTGATTAAGGCGGACGCTGTCGCAGTAAACCTTTTCCGCTATTATGTCGTGTACGTAGATATCGAACTTCTGTTTTTTGAGTTTGATTTGCGGCTGAACGATTGTCGCAATGCTTTCCACAACCTCGCCCAGAGAAATCTGCTCCATATTGAGCGTCATCTTTCCGCTTTCGATTTTGGACATATCCAAAACGTCGTTGATAAGTCCTAGGAGGTGGCGGGAGGAGAGGGATATCTTTTTAAGACAATCGGCAACCTGTTCTTTGTTGTCGATGTTCGCAGTTGCAATCGCCGTCATTCCCACAATCGCGTTCATAGGCGTTCTTATGTCGTGCGAAATATTCGAAAGGAAATCGCTCTTCGCCTTGTTTGCATGTTCCGCAGCCGCCTTTGCCGCCAGAAGCTGCTGTAGGTTTTTGCGGTTGAAATACAGATATACGGAGAACAATACAACGAGTATAAGCGATAAAATCGCGCAAATGCCCACTGTCCATAACGTCATCGAGTTGGATAAACTTCTCAACTCGTCGTCAAATAAGGTTATAAAAAGCGCGAGGCTTATAATTATACCGCACACAACGCCTGCAAGCAATACCCAGAACTGGCGTTTCATTTTCCAAATTTTCTTATCCGTCTGATCCATAAAATTTAACCTCTTTCGCGCTTATGTTCATTTTTATTTTAAAATTATTTCGTTCTGCTGTCAATAATTTTTCCGCATTTATAAATAGTGTAATGCCGTCGGTAAAAAATTTTAAGAAAATGTTTAACTGAAAAAGAAAGGGTTTATATTTTTTATGCAAACGTACGTTCAGTTAAAAACAGAAGAGGTGAAAACAATGGCAACAACACAAGAAAACAACACGGAAAAATACTTTGATTATAATTATAAAAGTATCGACTTGCCCGACGGAGTATGCGCGCAGGTGGATTTTATCAAGTATAAAAAAGTAATGATAATCAAGGATTTTGAAAACACGGTAAACGGCAAGACGATAGCGCTTAGCCACGTTTACAACAACGAAGGCGGAACAGGAGTACCTTACGGGTACGGATTCAATTTAAACTTATGCGAAAGGTATAATGACGAAGCAGGCGTATTGGTGGAAGCGAACGGCGATACTTTTTACAGAACGGGAGATACTATAAAAAATTACAGAGTGTATGGAAGAGTAACTCCTCCGTTAATAGAATACGTTCCGGAAGCCAACAATTTAAACAGGTACAATAATATATGCTGGTTATATGCGGACGGGGTATTCAAAGGTTATCACGTAAGCAACGTAAAGCTTGCAATAATATGCGATACGACGGGTAACTGCATACTGATAAACTACAATACGGACGGAAGCCTGAAAAACGTAAAATATTCTAAGGGCGGCACGAGTAAGTATATATACGAGCTGACTTACGAGAACGGCAAATTAAAAAAAGTCATTGACAATATCACAAATAAGAGTATAGAATATACTTATAGCGGAAACGTGCTTTCAACAATTTCCAAAAGCGGATTAACCTATAACCTGAAGATCAGCGAGGACGAGGACAGCGACGAGCTTGAAGAAATTAAGACAAGCAACGGCTACATAATATATAATTTTCCTCTTTCCGTCGTGTTAAAGTCGGAAGTGAACAGTGGTTTGGAAGGCGAGGTTATAGCTCGTTGGGAATTTAAAAACGTCGGCGATAATACCGTACAGATAACGGATATAGATGGCAACCGCGAGCAGATAAAGTATGCGAAAGCAGGGTATATAAGCGAGCAGATAATCGAGCAGAACGGCGTTGTTGTGTCTGCGGAACAATGCGTATACGTAAAACATGATTATCGCTATACATACAAGGCAAGAAGAAGTTCGCTTTTCGAGAAAAAGATAGAAGACTTTGCATTTGAACTCGGTGAGCATACTAAAACCAAGCTAAACAGCTACGACCAGCCTACAAAAAGCACTACGTATGAAATACCCGTATCGGATAGCGCATCGGCAAAGAGCGAAACGACGTATACATACAATAGCTCCAATCAGTTAGAGAGAGAAGAAACTGTAGTAACGTACAGCAAAAGCGGACTATCAAACGTTTCCTACACGTATATAACGGAATACTCCTATTCGGCTGACGGCAAAACTGTAACGAAAACGAGCTGGGTAGACGGCGAAGAAAATTTAAACGGCAAGAATATAGAAAAGCAGGTAATAACCGACAGCACCGACGGAACAAGAACAATAAAAACCGAAGCGTACAACAGCAAAGCGGACGCCGACAAAATATATACCGAGAAAAAGTATAACTCTAACGGACAGCAGATAAGCGAGTACAACGGTATAGACGGAAAAGTAAGTTGTACGTACAACGCAAGCGGTGAAATGCAAGCCGCCAATTATTACAATAAAAACGGCATAGTTAACAGAACCGTCAGCTATACTTACGACTCGCAAAGCCGTGTAACGAACGTGAGCAGTGCGGGCAGTAATAACTTCATAACGTATACAAGCGGCGAAGTAACAAAACTGTACGATGGCACAGAGGCAATAAACTTATCATACGACGAAAAACGCAGGATAACCGAAGCAAGTATAGGCAAACAGACGATAGGAAGCTATTGGTACACCGAATCTACAGTTAGCGGAAAAGAGGCAAAAACGGTATTGCTATCATACGCAAACTTCGGTTCGTTTAAAAGCGTAGCCGCAAACGACGGAAGCTTTTTAAGAGGGTATATCAACGGAAAACTGCATAATATCACCAACTATAACAAAGACGGAAGTATAGCTACCGACGAAGACAGAATAACGAAAGAAAAAACAACCTATACTTACGACAGCTTGGGGCGTGTTACGAAAGCGGAAACGGAAAAAGGCGGCGTGGTAACGCAAGTTTCAACTTACCGTTACGACAGGTTCGGAAATCTTGACAGAATAACGCGAGCGGACTCACCGGATTCGGACGAGTTGAGCTTAGACAGAGTGTTTGCGTACGAAAACAACAGTACAAAGCGTTTATATAACGAGTTTATCCACGGTAAATACGACACGTTTTACAAATACGACAAGCTGGGCAGGATAAACGAAAAGAAAATATTATCGTTGGCTAACGATGATGAAGAAGAAAACACGATAGTAGATAAACAGACAATCACGTACCAAAAGAACGGCTCATACACAACCAACCGCCCCGTAGAGATAATCTATAAAAATTGGAAAGATATCGAAGAGGAAGATATAGAGTACGAGTATGACGAAGCGGGAAGAATAACGCGAATAGATACGAACAGCGATATATTCAAGTACGAGTACGACAGCCGCGGCAGATTGACGTGCGAAGAAAACACGCGTACGAGAAGAAAGAAGATTTACCAATACGATAATTACGGCAACCTTAAGAGTATATACGAATACGACTTGTACGAAGACGAAGACGGAGAAGAAATATTCTACGGCAGTACGCAGTTTAACTATGACAGCAAGAACAGGTTAACGGGTTCGGGCTATGAGTACGACGTTATAGGCAACCCCACTACGTATAAGGGCAGAAGTGTAACGTGGAAGGGCAAAATGCTAATCAACTATGCAGGCACAGCGTTCACCTATGACGGCAAGGGAAGAAGAAAGAGCAAGGGCGACATAACGTTCACCTACGATTGCGAAGGCAACCTGATAAAACAATCTAACGGTTTGGAATTCTTCTATGATAGTCAAGGCGTGGCGGGTTTTGTATACAACGGCAAGACTTACTTTTACAGGAAAGACGCGCAGGGGAACGTAATAGCAATAAAGGACAGCGTTGGCGACAGTATAGTAAAATACTATTACGACGCGTGGGGCGATTACGTAATAGACGGGAACAGTACGATAGGCGTACTCAATCCTTTCAGATACCGCAGTTATTACTACGATACTGAAACAGGTTTGTATTATTTACAGACAAGGTACTATGACCCTTATAACTGCCGTTTCCTGAATATGGACAGCATAAATTATGCTGACCCGAGCAGCATAGGCGGACTTAACCTCTACGCATATTGCAACAATGACCCTGTAAACAATGTTGACCCGACTGGTCATGATGCGTTAGAAGTTTTAAAATATATTGGCATAATAGCATTTGTAGCAACATCAGTCATAGCCGTAGCAATAGCCGCATCTGCTGTAGCTGCTACGTGCGGATTGGCCGGTGCTGCTATGATGTCTGTTGCTATGGGCATGGGTTTTGGGGCAATTAGTGGAGCTATTTCTGCTGGAATTAACGGGACTGATATAGCCGCTGGAATTTTATGTGGCGCAATAAAAGGTGGAGCTGTAGGCTTTTCTATTGGTTTGGGAATTGTGACTGCCGGTGCTGGTTTATCTGTTGGTGGAGCTGTACTTTCATTTGTGACTGCTGGTGTGGTGAATTTTGTTGCTGGTATGGCAGATTATGCTATAGATAATGGAATGAACAATAGAAGCCTTACTTGGGAAGGCGCATTTGGAAGTGGTGCTATGCAGTTGCTTTCTGGGTCATTAGCTTTCTTTGCTGGTTTTACTATGGGTAAATTGGGAGTATATAATATACCAAAAGTAGATAAACTGTTTTCAGCGACATGGTTTGATAATTTTATATCTCAACAATATATTAAAGCTTTGACTTATTATCCGTTTGATTGGTTAATTCGTTTGTTTGGGGGTAATTTTGGAGGTTGATTATATGCCAATTAGAATAAACGAATATAATGGGTTTATTATAAAATTTCTGTTGCCAGTCTGGGTAATTTTTCTTTTAACAATTATTGGATGTACGATATGTTATATAGTAGCACCCAATGAAATGCAAGGTTGTTTTTATTGGTTTATAGGATTTATAGTTAGTTTTATAATAATTTCTGCATTATTACTTGTAGCAAAATTTGGAAAGCCAGGTGAGTGGTATTTATTTGACGAAAAGACAATCCAAGTTTGTAAAAAGAATGGTGAAGTTGAAACAATAGATATTTCAGAAGTGGAAATTATAAAATATCACCCGTTTAGGTTAAGGTACATAATTACAATTTTCTTTGGTGAATTAAATGAAGGCGGGGCTTGGAGATTATTTTTCAAATTTAAGGACGGCACAATTAAAGAAGTAGGTTTTCTTGATTTAAAAAGTGTTGAAAAAATAAAAGGGCTTTACGGTGATTTAATTACTATTTGTTAATGCAAGAGGGGCGGGGAGCAATCCCCGCCCTTAATCTTGACAAAATTTTAATAAAGCCGTAAAATAAATTCAACAACCAACCGCCCCGTAGAGATAATCTATAAAAATTGGAAAGATATCGAAGAGGAAGATATAGAGTACGAGTATGACGAAGCGGGAAGAATAACGCGAATAGATACGAACAGCGATATATTCAAGTACGAGTACGACAGCCGCGGCAGATTGACGTGCGAAGAAAACACGCGTACGAGAAGAAAGAAGATTTACCAATACGATAATTACGGCAACCTTAAGAGTATATACGAATACGACTTGTACGAAGACGAAGACGGAGAAGAAATATTCTACGGCAGTACGCAGTTTAACTATGACAGCAAGAACAGGTTAACGGGTTCGGGCTATGAGTACGACGTTATAGGCAACCCCACTACGTATAAGGGCAGAAGTGTAACGTGGAAGGGCAAAATGCTAATCAACTATGCAGGCACAGCGTTCACCTATGACGGCAAGGGAAGAAGAAAGAGCAAGGGCGACATAACGTTCACCTACGATTGCGAAGGCAACCTGATAAAACAATCTAACGGTTTGGAATTCTTCTATGATAGTCAAGGCGTGGCGGGTTTTGTATACAACGGCAAGACTTACTTTTACAGGAAAGACGCGCAGGGGAACGTAATAGCAATAAAGGACAGCGTTGGCGACAGTATAGTAAAATACTATTACGACGCGTGGGGCGATTACGTAATAGACGGGAACAGTACGATAGGCGTACTCAATCCTTTCAGATACCGCAGTTATTACTACGATACTGAAACAGGCTTGTATTATTTACAGACAAGGTACTATGACCCTTATAACTGCCGTTTCCTGAACATGGACAGCATAGACTACGCTGACCCGAGTTCTATTGGCGGTCTTAACCTCTACGCATATTGCAACAATGACCCTGTAAACAATGTTGACCCGACGGGTAGGTTTGTTATTTCGGCTTTAATATGTTATCTTGCGCTTTTTTTGTTTACGCCTGTGGGCGGTGCGTTAGCTCAAGTGGCAGTGTCATGTTGGGGTTACATCGGTATGTCGATTGGTGCCATATTCGATGGGGATATCCGTAGTGATATGAATTTAATCGGTTGGAATCCTTTCAATTCGGATGAAAACGCAGTTTTAAGTTCAAATAAAGTATCTTTTTATAAAGGTATGCCAGTTTTTAGGACCAACGATAAAAGATCGTGGACTTATTATGCAATATTTCTCAAAAGAGGCGATACAGCTGAAGGTTTAAAGCACGAAAGAGGTCATGGTTGGCAATCGTTGATGATGGGCATTGGGACCTATGGCTTAATGATAGGTTTGCCTTCTGCATGTGAATGGAGTAATAGACCTTATTATGACAGACCTTGGGAAATTACGGCAGACATTTTAGGAGGTGCAAATACTCCTCATAATAATCAAGATGTTTCAAGGGGCTGGTGGTATTTCGTTATATCTAATTTATTTGTACCTTTGGGTTATTTATTTTTGATAGGAGAATATTAATAAAAAATATGAAAAGGCGCGTTTTATTTGCATATCTTTTATCGGCTGTTTTTTTGTCTGCTGTTATGCTTATTTTCCTTTCATCGTGTGTTAGTAATTTATATAGAAATAGAATGTTAAATTATTATTCTGATGATAGTGTTTATGTTGAATTGACGGGAGTGGTAAAAGAAAAAGGTAGCTTTGATAATTTAACAATACAAGTTACAGATTCTTCAGATGATTTTTATATGTACAACATGGATATTGGGAATTTTATGTTATATTCAAATGCTGAAATATTACTAAATATAGAAGAAGGGGATACGATTGTGTTCACTTCAGCACCACGACAGTTTTATGATGGGCATTTTTGGCCGATTGTGTCTTTGAAAAAGGGAGGAAATGAGTTGCTGTCGTTTGAAGAAGGTAAAAAAGGTTTGCTAAAGTGGATAAAAGAAGATTTTCGCTAATAATTGTGTCATAGAATAAGTTTTGTAATTAATCAAAGCAATAGGGCGGTTGGAAACAACCGCCTTTTTTCTTGCTCTTGACAGCGCGCGCAAACAGGTGATAAAATAACAGTACGATAAGCTTGGCAGATTATTCCGCGAAGACAACTACCTTTTGGGAACAACCACTATATATAAGTACGACGATTACGGCAATATAACCCAAAAACTAATAGCCGACTACACGCCTGACGATGACGAAGACGTACATACGGTGTACAATTTCTCTCACTTTAACGGAAGATTAGAAAGCTACCGCGGATTGCGCTGTGCATACGATGATATAGGCAACCCTATAACATATCTCGGGAAATATGCCAAATGGAACTGCAGACAGCTGACGGAATTCGACGGCACAAAGTTTACGTACGACGGCAGGGGCAGAAGAACTAAGAAAGGCAATATAACCTTTACGTACGACTGCGAAGGCAACCTTATAAAGCAGAAAAACACTGCGACACTAGAAGAATTGGAATTCTTCTACGACAGTCAAGGCGTGGCAGGGTTTAAGTACGGCGGTACTGCGTATTTTTACAAAAAGGATATGCTCGGCGACGTAATAGCGCTAATTGACGACAACGGAAATACGGTAGCGAACTACGTATATAACGCTTGGGGCGAGCATAAGATCTTTGATGGAAAATGGAAGGCTTTAACAAGCGGAGTAGCCATACTCAATCCGTTCAGATACCGCAGTTACTATTATGATACGGAAACAGGCTTCTACTATCTGCAAACGCGTTATTACGACCCCGTGACTTGCCGTTTTCTGAACATGGACGAAATAGACTATGCTGACCCGAGCAGATTAGGCGGACTTAACCTCTACACTTACTGCAATAACGACCCTGTTAATTATATTGACCCGACGGGTTGCATAGAAATTCTAAATAGTTTAGTTGTAGATATAATATCAGCATCTTTTGATATAGGTATTGGTACAGGATTGGCAATAGGTGGCTGGGCTATAAAGACAGGCGTAAGACCAAACAATATTGGAGTGGGAGTATTTAATAAATATAAAGCACAACGAATAGATAATCTTTCTAAAGCATCTGATGTGTTATCAGGTGTATCTACGGCATTGGCAGTTATCTCAGTGGTGTTGACAGTGGCGGATGGTATTAATACAGATATTGAAAGAGGATATACGCCAGATAGAATAATTTCTAATGTTGCTACTAATACGGCAGTATATGGTGGATTGACTTTAGGTATTGGCTTTTTAAGTGCTAAAATTGGCGCTGCAATTGGCAGTGTTGTCCCAGGATTAGGTAATGCGGTAGGTGGAGCTGTTGGATTTGCAATAGGGACATTGGCTGGGTTACTATTGGAAATAAAAGTAAATGATAAAAGTATAATAGACCATATAAGAGATTGGGTATATAATAATTTTTGGTTGGGAGCTGGGCTTGTCAATTAAGGAGGGTGAATGAAAAAATCAATATATTGGGTAAGTATAGGTATAAAAATTATGGTAATTATATTTATGATAATTTTTATAAGTATAACAATTGTTATAAGTATATTTAATCCAATTTGGTATGCCCTCCTGTTTTTGGCGATACTAATAATTTTGTTTCTCTTTTATGGGTTAGTAGCTTTTTTTAATAGAATTGTGTTAGATGTACCTAATAAACGGATAATACTTTATACACCAAAAAGAAAGCAAATTGAATTAGATAATTTGTTGGATATTTATATTGATACAACATACAGCCGTAACATCAAAAAATATTGTTTTGTTGTGTTCAAAATGAAGGAAGGAAAGGTGATTAAAATTCCACAGTATACAGCATTGTTAAGTAGTAACGCAGTCTATATTACAAAATGTAAAATAGATGAACTGAAATACTGTATAGAAGGTACTAAAAAATCACTTTAAAAGACTAATTAAATAGCTTTTGGGAAGGGCGGGGGCAATCCTCGCCTTTTTTCTCGCTCTTGACAGCGCGCGGATATAAGTGATAAAATATCGGTATGACAGCCGTGGCAGATTGACGTGCGAAGAAAACACGCGTACGAGAAGAATTGGAATTCTTCTAAAAGCAGGGCGGGAGCAATCCCCGCCTTTATTTTTCGCTTTTTTTATGTGTTGGGGCGGAAGTTTTTGGCAGTTTACTTTTGGTTGCGCATGCGCATATACTGATAAGGTTTTTTGTTTTGCGCCGCGGTGCGCGGTTTTTCGTGAGGGAACGACAAAATAGTTTGTAAACGACCAATAATGATTTTCTCACTCGCTTGACTTAATACTAAAAATAATAGTATCATATTAAACGTTATCAGACACTATTGAACCACGCCGCGGATACTGAAAAAGCGGCTTATGAATTTTTTAAAGCGGAGGTTAAAATGAGCTTTAAGAAGAAACTTTTAGTCGGTCTGCTCGCCGCGGTCAGCGCCGCAGTCTGCACGTTCGGAGCTGTCGGATGCTTCGGCGGTAATAAACCTTCAAACGACGACAACGTTCCCGACACAGGCAATACCGGCGACACGAGCAACATCGAAGACGATTACGAAACCGAATGGTCGAACGACGGCGACTATCACTGGCACGCATCCAAAGACGGCATCGGCGACGACGGCAAGAAAACGCACGAATGGGTCGAACAGACGTCCATGACGGTTGAAGCTTCCTGCGCCAATACAGGCACAAAGCATTACGAATGTTCCGTGTGTAAAGCTTTCAAGACGGAAACAACCGCACAGCTTTCCCACAAATGGGGCGAAACAAAGACGGTAAAGGCAACCTGTACGACTGCGGGTTACGAATATAAAGAATGTACGCTTGCGGGCTGTGGCGAAACGACTGTCGTAAAGCAGATAGCGGCTAACGGACACACGCCTTTAACCGAAGCAACCTGCCTCACCGCGTCCAAGTGCAAGGACTGCGGAGTCACAATTTCACCCGCGCTCGGTCATAATTACATATTAAAAAGCAGTCAGGCGGCAACCTGCACAGAGCAGGGCAAGGAAACTTACGAGTGCAAAGGCTGTGATGATTCTTACGAAACGGTCGTTGCCGCTCCCACGGGTCATAACGTAGAGTGGAGCGAAGACGGCGCGGAAACTTCCGTAGGCACAAAAGACGTGTGCTATGAGATAGAGTACCAAGGCCACTGCACCAACGAGGGGTGTGAACATACCGAAACCAAGACTACGGAAATAGCCAATCACGTATTTGTCGGCACGGTTATAACCGAAGCCACCTGTTCGCAGACGGGCGTTAAGGCAGTCGAATGTACAGAATGTCATTTACATGCCGAACAGGAAATTGCGAAAGTTGCAAACGCGCACAGCTGGGATAACGGCACGACGGCAGGCAACATAACGACTTTCAGATGTACGGAAAGCGGTTGTTCGCACACAAAGCAGTCTATTGTTTATATCGAAAAAGCGGCTACAGTTCCCGTAAGCGAATTGAAAACGGCTGGCGAAGTCAAGCTCGATAACACTACGATTGCTCTTGACGAAGGCGTACAGTCTAAGATAAGCGGAAACAATACCGTAAATCTTTCCGCCGAAACCCACAGCGCGGGCGAACTCGGCATAGGCAACGTCGGCGACAGCCCCGTTTACGATTTAAAGCTTTCCGTCGGCGGCGAGACTGTTTCCGAACTCGGCGGCTACGTTACGGTAACCGTTCCTTATGAGTTATCGGAAGGCGAAGACCCCGACCATATCATTATTCTTTATATCAACGGCGAAAAACTCGAAGAAGTGGAAGGCACGTACGCAAACGGCTTCGTAACCTTTAAGACGAACCACTTCTCTTACTACACCGTAACGAGAATGTCCCCTCGGGAGCGTTGCCAAAGATTCGGTCACGTTTATACAACTTACAGCGAACCCGCCACCTGCCTTACTACGGGATACGAGGTTGTATTCTGCACGCGTTGCGGTGACAAGTCAAAGGTGAATATGCCTGCGCTCGGTCACGACTGGGCGCAATCGGTTGTAACGAAAGCGACTTGTACGACGGCCGGCAAAACGCATTACAGCTGTCAGCGCGAAGACTGCGCAACCGAATACGACGTAATTAACCCTGCAATCGGTCACGAATGGACGGCAACCGTTTACGTTGAAGCAACCTGTACTTCAGACGGCAACGCAACATATAAATGCGAAAACTGCAACGAAGAATATTCCGTTAAGTTTGCACAGACCGCACACGCGTTTAAAACGACGACCGTTGCGGCAACGTGTACGAAGGGCGGTTGCAAGCTCAACGTATGCTCGACGTGCGGGTTCAAAAACGAAACCGACCACGTTGCCGCGCTGGGACATACCGAAGCAACTAAAACCGTAGCGCCCACATGTACTGCGGACGGTTTCACTCTTAAATATTGTTCGACTTGCGGCGAAGAGCTTACAAAATCCAACGTAGTCAAGGCTACGGGACACGATATGGTGAACGGCGTTTGCTCCGTTTGTGGTTACGGCTGTAGTCACGAATACATGGCGGGCGAAACGGTGGAAGCGACCTGTACGGAAGACGGTTATACGGTGTTCACCTGCAATAACTGCAAAAACAGCTACACGGGCAATATCGTAAAGGCGGCTGGTCACACCTATAATGCTGACGAATGTGTGGATTGCGGTAAGCCTAATCCCGCGTTGAACGATTACTATCTCAACCTTTTCGATACGTCAATCGGCGGGAACGTTACGGTAACGCTCAACGACCTCGTGTATAAGATGCACGACAATAACTATCAGAACGGCGAGTTCGTAAATTCCAGCGAATACGGCGTAATGAAACAGTTGGATATTTCCACCGTAACTTTAGGTATTTCCACGACGGGTGAAATTACTGGTTCGGGCTACGGCAGCGTGAGCATGTCCGCCGAAGGCGAAACCGTAGTTATAGAATGTAAAATCGCGATAACCGACGGTAAGATGTACGTAGTAGTCGATTCCGATACGGCTCATTTAGTGCCTTCTACGTACGTAAGCATGGGGCTTGACTACGTTCTCGGCAATATGACGGGAGGAAAGTTAGACGTTGCAACACTCCGCGATTACATACGTTGGTACAACACTAGCGTAAATCCTATAATCAGTGAATTGATCAATACCAACGCAGATTTAGCGGTCAACCTTATCAGGCTTGTAATGAACACCGCGTTTAATTCGGTAGTTGTCGACGGCGGATACAATTACTCCCTTAACGTTGACGGCGTAATTGCGCTCAACGACCAGCTTTATAATACAAAGGTAAGCGACGTTGTGAATAAGCTTATCAAAGAAAAGCTTTTCATTAACGGCGGTTACGATATGATACCCGATCTGGTGCCTGTCATTCTCAACCTTTCCGCTGAAAAGGTTCTCGACAATATGGGAACGTTCGGGCTTGACAAGGATATAATTTGCTCTGCAGTGGACGCGTTTATGTTCCTTTACACGGGTGCAAAGTTCGATTCCGCGGCAATGCTTGAAGCCATGCTCGAAGAAAACGACGGCGCATACAACAAGATTACCGTTGCAGAGCTTATCATAGCGAAGGAAGGATTGGAAGTCGAAGCTAAGGACTTTATCGACGGCGTTACCGCGAAGGTTAAGGAAGTTCTCGAAACGTATAAGGATAAAACCGTATACGATATCTTAGCCGACTCATCGCTCGCGCCGTCTGCGGCAGAGTTGCATTTCATGGTAGGCAACGCTCTCAGTCAATACGCTAATATTGCGAATATGGTTACCGTTTCGTTTGCAACCGATAAACAGGGTAACGTTGTTTCCGCAAAAGCCGACCTGAATTTGGTAGACTACATTGTGGGCGAAAGCTATCACGGTTCGGACGGCGTCGATTACAGGGAAGTTCACTACATCGATTTGACGGGTGAAATAGACTTCGCTTTCGGTGAAACCGCAGTTATCGACAAGGATATGATTGCGCAGATTGCGGCGGCTAAACCCACGTTCGAAAAGAATGCGGTTATCACGGTTTATGCCGATAAGGATTACGAAAAGCAATATGACTACAAATGGGGTCTTCCCGAGCTTGTAACATACAGCCGCAGCAGAGAGATGAGAATTCATACCGACTCCAAAGGCAATATTGTCAAGATAGTGCAGATGGAAGAAAGAGTATCCCGCGACGTTTATAACGTTTTCGGCAACTATTACAAGTGCAACGAAGAAATTCGTTATTCCATAAACGAATACGACGTTATCGAGGGAGCAATGCTTTCCGTAAGCGAAGGTTATTGCGGAGACACGAATTTATATTCGATCGTCTGCAACAGAACGGGTTACGAACAGAACGAATATTACAGCAAGACGTACCGCGTGCGGACAAACGAGCTTATAAGTGAAGTAATAGTAGACAAGGACGTCTATAACCAAAAAACATATCAGAGCAGTGTAGACTTCTATTACAACCCCAAAACAAAGCAGTTTATGCCCGGTAATCCTCACACTTACGAAAATCTTGTAATTAATGAAGAAAAGAGCGATATCAAGTGCGGTGGTTTCTACTATATCGAATGTGAAGTTTGCGGTTACCACTACAACAGAAGTATCGACCATTTGGATAATAACTGGTACAACAATTACGTTTACGAGCTTGCCGAAGGCTCAACGAGCTGTGAAGACGGCGTTTTGAGAAAGCACGTCTGCAGAGAATGCGGCGAAGCCGTACAAACGGATAGACTTTTTTCTCACTATTCAACCAGAGTAGGTGAAATAGACCTTTCGGAATACGGCGCAGGATGCGGACACACCATTTACTTAATGGGTTGTGCCTGCGGTTATAATTTAAGAACGGCTTTTAGTTTCAATATCCCGTATAAAGGTAATTTCGGTAAAAACAGCAATAGCTTCAACTATATGGGACGTTACGGCTACGACAGCGACGGCGACGGTAAAACCGACGTAGACGCAATGGTTTACAGCTGCTTTGTGACCGACTGCGCGTTCAGCTTTGCGTTCTATGCCGATAGCGTAAAGGATGAACATTGTTTTGTAACACAATATCAGAAATTTATATTCGGCGTAACGGTAAACGAGGAAAACCATACGATTTCTGGCGGTACGAAATACGAAGAGTATAAAAACAAACCAATCGGCGTTGCTTACGGATATGATCACTATACCGAAAATAAAACGACGGAAACGCCTACGGGTTATATAACCGAAAACGCCTGCAGCGATTGTGGCTTAAAAGTCAACAGGCAGGAATATTCCGTAGTCGAAGATAAAGGTAACTACACTACCGTAAAAACCGTTATTACAATCTATTATAAAAACCAGTTTGACGATAACACCGTAGAAAGAGTAACAAAGCACGTTCACACGACGGTAAACAATGCCGACGGCAAAATAGTCAAGGACGCAGAAGAATACGCGTATTATGACGGCGAAATTTCGGGTAGCAATTTAACTAGCAGAGACGAGAATATAAATACCTATTCCTATGACGCGCAGGGTAGAAAGTCCGGCTACGTTTACGAAAACCGTAACTACGGAAGAGACAACCGCCTCGATCATAGGTATACTGAAAACTTTGAAACCGTATGGATAGGGGAAACGTCGTTTGAATTCCTGACCGAAAGAATAGAGGAATACGACTTCTTCGACGAGGAAGGCAATTATACCGAAACGCCTTCGCGTTGGTACAAATACGAATACGATTATTCCAAAGGCTACTGCTCGCCTATGATTAAGGAATCTAATCAGGCGGGCGAAAGCGAAGTACGCGAAGGCAGTGTGGAACACAATGCGTACGGCGATTACATTACCCGTCCCACGTGTACCCAGTACGGAACAAGAGAATGTGCGTTCTGCCATACGGTAGTTCAGGACGGCGATATTTACGGACACTATTACAACTATAAAGGCGTGTGCATTTATTGCGGTTTGCACAATCCGACTAACGTTGACGGCCGAGTTATACTCGAAGATTTGTCTTACACCTCCGAAACAGACTACGTAATCGGATACTTCAATATGGAAAGCGCAAGCTATACGTTTGCGTTCGGTCTTGTAAATCTCGATGCCGACAGCGAAGACAACGTAACGCTTCTTTTCGGATTTGATAAGTTTGTTGACAGCAACAAAAATATCAAATGGATTAATGACAGAAGAATGGGTACGGTAAGCTTTGCCGTTGCGGATATAGCAAGCGTTGCGGAAGATATGGGTATCATTAATTATATGATTCAGGTAACTTTCGTTTCAGAAGCGTATGGCAGTCAGCTTGATTATTCGATAACAATCGACGCCCATGAATGGGTTGAAGGACAGCTTGAGATAAACGGTGAACAGAGCGAAAAGGTCGTTAAATACTGCGCTAAATGCGGTACCGTTCACGGTTTCGGATATCTGAATTGGCGCGTCGAGACCGCGGATGAAAACGTATGCGTGTATATAGCTTATAAAAACGGAAATACTTATACGCTTACGGTTTCGGACGGTAGATATATCGAAGACGTCGAACCTACAAACTGAGAGGTAAAAGTGTTCGCAATACTAAAAATCAAGGACAGAATAAAATAATTACATTCAAGGCGGGCGCAAGCGGTTTACAACGCGCCCGTCTTTTGCTATAATGTATGAAAAAATACGGCAAGAAAAAGAAATGAAAACTTCAACTGTAATAAAAAATCAAACCTTTGCTATGGAACGCGCGCTGTACAATATTTCCGACGCGCTTGTGGAAGACTGCCGTTTTGCGGGCGAGGAGGACGGCGAGTCCTTTTTGAAGGAGTGCCGCAACATAACGGTTAAAAACTGCTTTATGGATTTGCGTTACCCTATGTGGCACGTGGATAATATCGAAATTTACGATTGCGAAATGACGGTAAACTGTCGCGCCGCGCTTTGGTACGATAACGGCGTGAAGATAACGGACAGCGCAATGCACGGCATTAAAGCGCTGAGGGAATGTTCGGATATCGAGCTTGTAAGGGTGGATGCGGTATCCCCCGAATTCTGCTGGCGCTGTAAAAATATCGATATAAAGGACAGCTCCATAACTTCCGAATACGCGTTTTTCGAAAGCGAGAATATCACTGCGGAAGGGCTTACTTTCGGCGGAAAATATTCATTTCAGTACGTGCGCAATCTCACCGTAAAAAATTCAAAGCTCAACACCAAGGACGCGTTCTGGCACGCACAAAACGTATCGGTTGAGGACAGCGAAGTAAACGGTGAATACCTCGGCTGGTATTCGGACGGGCTGACGCTCATCCGCTGTAAAATAAGCGGCACGCAACCGCTGTGCTATTGCAAGAACTTAACGCTTATAGACTGCACTATGACGGGTTGCGATTTATCGTTTGAAAACAGCGAAGTCAATGCGGAAATTATCGGCGAAATCACTTCCGTCAAAAATCCGAGAAGCGGTAAAATAGTTGCGGACGCTATCGGCGAAATTATCACCGAACACGCGGTTTATCCCGTCGAAGGTAAAATTATTGTACGCAATAAGTAATAAAACCGTAGGCGTGCAGTCTTATCGACGCGCTTGACTTTTTTAAAATGCCGAAATATAATAAACGCAAAAATTAATACACTAAAGGAGAAAGTTCTAAATGGCTAATTTGCTTTTGCCGCAATGGTTTGACCCGTGGGGTTGGATAGTTGTAGGGGTTGCGGCTATTATTGTTTTGGTCTGCATACTCATACTTATTTTAAAGAGCGGAAAAAAAGAAAATGGCGGTAAAAACAAATCCGCAAATGCTAAACAGGAAAAAGCAAGGGAAGAAAAACCCGTAGAGAAAAAGGCTGAACCCGTAAAAGAAAAAGCTTATGAGGAAAAGAAGGCGGAAACGAAACCCGCTTCAAAGCCCGCTGAAAAGAAAGCGGAAGCCAAGCCCGCTTCAAAACCAGTAGAGAAAACAACGGACGATAAACCCGCTACCAAGACATATCACATTTCCAAACGCAAAGAAGATAACAGATGGCAGGTAAAAGCGGCGGGAGGCTCTAAGGCGTTAAAGCTGTTCAATACTCAGGCGGAAGCTATAGAGTACGCAAAAGAAACTGCTAAAAATCAGGACGCGAGAATCGTTATCCATAAAGAGGACGGCTCGTTCCGCAGACTGACATATTAAAGTTCTCGTAAATTTTAATTTCTTGCGCACATAAGCAATATAGAAAATTTTAAGCTAATATCAATGCTCTCCGCAGTAAAATGCGCGGGAGCATTTGTGAATTTTGCGCGATTTTGTTTTTAGCGGTTAGCCCGTTTGACATTTGGGAAAAATACGATTAAAATAATATGGAAAATATAACCGTAAATAAAATACGAGGTAAATTATTATGACGAAGATTGACGTTTTTTCGGGATTTCTCGGCGCGGGTAAAACCACGCTTATTAAAAAACTTATTAAGGAAGCTTACGCGGGCGAAAAGCTCGTTCTGATTGAGAACGAATTCGGCGAAATCGGCGTGGACGGCGGATTTATGAAAGAAGCCGGTATTACGGTAAACGAACTCAATTCGGGCTGTATCTGCTGTTCGCTTGTAGGAGACTTTGCCGAAGCGCTCAAACAGGTTGTCGAGCAGTATAATCCAGACAGAATATTAATAGAACCGTCGGGCGTAGGCAAGCTTTCGGACGTAGTCCGCGCAGTAGAGAGCGCCAACCTTGTAAACTGCAAAATCAATTCGCTCACGGCTGTTGTGGACGCGAATAAATGCAAAATGTATATGAAGAACTTTGGCGAATTTTTCAACGACCAGATAGAATCCGCCGCGTGCATCGTTTTCAGTCATACCGACGTTGCGAGCGCGGAAAAGCTTGCAACCGCTTTAAAGCTTGTAAAAGAACACAACGAGGGCGCGACGGTAGTAACAACGGCTTGGAACTTGTTGGACGGCAAACAAATACTCGACGCAATGGAACACGCTTCAACGCTTGAGGAAGAGCTTAAAAAGCTTATGCGCGAAGAAGAACACCACTGTCATCATCACGATCACGACGAGGAAGAGGAACACGAACACCATTGTTGCCACCACGACCACGACGAGGACGAGGAGCATGAACACCATTGCCATCACCACGACCACGACGAGGAAGAGGAACACGAACACCATTGCTGCCACCACGACCATGAACACGGACACGAACATCATCACCATCATCACCATGCTGACGATGTGTTCACAAGCTGGGGTGTGGAAACTTCCAAAAAGTTCACGAAAAATGAACTCGAAGCAATACTTTCCGAGCTTTCCGATTCCGTCCGTTTCGGCACCGTGCTTCGCGCAAAGGGTATCGTTTGCGGAGAAAACGGCGAATGGCTTCACTTCGACTACGTGCCGGGTGAAAGCAACGTGCGTGCAGGAAGTGCGGAATACACGGGCAGATTGTGTGTTATAGGCAGTAAGCTCGACGAAGAAGAACTGAAAGAATTATTTCTCTGATTATAAGCTTCGCATTTCTGTGTTGCGTTCCGTGCCGTCTAAGTCGTGTACTTCATTGTACACTCCTGTCGTACTGCGTGCCGTGCAAGTACGGGACGGTAATCCCGCGCCTTGAACTGCTTGCTTCTAATCAGAGGGTTAACTTGTAGTACATAAAGGTCTTTTTATGACGGAAATTAACGTTTATCTTTTTCTCGGTTTTTTGGAATCGGGAAAGACAAAATTCATACAGGAAACGCTGGAAGATCCGCGAATGGAAAACGGCGAACGCACTTTGCTTCTCGTCTGCGAGGAGGGTGAAGAAGAGTACGAACCCGAAAAATTCGCGGTTAAAAACGTTGCAATCGAGTATTTGGATACGGCTGAGGATTTGAACGAAGGAACGCTGGAATACCTTACGAGAAAGCACCGTGCAAAAAGGGTTGTCGTGGAGTATAACGGAATGTGGATGCTTCAGCAGTTTTTCGACGCGATGCCCGAAAGCTGGGTTATAAATCAGATTATGACCTTCTTCCACGCGGAAACGTTCGCAAATTACAATCAGAATATGCGCCAGCTCGTTTTCGATAAAGTGCAGATGACGCAAATGGTTGTTTTCAACCGCTTCAAGGGCGAATACGAAAAGGAAGAGTTCCACAAAATCGTGCGCGGCATTTCCCGCCGACCCGATATCGTGTACGAGTACGTCGGAGGAAAAGCGGAATACGACGAAATAGAAGACCCGCTTCCGTTCGATATCAACGCGCCGATAATACAAATCGAGGACAGGGATTTTGCGTTTTTCTACCGCGACCTTTCCGAAAACCCTCAGCAGTATATAGGTAAAAAAGTTGCGTTCAAGGGTATGGCGGCGGTTTCCAAAAAAGTACCCGCGGGATGTATAGTAATAGGCAGATTTATTATGACCTGTTGCGAAGCGGACATTGCTTACGACGGGTTTGCGTTAAAGACTAAAGGACTTATTTCAAACGTCGCAACTAAGGATTGGCTTTACGTCACTGCCGAAGTGGGTTACGAATACAGCGCGGTATACCGCAAGCAGGGACCCGTTTTAATTGCGGAAAAAATAGAGAAAACCCAACCGCTTCCCCCCGAGGAAAGCGTGGCAACCTATTACTAAAGGTAAATTATTATGGTTAAGAACAAACGAAAGCAATCGCTTTGGAGATATTTTCTCGAGCGCAATAAAACAAATATACCGATGGCGGTGCTTATGGCGCTTTACGCTGTGTTCTGCATAGGTTCGATTATTTATTTTGCGGTAATCGGACACGGCAGAGACTGCCTTATCGGGTTTACTTATATTGTTATCGTGCCTATTTTCTATCTTGCGGAACACAACCTTAGGATTCGTTCGCCTTTCCCTTATACGTTATTCGTCCTCGTGTTCTGTACGTTCTGCTTCCTCGGCGCGAGCTATAATTTCTATACGATAATACCCATGCTGGACGACATACTTCACGCGTGCTGGGGGTTACTTTTCACAACTCTCGGCTTCTGCGTAGTAAAATCGCTCATGGGCGAACCCCAAACCGTGAAACAGTTTGTCGCATATCTTGTATTCAGCATAGGCTTCTGTATGCTGCTTTCCGTTATCTGGGAAATTTACGAATACGCTTGCGACAGCTTATTTTCCAGCTTCGATATGCAGCAGGACACAATCGTCGACCACATTCACTCTTTCATTATGTACCCAGACCCGTCCGCGCCCAGCCCCGACAATCTGCACACGTGGCAGGTTACGGGCATTGACCACACAATTATGTATGACGCCGAGGGCAACGCTATCGCGACTATTCCCGGCGGTTATCTCGATATCGGGCTTCACGACACGATGATGGATATAATATGGTGCGTAATAACAACCTGTGCGTTGTGCATAGTTCTTGCCATTGACAGAAAGCTCGGCGGTAAACTCTATCCTCATATAATTCCCGTATACGTCGGCAAGCAAAGCAAAGGGGAAGAACCTGAGGAAGAACAGACCCCCGTTGCGGAGGCGGAGCAAACCGAAAGCGGCGAAAACGAAGATAAAGTTGAATAAATTTTATCAAACCCCTTGAAAATACACATTAAATAGTTTATAATGCAATAGTTACAAATATTGGAAAATATTTATCTCTGTTTATAAGCTGCGCAATACAGTGTCGCACTGAGGCAACCCTTAGTCATTTACTTCATTGTAAACTCCTTCGGATT